>JBDNDG010000138.1:0-10722 GCA_046719255.1 Chloroflexaceae bacterium
AGGCTGGGAGGGGGGTGCGGAACCCTCGAACCCCAGCGGGGGTAAGGCTGGAAGTCCGAAGGCTGCTGCTCCTCCCCCCGGCTGGGGGAGACTGGGGAACGGGTAGGTAGGACCCGTGAGCCGGCATTGCGATGCTCCTCCCCCCAGCGGGGGGAGGCTGGGAGGGGGGTGCGGAACCCTCGAACCCCAGCGGGGGGAGGCTGGAAGTCCGAAGGCTGCTGCTCCTCCCCCCAGCGGGGGGAGGCTGGGAGGGGGGTGCGGAACCCTCGAACCCCTCCCGCGCCCGGCCTGTGTTCACGGTAGGAGACACCTGGTGATACTGATCATCACACCCAATCCGGCGCTCGACCGTACGATGGTGTTCCACGGCCTGCGTCTCGGCGGTGTCTTCCGCACCGACGAGGTTCTTGTTACCGCGGGGGGCAAGGGGCTCAACGTAGCCCGCGCGGCCCGCACCCTCGGCCAGCCGGCACTGGTCTGCGCGCCCCTTGGCGGGCTAACCGGCGACGCGGTAGCCCACCTGGCCGCCGCTGAGGGGTTGATGGGCCGCTGGACGCGCCACCAGGCCGGCGAGACGCGCACCTGTGTGCTCGTGGTTGACCGCGAGGCCGGCGATGCGACCGCGCTGAACGAGGCCGGGCCGATCCTCGCCCCCGCCGACTGGCGCGCCTTCGCCAGCGACGTGCTGGCGGAGTCGCCCGGGGCTACCCTTGCCGTGCTTTCGGGCAGCCTGCCCCGCGGGATCGAGCCTGCCGCCCTGGGCACATTGCTGGCCGATCTGGCGGCTCGCGGCCCGCGCGTGCTGGTGGATACAAGCGGCCCGGCGCTCGAAGCGGCCCTGGCAACCCGGCCCTGGGGCGTGAAGGTCAATGGGTCCGAACTGGGAGCGGTGCTGGGGCGCCCGGTAACCGATGTGCCTGCTGCCCTGGCAGCGCTGCAACGCGTGCGGTCGCAGGGGGTGACGCTGGCGGCAGTGACCCTCGGCGCCCTGGGCTGCGTGGCCGCCGATGCCAGCGGCGCCTGGTGGGCCCGCCCGCCGGAGGTGCGCATTGTGAGCAGTGTGGGGAGCGGCGACTCGTTGCTGGCCGGGCTGGCGACCGGCCTGCTCCGTGGCCTGGCCCTGCCCGAGGCCCTGCGCCTGGGCGTGGCCTGCGGCACTGCCGATGCGCTGAGCATTGGCGGGGGGCGCATCGCGCCCGGCGACGTGCAGGCGCTTCAGGCACTGGTGCAGGTCACGGGGTACCCTGCGCTTCCGGCGCCTGCACCCGGATCTGAGCAACGCTGAGGCTGAGTTCGCGCCCGTCGGTGTGCCTGGCGACGCGCGCAGGGATCAGGTCGAGGCGGCTTGCCCCCGGCGGCAAGGTGAGCACAAGGTGATAGGTGCGCGCCTCGCGGGCGATCGGCGCCACTGCCAGGGTTTGTCCCGCGCGCGCGAGCCGGAGTGGATTGACGATCGCGGTGTCGGCGGGGCCGTAGCTTTCGGCGCGCAGGGTGAGCACGACGGGGCCGGAGGTAGCCGCGGGATTTACGACCCAGAGTTCGGCCCGCCTACCCATCCAGCGCCAGATCTGCTCACCCGCACCTTCACGCCCGTGCCATCCCGCGCCGAGGAAACTGAAGGCGGCGCAGGGCGGCGTGGGCACGGGCAGTTCGTAGGCCACGAAATGACCATCGTCGTACCAGGGCGCAGGAGCGTGGAGCCGTGCCCCGAGCGGCGCTAACCAGGCGAACTCCTCGGCTCTCACCAGCGGCCGCTCGACAACCACGTGGCGGAAGCGGTAGAAACACTGCATCGCCGTCAGCGCGTCGTCGTCAAGCGCCACGATATCCCGGGTCGGAAGCGGCTCCAGCAGCGCCAGGGCGCGCACCAGCGGGTTATAGTCCAGGGTCGGGTAGTCGGGCGAGCGTGAAAGGTAGCCGCGCAGGATGGGCTGGCCATGGGTCATCTGATGGAGCAGCGTCCGCGCCTCGATGTCGCTCCCTACTGGCACATCCACCACCGGCCCCGGCCGACTGGCGATGGCGGCATAGAGCGCAGGTGCCGCGATGCGTGCTGGCTGGCGTGGCGGCGGCCAGAGTTCAATGCTCGCCACTAGCGCGACCCCCGCGAGCACTAACCAGCCCCGGCGTCCTGACCGCTCAAGGAGCCACCGCAGACCTTGCGCGGCAAAGACAGCGGCGATCAGGATGCAGGTCAGCGCAAAAAGATTGGGACGGCGCCCCGTCTCGAGCAGGGGCAGTCTCTGGATCAGCGCATAGGGCATCGCTATGCCGGTTTCCACACCCAGTACCCGCAGCTCCGGTCCCAGCGAGAGCAACCAGCCAACCGCGGCGACAGCGAGCAAGCGCCACTGCGCGCGCCCGTATCGCCAGATCCCCACAGACGCCAGCCCGAGCAGTGTCCAGCCTGCAGCGATGTACCACCCCTCAATCACTGGCACCCCGGCGACCAGCGGTGCTGTCAGGGCCTCGGCAGCGCCGCGCCACACCGGTTGGAGCAGCGCGGGAAAGAACAGACCGGCAGCGTCTGCCGAATAGCCGCGTACCCCCACCTCCCACGAGATCCACTGGCTCTCGCTGAACGGTGGGAAGCGCGCACTGGTCGTCCAGAGCCCCAGCAGCAGCGGCGCCGACGTCAGGGCCGCGAGGAGACCCGCTAGCGCGTAGCTGCGAACCAGGTTCGGGCGCCGTACCGGGCGCCACACATTCACGCCGACCCGGGTAAGCAGCAGGCACCCGGCGATCAGGGTCAGGTACCAGTCCGTATAGACTACCCCGGCCACACTGAGGGACCCGAGCAGCGCGTAGCGCGGATTGCCTGTGGCGTCGAAACGCTCCAGCGCGAACAGCAATAACGCCAGCCAGCCTGTATAGAGCAGGTTGAGGTGCGAGACCTGTAGCTTCATTGCCATAAAGGGACAGGCAGCTACCAGGGCTCCAGCGATCCAGGCGCTCAGGTCGTGGCGTGCATACTGGCCAGCAAGCAGGAAGACCCCATACCCGGTGAATGCTACGCCGAGCATGACGCCGAGGTTGTAGGCTGCTACCGGGCCGGCCAGGGCGGTGATCGGCGCCAGCAGAAGGGCGATAGCCGGCACCAGGGTGTGCCGATAAAGCGGCGCTCCTTCGGGGTAGAACAGCAACGCTGTCTCAAAAGGCGATTGCCCGTCTGTCAACGCGCGCTGAACCCACCAGAAGCTCCAGGTGTACTGGATTGCGTCGTTGAGGCCAGAGTAGGCAAAGCGCCCGCCGTCGCCTGCAGCAACGTGTGTTGTCAGGTGGGCCGCAGCCGGCCAGGTAAGGCCCACGGTCAGCAGAGCGTATGCCCAGAAGGCGAGCACGTGCGCCCCCCACTGGCGGTAGCGGCGACGAGACTGGTCCGACATAGGCTCTGCAGCGGGCTACCTCGGCTCCTTACCTCTCAACAGCGCCGCAAGCCGCGCAGTCTGCTCGCTGTTAAGGTAGACGGCGCGTTGATTCGTGGCCGTATATATCGTCATATCCCCTCCGGCCCCGAAGACGGCCTGGTACTCGCCCAGAGGACGAATGCGCTTTTGCTGGACAGTGAGCAACTCCCGGAGCGTCGCCACAGCCGCTGCATCGAGCACCGCAGTATCATAGCCGCGCACGACGTGGTGGATCACCAGGGCCGGCTCGTGGTCCGCGCAATAGGTGATTTCATACTCGCCGATGATCGTGATGTCCACTGGTCGCCTCAGGCGCATGTGGCTACGCCACGCCCTACCACGCTGAAAACGGAGTCTGCGGGAGCGCAGCTCTCCCTGGCCCTTCCCCGCCAGGGGTGGGAGCCGGGCTCCTCTCCCCGGCGGGGGAAGGCTGGAAGGGGGGGCGGAATGCCCCGAACCCTCCCCGGCGGAGTGACATACGGAAACCCGGCTCTCCCGTAGGCCGGGACACGCGCGGGCTGCGCTGCGCGGGTCAGAGATCTACGTGGCGCGGCATAATCGGCAACTCATCCACCCGCAGGCTGGGTGGCAGAGTACAGACCCAGAGCAGCGCCTGGGCCACATCTTCAGTGGTCAGCAGGCGCCGACGCAGCGACTCATCGGGGTTGAGGGGCGCAAGATCGGCATTGATCATGCCCGCAACCACATTCGTCACAAAGATGTTATATGGGCGCAACTCCTGAGCCAGTGACTGCGAAAAGCCTGCCAGGGCAAACTTCGCGGCACTGAAGGGGCTGATGTTGGCGATCCCCATTTTGCCCGCACGCGAGCCGAGGTTCACGATTGTGCCACTATGTTGACGCTTCATATACGGCACGACGGCACGGGTCGCGTAGAAAACGCCGGTGAGGTTGGTATCGAGGATCGCGCGCCACTCGGCATCGCTGAACTGCTCCACCGGCGAGATCTTCATCACGCCCCCGGCGCAGTTGATCAGAATGTCGATCCGCCCGAGGAGCGCGATGGTTTGCTCTACAAGATGTTGCACCTGCCCTGAGTCCGTCACATCGGCGGGAATGCTCAACCCCTGATGACCCTCGTAGGCGATCTCGGCGATCAGGTGCTCCAGCAGCTCGCGGCGGCGCGCCGCCGCAACAACCGTTGCGCCCTCCCGCGCAAACAACCGTGCCGTAGCGTAGCCGACGCCGCTCGAGGCCCCGGTGATGATGGCGACGCGTCCTTTGAGCTTCATGGCTCCCTCGGTGCTACACCTCCACCCCTCTATACCTCCACACGATTCAGCGCAGGCATGGAGTGGAGGACCAGATTCTCAAGCGCGTTGAAACCGTTGCTTGAGAGATTATAGCCTATCTTGTGCCGCTGATTGCAATCGCGCTGTGCCGGGAATGTGTTATAGTGACTGTAGCAGGTTGTTGCATCGCCAATCAACCTCCGTTCGTTGACATCTACGGCCAATCAACAACTCCCGGAGCACAGATGCTATGCGCTTTGTTGTTATGATCCTGCTAGCGCTGCTCGCCGGTGGTGGTCTGGCTCAGCCGGCTGCCCTGATCCGCTCCGCTGCTACCTCCTCTGTGCCAGTGACGGCAACGCCTCCGATGACCACCCCTGCCCCCGTGAGGGCCACCCCCGCGCCAATGATGGCCACCCCTGTGCCCGCGACGGCCACGCGCATACCGGCGACGGCCACCCGCGTGCCGGCGACGGCCACGCCCGCGCCTGTGATCCAGCGCGCTGGTGGCCCGCCGGTGCGGCTCGTCATCCCGGTGATCGAGCTTGACCGGATCCTCGTGCCTGTTGGGTTGGACCGCAAGGGCGTGCCGGTTGTGCCAGATCACGATGTTGGCTGGTATAACCTGAGCGCGGCTCCCGGTCAGGGTGAGAATGTGGTGCTCTGGGGCCATGTGCTGCGCTTCCGCAATACCCCCCACATTCCTGCGCCCTTCGCGCGCCTCAAAGAGGTACCTATCGGCGCGCAACTCATCCTCTACAGCGCCGACGGCACCGCCCATACCTATGTGGTTAGCAGGCAAATCCGGGCAACGCCCGATCAGGTTGAGTACATCCTGCCCACCGGCCGGGAGCAGGTAACCCTGGTGTCGTGCATCGGCGATAAAGTGATCGTAAATGGTGCCACCGTTGATATGACCCACCGCCTGATCACCATCGCTGAACCGGTGTAAGCCCTGTTTCGAACGAGCTGGCTCATCTGGCCTTCATTGCCACAGTGCCACAGCCCGGTTGTGTGGGGTCATGGAGCATCGGTCAGACTGGACCCTGGAGTCTGAACCATGCCTGAGTGGATGGACTGTCACAGCGCGATACACAACGGCAACAGTGACAGCCGCGCCCTCCTGCTACACTGGGGCGAAGAGGCAGCAAGGAGAGAGCGTCTGGAGTCTGGAGAAACCTGCCGGGACCAACCGTCACCTGCGGGTTTTTCCTGACGATAGACGCTCAGACTGAGGGGAGAGAGGAACGATGGCTCACTCGCATAGCGCACCCTTTCGTATTGCGCTGAGCACCGGTGGGGGTGACGCACCGGGACTCAACGCCGTGATCCGCGCCGCGGTGCTTTCGGCGCTACATCGAGGCTGGGAGTGTTACGGGATCCGTGACGGCTTCGCGGGCATTCTGTCGCCCAAGGAGTACCCCCAGGGAGGCGTGATCCCACTCACCCGTGATAGCGTGCGCGGGATCACCAGTCTGGGTGGCACGATCATTGGCACAACCAACCGCGGGCATCCCATGCGCTACCCGACCCAGCGACCCGATGGCACGGTGTACGAACGCGATCGCACCGATGAACTGGTCAACGGCCTGGCGGCGTATGGCATCGATGCCCTGATCTCCATTGGTGGTGACGGCTCGATGGAGATTGCGGCGGCGCTGGCCCGCAAGGGGGTGCGGGTGATCGGCGTGCCCAAGACGATTGATAACGACCTCGATGGTACCGTGTCAACCTTTGGCTTCGACACGGCCGTCGCCTTTGCCACGGAATGTCTGGATCGCCTCACGGCTACCGCCCACGCCCACCAGCGCGTGCTGGTGGTGGAGGTGATGGGGCGCTACGCTGGCTGGATCGCCCTGCACGCCGGCATCGCCGGATCGGCCCATGCTATCCTTATTCCCGAGATCCCCTACAACCTGGAAGTAGTAGCCGAGAAGATTCGCCAGCGTGAAGAAGCCGGGCGCTACTTTTCCATTGTTGTGGTGGCTGAGGGCGCCCGGCCCATGGGCGGAGATTTCTCAGTGGTGGCGCGCGAGCCAGGGCGGGCTGATCGCCTTGGTGGGGTAGGCGAAAAGGTCGCCCATGCGCTGGAGGAGCTTACTGAGCGCGAGACGCGACTGGTGGTGCTGGGCCACCTGTTGCGCGGCGGTTCGCCCACCACCTTCGATCGCCTGCTGGCGCTGCGCTTCGGCGCTGCGGCGATTCGCGCCATCGCCGAGGGCCAGTCGGGGATCATGGTGGCGCTTGACCCGCCAACGGTGAAGTATGTGCCGTTGGAGGTAGCAACCAGCCGTATGAAAACCGTACCCCTCGACTGTGACACCATCCTGACGGCCCGCGATATGGGGATTTGTTTTGGGGATGAATGATGTGCAGGTGACCGGGCGGCATGGCAAGGGCACCCGCGGGGACCGGGCCCCCGCGCCTTCACCCTCTGCACCCGGGTACGCGGGCCGGAGGCCCGCGTAAGCACTCCCGGGGAAACCCTCCCCGCTGGAGGTGGGAACCGGGCTCCTCCTCCAGGGAAACTGAAAGGGGAGGGGGACGGAATGCCCCCCTCCCCTTCCGCGCACGGCCTGTTTTCAGTGCTGGCTGAGCATCGCTGCCGTCTCGGCCAGACGGGTGGCGTAGCCCCACTCGTTGTCGTACCAGGCCGCGACGGAGAGCAAGTCGCCCTGCATCTGAGTCAGAGGCAGGTCAACAATCGAAGAGTGCGGATCGCCAACGATACGCGACGAGGCCCACTCGTCCTCCAGCACATCCATGATACCCTTGAGCGGCGCTTCCCCGGCGGCCTTGCGGAACGCGTCGTTCACCGCTTCCACCGTCACCGGCTTCTCAGTGAGCACATTCAGTTCCACGATCGAACCGGTGCTGACGGGCACACGGTAAGCCTTGCCGGTGATCTTCAGGCCGCTCCAGATGAAGCCGAGGGCCTTAGCCGCACCCGACGAGGAGGGAATCAGGTTCTCCGTGGCAGCCCACGAGTCGCGCCGGTCGTCCATCGGCTGGTCAGTGAGTGACTGCGTGTTGGTGTAGGCGTGTACGGTCGAGAAGAGACCGTACTTAATGCCGAAGTTCTCCAGGACCACCTTGACCACGGGAGCCAGGGCGTTGGTGGTGCAGGAGGCCATACTGATGATGCGGTGCTTGTCGGGGTCAAAGCTCTCCAGGTTGATGCCCGGCAGGAGGAAGGCATCGGCGTCCTCGCGCGACTTGCTGGGCGCCGAGATGAGCACTCGCTTCGCGCCCCGGTCGAGATGTGCCTGGGCGCCGGGGCGGCGCGTGGCGCGCCCGGTGCAGTCAATGACCAGATCCACGCCCAGGGCCTTCCAGTCGGGCAGTTCGTTCTTCGAGTTAAAGAACAGCACCTCGCGCCCGCCGATGGTCATCCCCGACTCACTCGCCGACACCGGCTCGTGCCAGCGCCCATAGTTGGTGTCTACCTCGAAGAGAGCGGCAAGCGTCTTGGGGTCCTTGATATCCGAAACCGAGACCGGCGACCAGAGGTTCTGCTGAAGAGCGACGCGAAGCAGCGACCGCCCGATGCGCCCGAAGCCGTGGATGGCGACCTTGCCCATATCAGGTAACTCCTTTCACACGCATGACATCACACTGTTAGGGTGTTGCACGGAGGACACGTCCTCCCTGCCGCGGCTTGTCGCTGGTGGTCTGTAACGATGCTGGTGATCGCTGCAATGGGAGCGGGCAGGGAAGGGCGAAGCCCTCCCTACCCGTCACAACCGGCTTAACAAACCGCGAGCGGCCCTTAACGGCCGGTCGGGTACTGCCAGCTCGGCAGGTCAATCACCTCGATATTCTCCTTGCCGCCGTAGACCGTCCACCAGGGAACCGCGCCCCTGGCGAGCACCTGGTTGAGAGCCTCGATGTTCTGCACCCCCCGGTCGCTCAGCCAGGCCTCCAGCGCCTCGACGCCCCCCTGGGCATAGACGGGGATGCCGTCCTGCCAGGTTGCGCGGCCACAGAGCACACCGGCGAAGGGCGTACCGGCTTCGGCGGCCAGTTCGAGCGTCTCGCGGAAGATTTCGTCGGTGACACCAGCGCTGAGGTAGATGAAGGGCTTGGTGGCCGCCGCCGCTGACTCCCGGAACAGCTGCATAGCCTCCTGCCGGGTGTAGGCTTCTTCGCCGGTGAAGGCGCGCGTGCCCGACACGAACTTCATGTTCACAGGCACCTCGACCTTCAGCACATCAACGCCGTAGCGCGGCTTGGAAAACTCCTCCATGTAGGCGGTGACATACTTCGGCTTCACCTTGGCGAAGGCAAAGCTCTTCTCGTCGCCAACCTCATCATCGTAGGCCAGCGGCTCGAGGAAGAAGGGGATGTCCAGCGCGGCGCACTCCGCGCCGATGCGCTCGATGAAGGCGTACTTGATCGAGTTGATCTTCGGATCGTCGAAGGGGTTGATGTAGAGCAGAATCTTCACCGCGTCGGCCCCGGCCTCAACGATCCGGCGCACGCTCCACTCCGCCAGCAGGTCGGGCAGGCGGCCCTTCACGCTGGCGTCGTAGCCGGTCTTCTCATACGCCATCAGCACGCCCGTGCCCGGCGCGCGATGCTTGAGAGCCTCCAGACCGTATTCCGGGTCCATCAGAATGGCGCTCGAGTGGCGGGTGAGGATCTTGGTGACCGCCGTCTTGAACGCGACCATATCCTCGAAGGTCGCCTGCCCACCCTCGCCGCGGGCCTTGGCGATAGCCTTCTTCAACGAGCCCCGCTGATCCATCGCGGCGGCAGCGATGACCCCGCGCTCATCAGCGCACGCCGAGATGCCCTGGAACTTCCCGCGGGTCAACCGTACCTTTGCCATAGCGGTTCTCCTCTCTAATACAGGAACATCGGTTTGCCGACCAGGTGGGTGATGTGCGGCTTGTACTGCTCGGTGTCGTACAGTTCGGGCACATCTACGCGCTTGACGCCCTGGATGCAGGTGTCTACCAGCACGGTCGTGTACACGCCGTTCTGCAGCGCCACCATCACCCCGTTGTGACCCTTCTCGAGCTGTTGCACGGCCAGGTTGCCGTAGGAGATCGCCACCATGCGGTCGAGAGAGTCCGGCGCGCCAGCGCGCATCAGGTACGCGAGCTGCTGATTGACGATCTCGATGCCGGTGATCTGCTTGATCGCTTCGCCCACGATCTGCCCGATGCCCCCGAGTTTGCGGTGGCCATAAGCGTCTTCCTGACCGTACTCGACCACCTGGCCGCCGATCATGCTCGCCCCTTCGGAAACCACCAGCACCGCATAGTTGCTCGGGTTGTTCTTGCGATCCTCGACCAGGAATTTCGCCACCCGTTCGACGTCGAAGGGCACCTCGCTGATCAGTGCCCGGTCCGCATCGGCCAGGTAGGCGGAGATCAGCGCCGTTTCGCCCGAGTTGCGCCCGAAGAGTTCGACCACCGCGATGCGCTCGTGGCTGCCCGCCGGCGTCCGCAGCGCGTTGATGAACTCGACGCTGCGGGTAACGGCGGTGCTGAAACCGATGCAGTAGTCTGTTCCGAAGACATCGTTGTCCATCGTCTTCGGAATAGCGATCACGCGCACCCCCTCCTGGTGCATGCGCACCCCATAACTGAGCGTGTCATCGCCGCCGATGGGGATCAGCGTGTCGATGCCCAGGTGCTCGAGCACCCGCAAGACGTGGGGGGTGGCATCGGCAACCTTCTTCTCACCTTTGAACTCGAAGCGGCCCTTCAGAAAGGCGGGCATTGCCGACTCTTTGACCTTGGCCGGGTTGGTGCGGGAGGTGTGAAGATGGGTGCCGCCATAGCGGTCGATCGTGCGCACGCTTGCCGGAGTGAGCGGTTCGACCCACTCCGCGCTGCCTTCCGGGTCGTCGGGGTTATAGTTGAGCAGACCGGCCCAACCTCGGCGGATGCCCACGACTTCCCAGCCATTGGCGTACGCCCGATTAACCACCGCTTTGATAGCGGGGTTCAGGCCGGGCACATCACCGCCACCGGTGAGGATCCCGATACGCATGGTCACTCCTTTCGCTACGCTGCTACGCGCTGCTTCTGGGGGCCCGGCCACCGTATGGCC
>JBDNDG010000139.1:0-10689 GCA_046719255.1 Chloroflexaceae bacterium
ACCCACCCGGCTGCGCTGCACAACGACGGAGGGCCGGGCCCTCCCAGAACCTCCCGCCGCCGAGGGCCTGCCACTCCGGCGGCCAGGGGATTGGGGAGACGCAGGTTCTCCGGTGCTCAGCGCTGGCTGAACGCTGAGATCCGCATGAGCAGACCAACAATAATGAAGTTGACCAGTACTGACGAGCCGCCATAGGAGACGAACGGCAGCGTGATGCCGGTAAGCGGGATCAGTCGCAGGTTGCCGCCGATGATGATCAGCGTCTGGACAGCGATGATCGTCGTCAGCCCGACTGCCAGGAGTTGCTCGAAGCCCCGAAAGCGCCCCGGAATACGCAGGGCGATGTGGAAGCCGCGAAAAATCAGCAAAATGTACGCGATCAACACCGCCAGGGTGCCGGCCAGGCCCATCTCCTCCCCGATGGCGGTGAAGATGAAATCGGTGTGAATGGCCGGCACAATCGCCGGTACCCCCAGCCCCAACCCCGTGCCGAAGATCCGCCCCGAAGCCAGCGCGTAGATCGCCTGGACGATCTGGTAGCCGCTGCCCTGGGCCGTTGCCCACGGATCGAGCCAGATCTGCACGCGAATGGCCACCACCGGCACGATCCGGTAGAGCACATAGGCTCCCAGGCCAAAGGCCAGCATCCCCACCAGCACGTACCAACCCTGCCCCGTGGCCGCGTAGAGCATGGCCAGAAAGACCCCGAAGAGCAGGAGCGCCGCCCCCAGGTCGCGCTGGAACACAATCGTTGCCATCGCCAGCCCCCACATACCGACGATTGGCACCAGGTACGGCAACGGCGGCAGGGTCAACGGTCCGATCCGGTAGCCCGCGCTCACCACCTCGCGGTACTCGTTCAGGTACGAGGCCATGAAGATCACCAGAATGATCTTCAACAGCTCCGAGGGTTGAAAGAGAAACAACCCGAAGTTGAACCAGACCCTGACCCCGCTGTTGTTGGGATCAACCCCGAAGAGGAAGGTGGCAAAGATCAGCAGCAGGCCCAGAGCCAGCCAGACGTAGCGGTAGTGGTCCAGGAAGTCAATCAGTGAGAGGCGCAGGGTGCGGATGAGCAGGCGATCCCAGGGCACGAACAGCATGGCGCCCAACCCCAGCACTCCCAGCGTCACCCAGAGCGACTGTTTGGCCGCCACCCCCTCGTAACAGGGGAAGACCGTGCCATCGGCGGCGGTGCAACGGTAGAGCGTGTTGAGGCTCGGTTCGAGCCGCGCGGTTAGCATCAGGCTCAGTCCGGCCAGCAGCGCCACCAGGGGCAGCAGCACCTGGTCGGCGCGCGGGCTGCTCAGGCTCAGGCCCAGCGATACGCCGATGAATAGCAGCAGCGGGAGCGTCGAGGGCCACAGAATGGTCAGGACTCCCGGCACGCTGGCGACGAACTCGCGCTGCCGCGTCGCTACAACCACGAGCAAGTAGCCCGCAGCAAAGAAGAGCAGTACGGTCAGCAGCAGTTGAAACTCGACACCGCGGAACCGGCGGAGGAGTGCCAGAGGGTTGAAGGAAGGCTGTGCCATGGTTGATCCGTTCGTTTGCGGGTCGGCTCTGTTATGCCGATGCTGCTTGATGGCAGCGCCTGGCGCTTTTCCGGATCGCCCGGTTGGGCATGAGCGTCTCGGGGAACGCGTTGCCCTCCCAGGCCCGGGTAATCCGGTTGTTGCTGCACCAGTGTAGCATGGTGCTGACGCGCGCGCCGCGCCGCGAGAGCTACTCTACCATTAACCAGAAGTTAACACGACGATGACGACACCATAATCTTTCCCCGCTATAGTGGAAGACGGCAACGTTGCCGCTCCCTGTCTCCCCAGCGCCTTCCTTTGCTCCCTCGCCGCTCGAACATAGCCACGCAGGCACCCGGGTCTCGACACTGGGGAACGTGTGGGAGGGCGCAACCCGCGAACCTCGCAGGTCGCGCCGTCGTTGTGCGGGGCAGCCGCATCGGCATCTCACGTGAAAGGAAAAGGAACAGGACCATGCAGAGCCTTCAGCGAACCGATCCGCAGCAACTTGCCGCCGCGATGTTCACGCCAGCGCAGGCCTTTAATCCGGTCACGCTTACCCTCGGCTGGATGGCAGCCTATCTGAGCTACCTGCAAGACACGACCCGGCGCTCGATCCTCTTCCTCGATGTGCTGCGGCAGCGCGGCAACCAGTTCTTCGAGCACGAGGCCGCGGGCGCTCCGCCGGTGTTGATCTACGACTACGAGTTGCTCATCGATGGCAAGGACCTGCCCCGGCCCTGTAACTATCTCCTCTACCGCATTGTGCCACCGGCCGGTCAGCAGATCGACCCGGGGAAACGGCCCTTTGTCATCGTTGACCCTCGTGCCGGCCACGGGCCCGGTGTCAGCGGCATGAAAGAGGACTCACAGATCGGCGTGCTCCTGCGCGCCGGGCACCCGGTTTACTTCATCAGCTTCCGCCCCGAGCCGGTACCTGGCCAGACCCTCGAAGACATCGGCGTGGCCCAGGCAGCCTTTCTGCGCGAGGTGATCCGCCTCCACCCCGACGCGCCCAAACCCTGTGTGACCGGCAACTGCCAGGCGGGGTGGGCCGTGGCCATGCTCGCCGCCGTCGCACCCGATCTGTCTGGACCGATCATCATGAAAGGCGCGCCGCTCGCCTACTGGTCGGGTGCGCGCGGCAAGAACCCCATCCGCTACACCGGCGGCCTCTGGGGCGGCGCCTGGATTACCTCCTACCTCTCTGCCCTGGGCAATGATCGTTTTGATGGCGCCTATCTGGTGCAGAACTTCGAGAACCTCAATCTGGCCAATACGTTGTGGGGCAAGCAGTACCGGGTGTATGCCAGCATTGATACCGAGCCGGCGCGCTATCTCGAGTTCGAGAAGTGGTGGACCGGCTTCTTCAAGTTGACAACCGAAGAGATGGAGTTCATCGTCAACGATCTCTTCGTTGGCAACAAGCTGGGCACGAACCAGATTCAGCTCTCCGATGGCCGCCCGTTGAGCCTGAAGAATATCAAGGCCCCGATCGTGGTCTTCGCTTCGCGCGGCGACAATATTACGCCGCCACAGCAGGCCCTTAACTGGATCCTCGACGTATACGAGAGCGACGAGGAGATTATCCGTGACGATCAGGTGATCGTCTACACCCTCCACGAAGACATCGGGCATCTGGGAATCTTCGTCTCGGGCCGGGTCGCGAGTCGGGAGACCTCGGCCATCTACGGCACCCTGGAGTTCATTGATCAGCTCCTGCCCGGTCTCTACGAGATGCTCATCGAGCCTGCCGACGAAACATCCTACGACCGCGTCGCAGTGCTTCCGCAGTATCGCGTTCGCTTTGTCGAGCGCTCGCTGGACGACATCAGGCGTCTGGACGATGGCCGCGACGAAGAGCGCTACTTCGACACCTTCGCCCAGGTCTCCGAGGTCACGACAGGCTGGTACAAAATCTTTGCGGACCCCTGGGTGCGTCTGGGGGTGACCGAGCAGTCGGCAGCGGCGCTCCGCGAGCTGAACCCGGCGCGGCTCCAGCACTACGTTTTCTCCAACCGCAACCCCTGGATGTGGCCCATCGCGGTCCTGGCCGAGGGCGCGCGCCGTAATCGTCTCCCTGTCGCGGACGATAACCCCTTCCTGACCCTTGAGCGAGAGGTGGCCGACGCCATTGAGACCTGGCTGGAGTCAGTGGGCAATCTCCGCGACACAGGGCTGGAACTGTGGTTCAAGAGCGTCTACGGCCCCCTGGGGTTGGGCATGCTCTTTCCGCCGCGCCCGGAGCGCAAGGTCGCGGTTGAGTCGGAGGCCGAACGGGCCTTTGCCGCCAGGGCCGAGCATCTGCGCGCCAACATCGCCGAGGGTGGCTTCCGGGCCGCCGCGGCGCGCCTCATTCTCTTGATCTCGCGGGCGGATCGTGACGTCGAGCCGCGGACTATCAGTACTATTGCCCGGCTGGTCGAGCATGCCCGCTTTGCCGGCATGCAGGCAGAGGAGTTGCGAGCGCTCTTCAAGGATCAGTTCCTGACCCTGAAGCTGGATCGGCAGGGCGCGCTTGCCGCCTTGCCCCGACTCGTGCCGAACCGCGAGGATCGCGAAGAGGCTGTGGCCCTGGCCACGCAGGTTGTGCTGGCCGGCAACAAACCCAACCTGGCCGAAAAAGCCGTCCTGAACGAGATCGCCGCGGCCCTGGAGCTGGAGATGGACCACCCGGCGCTGGGTGCGGCTGGCCTGCCCAACGGTGACGCAAGCGCCGAAGTGGCCCACCTGCGGGCCGAAAACGAGCGCCTGCGCGCCGAGCTGGCCCGGCTCCAGCAGGGCCGGGGCGTGGCCGTCGGGAACAACTGATCGTCCGACAGGCCGGGGCCCGGGGAACGCCGCCCTCCCCGCGCCCTCCGGGCGGCGCCGGGGGGGGCGGGGTGCGCCGATTGCCCCGGGTTCCCCCCGGTGGTTGTCCACTCCCAGCAAAGGAGTTTCTGACCATGTACAGCGCAGCCGACCTGCGACTGGACGGCAAGAAAGGGCTGATCCTCGGCATTGCCAACGACCAGTCGATTGCCTACGCCTGCGCCAGGGCCTTTCGTTTCCTCGGCGCTGAACTCGCCATAACCTACCTGAACGAAAAAGCGCGCCCGTTCGTCGAGCCACTGGCTGCGGAACTCGAAGCGCCGATCTTTCTCCCCTGCGATGTGCGCGCCGAAGGGCAACTCGAGGCCGTCTTCGACACCATCCGCGAACAGTGGGGCCAACTCCATGTTGCCCTGCACTCCATCGCCTTCGCGCCGAAAGAAGACCTGCAGGGACGGCTGATCGAGTCGTCGCGCGAGGGGTTCCTGGTGGCGATGGACATCTCCTGCCACTCGTTCATCCGGATGGCGCGCCTGGCGGAGCCGCTGATGACCGACGGCGGGACGCTCTACGCTATGAGTTTCTACGGGGCGGAGAAGGTGGTAGAGAACTACAACCTGATGGGGCCGGTCAAAGCTGCCCTCGAGTCGGCAGTGCGCTATATCGCCTACGAGCTGGGGCCAAAAGGCATCCGTACCCACATCATCTCCCCTGGTCCGATCCAGACCCGCGCCGCCTCGGGCATTGAAGACTTCGACGAACTGCTGGCCCGAGCCGCCGAGCGCGCACCCGCCCAGCGTCTGGTAACTACGGCCGATGTGGGTCTGTTCACGGCCATTCTGGCCACGAACGCCGCGCGCCTGATCACTGGCGAGGTTACCTACGTTGATGGTGGCTACCACATTATGGGGTAGGCGCCATCCGATATGTCACGCTACCAACCTGTCAGGCGCGGCAACTCAAGGCAGTGCCGGAGTGCCGGCAAGCCACGCTACCGCGCCTGACGTGAACATCTGGGGAAACCGGGTTTCCCCACGACCCTCCCCACCGGGAGTGTGGAGAAGGGCGTTGCCCTCCCGGAAATCAACCCGCCAGCGGGGAGGGTCTGGGAAGGAAATGCTCTCCCGGGAAAACACCTGTATTCATCCTGGCAGAGTACGGCGTAGCCGCATGGGCACGTGACAGGGTTCTATCGTAACCTGTCGATCATCAAACTCCATACTCGAAAGAAGGGGTTATGTCAGCACCATCGAACCTGTCCCCATCTTCTTCCAATGGGGGAACGAGTGTTACGAGCAACGAATCCGAAGTCCAGCTTACCCGGGAGCAAATCAAAGCCTTCAAGGAGGCTGACGCTCGTTCCGACCGGCGGCTCGCCCTCCTGGTCTTCCTCGCCACCCTGGCCGGCAACCTGCTGGCATTCACTGCCAGTCTGGCTGACGCCAGCGGCCTGATCGTGCCGCTGGTCAACATGGCGTCGCCGATGCCCGCGGTGACCATTGCCGGAAGCGCTACTATTCTGGGTAGTGAGCTGGGCCTGGCAAGTAACTGGGTTAAGGCTTTCCAGGAAAGTAACGCGGAGATATGGGAGCTGCCGATAGCCGGGGAGATCGAACGCAAGATTCGATTCAACGTCAACCCCGTAGGAACGCTCGGCGGAGTTGAACTTGCAACAGGCGGCTCCGTCAACCTGCTTGCCGCCTCCGAAGCGCTCTCTGATGAACAGATCACCCGGCTTGCATCCTCCGGGGTGGCGTTGACATGCGCTGCGCCTATCGGCTACGATGCCATCGTTTTTGTAACCGATATCACTAATCGCCTGACACGACCACTTACGAGCGCGGAACTGGCGGGCATCCTCGGCGGCACGATTCGCAGTTGGTCGGAAGTAGGTGGTACTCCAGAGCCGATCCGCATCTTCGCCCGCGAGGGTAGTGGAACAACCGACCTGGTGTTACAGGAGTTTCTCGGGCACAGTGGCATGCCTTCACACGTCATAGGGTGTCAATCCCAGGCGGATTGCCTCAACCTGACCCTGAGCACCCGCGGGTCGCTCTACTGGGTGAGTCTCTCGTGGCTGCGCCTGCAACCTGACAGCTATCTGGTCCCGGTGTTGATCGAGAATAGAGAAGGGTTGACAACCGATCCGCTAAGCCCACAGTTCGATGTGTGGAACTATCCAGTCGAGCTGATCCGCCCACTGTATATGTACGTGCTCGAGAGCCCACGAATGGGGCCAGGTTCGGTTGAGGCCAGCAAACAGTTCCTCAGTTTCGTCCGGGGTGTGCAGGGGCAGCAGCTCCTTGAGATCCACTTTTTCAACACCCACTTCAAAGCACCGCCGGGGGTCGAGGTACATCTGCCCGTCGGCTTTGGCCCTGCGCCAAACGGCCTGCCGATCGTTTGCCGGTAGATTCCATAGGCGGTTCGCCGCACACTGATATGGAGAAACCGGGTTTCCCCGCGCCCCACCTGAAGAGGGGGTGTGGGAGGGCGTAGCCCTCCCACACTCTCCCCCTTCTCAACCCCCTCACGCTGGCGCATCCGACTTCCGGAGCGCTACCCCGGCCACGGCCCGACACCATCGCGCTCGCAGCGATAGCCGTGGCGTTCCAGGTACTCCAGCACGGACCGGGCGTGCTCCTCATCGCGCACCTCCAGCACCAGTTCCACGCCGGCCATCGTGATCGGCACGCGCCACATAGCCCGGCGGTGGAACAGATCGAGCACACTGGCGCCCGTTTCGGCCACCAGGTTGATCAGCCGCGCCAGGCCGCCGGGCCGGTCCTCGACACTGGTGCGGAGCAGCAGGTAGCGACCCTGGCGCACCATCGCCGTCTCCAACACCCGGGCAAGCAGCTCATCGTCAATGTTCCCGCCGCAGAGCAGCACCGCCGTCACCGAGCCGGGGGCCAGACGCACCTTCCCGGCGAGCAGGGCGGCCACACCCGCCGCGCCTGCCCCCTCGACCACCAGGCGACTGTTCTGCACCACGTGGGCGATGGCAAGCACGATGTCCTCATCGTCCACCACCACCACCTCGTCCACCAGCGCCTGGATCATCGGCAGGGTCAGGCGCCCCGGGCATTTGACGGCGATGCCGTCAGCAATGGTCTGAACCGCTTCGACAGGGATAGGACGCCCGGCGGCGAGCGAGCCTGGCACGGGGGCACACCCGGCGGCCTGCACCCCGACGATACGCGTATCGGGCCGCAGCGTCTTCAGCGCCAGCGCGATCCCGCTGATCAGCCCGCCGCCGCCAATCGGCACAACCAGTGTGGTCAGATTGGGCAGGGCCTCGGCAAGCTCCAGACCAATGGTGCCCTGACCGGCGATGACATAGGGATTATCGAAGGCGTGGATGTAGGTGTAGCCGTGGCGAGCCTGCAACTCACTGGCGCAGGCCGCCGCATCGTCGAAGCTATCGCCGTGGAGGATCACCTCGGCCCCGAAGCGGCGCGTGGCGACGATCTTCTTGAGCGGCGCCCGTTCGGGCATCACGATCACCGCGCGCACCCCGTGGAGTCGCGCGGCCAGGGCCACACCCTGGGCGTGGTTGCCAGCCGAGGGCGCGATCACCCCCCGCGCTTTCTCCTCGGGGCTCAGGTGGGCAATCGTGTTGAAGGCCCCGCGCACTTTAAACGATCCGCCGTGCTGCGTATTCTCAGCCTTGTAGAATACCTGAGCGTCCAGTTCACTCGACAATTGCGCCGCGGGCAGGATCGGCGTGTTAATAACCACATCGCGAATGGTCTGTCGCGCGTGCTGAATGTCGGCCAGGGTGATGGGGAAATCTGTCACGGTTGTGCTCCTGGCGGCCCACACCTGCCATCACCCGTCGGCGTCGTTGGCGCCCTCGAGTTGCTCCTGCAAGTTGGCCGAACGCGAGGCCAGCAGTTGAAAACGCCGCGCGGTTTCCCTGTCACCTGCGTGCTGGGCGGCTTCCATGAGGACCACCAGGGCCAGTTGCACCCGGCGCAGGCCCTCTCGATCGCCGGCGAGGTGGCGCTCGGCAATTGTACGCTCGCAATAGCCCACAAGCTGATCAATAGTGAGCATACTTCCTCCTGATCGTACTGCGGCGCAGCCATGCTCTGCGGCCCGCGTATTGTATCACGCGTGGCAAGGGCGCGTATCATGGTGGGGCGCCTGCGCGGCTGCGCCGCGCCATTGGCAACAAGCACAGGGTTTGCTTCCTGGGAGAGCTTTGCCCTTTCAAAGGGTATCACGAGACCGTCGCGTTCACGGCGTGCAAGGATCATGGCACCCGTGCTCGCGCGGCTGCCGGGGTGGCGCGCCTCCCTGGAAGAGTCAGGCACACCTTGAGCATTCGTTTATTCGTTTATTCGTTTCCCATTCGTTGGCACAGTGGAGGCGTGTTGCCACATCAAGAAGCCCATCCCAGCGCAGGTGCAACCCTTTGAAGGCGAAGCCCTTCCCAACCCTCCCGGCAGGGAGGAAACCCGGTTTCCGCAGGGTCATCCGCCACGAACCTTGCCTGAGGAAAGAACGCATGGACATCAAAGAACTCACCGACCGCATCAATCAGTTCGTCACCGACAAGGGCTGGTACGCCGCCGACTCGATCTTCCCCCAGACCCCGCGCAACATCGCGATCTCCGTCGCGGTTGAAGCCGCCGAGCTGCTCGAGCACTTCCAGTTCAGCGAAACTCCGAAGGACCCGGAGGAACTGGCTGGCGAACTTGCCGACGTGGCCAACTACCTCTTTCAACTCGCCTACCTGCTGAACATCGACCTCGAACGGGCCATCCTCGACAAGCTCCAGCGCAACTACGGGCGTACCTGGGAGTAGCGCGGAGAGCAATTTTTTCGCATGTTGGAAATTATCGCCGTAACGTGGAATTTGTAACTACCGTGTAACTGTGAGTCGGCTATAATGGACAAAGAGACTTGTGCATTCCATTACCGTTGTCCATTTCGCGATTCGAGGCAGGCAGTGTGGCGGCAGCGGTCAGTGGCGACCTCCGAGAGCCTACCCGGCTTACGCTGATAGGCAGGGCCTCCGTGCGCCCTGGGACCGGAGCCGCCCTCGATGTTCCGCTGACGCGCTGCAGAATAGCGCAGCCGGCCCACGCGCCAGGACCGCGCAGGTCTCGCCCTCCGATCATCGTCGTTGAAGAAAGGAACAAGAGACCATGACTGCTGAACAGGAGATCGCGAAGATCGCTGCAAGCTGGAACACCCCTCGCTTTGCGGGCATCACCCGCCCCTACACGGCTGAAGATGTCTACCGCCTGCGCGGCTCGGTGCAGATCGAGTATACGCTGGCGCGGATGGGCGCCGAACGCCTCTGGCACCTGCTGCACACCGAGCCTTACGTTAACACCCTGGGCGCCCTCACCGGCAACCAGGCGATGCAGCAGGTCAAGGCGGGGCTGAAGGCGATCTACCTGAGCGGCTGGCAGGTTGCTGCCGATGCCAACCTGGCGGGCCAGATGTACCCCGACCAGAGCCTCTATCCGGCCAACAGCGTGCCGCACGTGGTCAAGCGCATCAACCAGGCCCTGCAGCGCGCCGATCAGATCCAGCATGCCGAGGGCAATGGCGACATTTACTGGTTCGCGCCCATTGTCGCCGATGGCGAGGCCGGCTTCGGCGGGCCGTTGAATGTGTTTGAGTTGACCAAGGCGATGATCGAAGCCGGCGCCGCCGGGGTCCATTTCGAGGACCAGCTCGCCTCGGAGAAGAAGTGCGGCCACATGGGCGGCAAGGTGCTCCTGCCCACCCAGCAGGCCATTCGCAACCTGGTTGCCGCGCGGCTGGCCGCCGATGTGATGGGCGTACCCACGCTGATCATCGCCCGCACCGATGCCAACGCCGCTAACCTCCTCACCAGCGATATTGATGAGCGTGACCGGCCCTTCCTGACCGGCGAGCGCTCGCCCGAAGGCTTCTTCTACGTCAAGCCCGGGCTTGACCAGGCCATCGCTCGCGGCCTGGCCTACGCCGAGTATGCCGATATGGTCTGGTGTGAAACCGCCGAGCCGAACCTGGAGGAGGCCCGCCGCTTCGCCACAGCGATCCACGCGAAGTATCCCGGTAAGCTCCTGGCCTACAACTGCTCGCCGTCGTTCAACTGGAAGAAGAAACTCAGCGATGCCGATATTGCCCGCTTCCAGGTCGAACTCGGCAAGATGGGCTACAAGTTCCAGTTTGTGACGCTGGCCGGCTTCCACAGCCTCAACTACAGCATGTTCCAGCTCGCCCGCGGCTACCGCGACCGCGGTATGGCCGCCTACTCCGAATTGCAGGAGGCCGAGTTCGCCGCCGAGAAGGACGGCTATACCGCAACCCGCCACCAGCGCGAGGTGGGCACCGGCTACTTTGATGAGGTGAGCCT
>JBDNDG010000014.1:0-25347 GCA_046719255.1 Chloroflexaceae bacterium
TTAAAGGTCTGCCTGCCTCTTCCCGGGAGGCGCGCCAACCCGGCGGCAGCCGCGCAGCGCGGGCGCCATGATCCTCGCATGCGGGGTAAATGCGACGGTCGCGTGATACCTTTTGAAGGGCGTCGCCCTCCCCACCTCGCCGGGAGGGGCGTGGGGAAACCCGGTTTCCCCATCGTTTCACATCAGGGGCAGGGCGAAGCTGAAGACACTGCCGTGGCCTGCCTCGCTCTCGACCCAGACAACGCCACCCTGCAGGGCAGCCAGGTCGGAGACGATCGCCAGGCCCAGACCTGTGCCACCCTGTTCGCGTGTCAGCGAACTGGCAACCTGGTAGAAGCGTTCAAAGATGCGACCCTGCTGCTCGGGCGGGATGCCGATGCCCGTATCCCGGACCCGTACCAGCGCCCAGCTAGCCGGTACGGCATCGGCAAGGCGGCGCATAGTCGGGTTGGCGACGGCGCGGGCGACCTCCGCCGCCAGGCGCTCGTGGGGCCAGCAGACCACTTCAACGTGGATGTGGCCCCCGGGCGGGGTAAACTTGATCGCATTCTCGATCAGGTTACCAATCACCAGCAGAACCTTCTCGCGGTCGAGGTTCAGGATCACCGGCTGGTCGGGCTGGGTCGCGCTAAGGTTCTGCCCTTTTTGCTGGGCGGCAGGGATGAGCCGTTCAACCGCCTGGCGCGCCAGGGCATCGAGCGCCGAGCGTTCCAGGTTCAGGGCCATCTGTTTGCGGTCAAAGTCGCGCAGGTGCAGCAAGTCGTTCACAATATCTTTGATCCGCTCGGCCCCGGTGAGCAGGCGCCGGGCATACTCGCGTTGATCGCCGCTGCTGCGGTCGTACACCATCCTGGCATAGCCGAGCACGATGGACAGCGGGCTGCGGAGTTCGTGGGAGGCGATAGCGATAAACTCGCTCTTGAGCCGATCGAGTTCGCGCAGGCTGTTGTAGGCGGCGTCGAGCTGGCTGTAGAGCTGGGCGTTGCGCAGGGCATTGCCGGCCTGGTTGGCCAGCAGCGCCAGGAACTCGCTGGCGCCGGGGACGTTGAACTCGTCCCGGGCGCCACAGAGCAGCAGGGCGCCTACGGCTTCGCCGCGGGCGCGGAGGGGCACGGCCAGGCCGTAGGTAAGGGCGGTGGTCTGGAGAAGGGCGAGCGGCTCGGCGCTGGCGATGGGCAGCGGGCGCCCGGCGCGAATGCTCTGGGCGACGGCCTCGCGTCCTGCGGGCTGGAGGGCGGCTCCGGGCGGTTCGGCGAAAACCTGGGGCGGCAGGTGGTCCGAGCCGGCGATGAAGAGAAAGCCGGCCTCGCCCGGAGCGTGGGCGCGGGCGTGGGCGATAATCTCGCGCGCCAACTGGTTCCGGTCGAGAATAGCGTTGATCGCCTCGCTGCTGCGGAGCAACTCTTCCAGCGCCCGCACGCGCAGGCTCTCCTGCAACAGGCTACGTTTGTGCAACGCCTGCTCGACGGCCAGGCGCAGTTCGGTAATCTCGAACGGCTTGGTCAGATAATCGGCAACGCCGCGCCGCACCGAGGCGTGCAGCGTATCAATCGTACTATGGCCGGTCATAATCACCACGGCAATGGCCGGGTCAATCTCGCGGGCGATCCGGGCCAGTTCCAGGCCGCTCCGGCCCGGCATCTTGATGTCGGCCAGGAGCAGGTCGAACGGACCCTGTTCGCGCAGGGCGGCGATGGCCGTCTCGGCTTCGGCGACGGTCACGACCGTGTGGCCCCCGGCGCTCAAGGCGCGGGCGCAGAAGGAACTCATCGTTGCGTCGTCGTCGGCGATGAGCACACGGGCGGAGCTGCTGGGTAGTGGAGGGGTTGCCAGAGGTTCGTGGATCATACTGGTGGTTGGATCTGGCTGGTGTGGAAAATCAGGGGAAACCGGGTTTCCCTGCGCTCCTGCCTGTGGGAGCGGCAAGCTCTCCCCACCGGGAGGGTTTGGGAGGGCGAAGCCCTCCCAGGAACAATGAATATGTCCATTCTGGCGTTGTGCGCCCCGCGCATGGCGCCTAACGGGAAAATCAGGGGAAACCGGGGTTCCCCGCGCCCCTGCCTGCTGAGGCGTCAGGCGCCCCCAACACCGGTTGGGGTATGGGCAGATTGTCGCGCAAGGTCTTCAGGCGCGCCTTGACGCAACGCTGCTTGCAGCGCGTTCAGGCGAAACTGGTTTCAGGCGTTCCCAGCGCCGGTTGGAGGATGGAGAATCCTCCTTCACACCAGGATGAACGTTCTACTCCAGGACCTCGACGCAGGTCCGGGGGAGCCAGAGTTCGCTGCCGTCTTCGAGCGAGACGTTGACGGCAGGCAACCCGGCGCCCGAGGCCAACCCGCGCGGCGTGGTCGACAGTGCGCGGATACTCCCCGTTTGTCCGAGGTGGGCATCGTCGAGCAGGCGAACCACGGCGCCGGGGCGCGCCACGGGATGCGGCAGCTCGGCCGGGGTGCCGCGTGAGAGCGGCACGATCACCCGGGGGCGGCGGAGCGGTGCGCGGAGACTGGTGCGCCCCTCGATCAGCGCTTCCTGACGATCCAGCGAACTGAGCAAGCCGAAGATCGCCTGGTTCATGGGCCGGATGCCAAAGCCCTCGGTAAGCACAAGGGTCAACGTAAGCCCGGCGGTAACCCGGGTATCGGGCAGGGACCAGGCGGGGAGGGCCTGGCGCCAGGCTTGCACCCCCGACCATTCGAGGAACTGGCGCAGTTCGTGCTCTTCGATTCCGCCCACAATCACCCCGCGGACCTGTTCAAGCACGGCCCGTCGCAGGGCAGCCGCGCTAATGGTGGCCCCGCCGATGATAATGGCGTAGGCGCTACGGGTATCGATCTGCTCGGGCTGCACGATGTCGCCGGGGTCCGTGGCAATGAGCCGGAGCACACCGTTGTGGTCGGGGCCGAGGCCAAATGCGCCGTAGACCTGCGCAGCGAGGGTTTCGATGGCTACGCCCCGGTTGGGGAAGACCTCGGTGACCAGCCCGCGGACCGCCGCTGCGAGTTCTTGCTCTACCGGATCGGGAACAATGGTGATATAGCCGGTCGCGCTGTCAATATCGGTGATCTCACCGCCCACCGGCGCGACACAGCGACGCCTGAACAGGCTCCCTGAGCGGGCCAGCACGTCGCCGGCGCTGATCCTGGCGCCCTTTTCGCGGCGCATGGCACGGGGAACGTCGCCGGGGGGAATGCCCAACGCCTGCGCCACGTTGATGATATGCGGCGAAGCAGGTATGAGGGTGGTCGCCACGATGTCTTCGGGCTCAACCCGCCGCCCCGGGCTGAACAGCACGTCGCCCGGGTAGGGCAAGCGGCGTTCAATCCGCACCAATCCTGCTGCGACCAGCGGAGAGGTGCCCTCGGGGTTGTAACGTGTCATGGTGCCTCGTGGTGTTACGCCGGCCTGGAACCTGTCTCGAAACTCGAAGGAGGGTGAGGGCGCCAGTTTTCTCCACCTGATATGAACGTGGGGAAACCAGGTTTTCCCTTGCCCCTGCCGGTG
The DNA here is from genome assembly GCA_046719255.1 of Chloroflexaceae bacterium. Taxonomy (GTDB): domain Bacteria; phylum Chloroflexota; class Chloroflexia; order Chloroflexales; family Chloroflexaceae; genus JACAEO01. The sequence continues at coordinate 3,502 of JBDNDG010000014.1, forward strand.
GGGGCGGGTGTGGGGTGTTTCGCCCCCCTCCCAGCCTCCCCCCGTTGGGGGGAGGGGCCCCCCTCCCGGCCTCCCCCCGTTGGGGGGAGGGGCCTGCCTGGTCTTCCCCTGCCGGGGGGAGGGGCCCCCCTCCCGGCCTCCCCCCGTTGGGGGGAGGAGTCCGCTTCTCCGCCCCAGCGGGGGGCGGGGTGTTTCGCCCCCCTCCCGGCCTCCCCATGCCGGGGGAGGAGTCCGCTTCTCTGCTCCGGCGGGGCGGGCCAGGGAGGGCGCAGCCCGCCCTGGAAAAAATCCGTTTTCCTCTTGTCAGGGCGCGGTGCAGCCGCAGGCCATTCAGATTATAGCACAGACCAGCTATCTCGACCGGCGGGGCCGGGCTTGGGGACTGAGGGTTCAACGGGCCTGTGGCGCATCAGCCCATGCGGCGTTGCGCGGCGCAGCCGCAAGGGTGTCTGTTATAATAAACCAGGTCGTATGGCAACGGGGAGGTGCCCTGGTGGCTGCTCGGCCCGTGCAACCAGGCAGGTCCTGCCGGGTGCGAGACGGTGTGGCCGGCTGCCGGTTGCTCGCACTGATGGTGCTGGCTGGGCTGTTGAGCGCCTGCGCGGCGCCTGTGGGCGCGCCGGAGGCCGGTGAGCTGGCGCGGTTCTCGCGGGCAGTCGATCTGAGCCACGTGGTGCGCGAAGATGTGCCCCTGCGGGCCGGCGAGCCGCGGCCACGGCTGGTGCGCGCGCCGAATGGCGACGTGACGCAGATCGAGCTTGGTAGTAATACCGGCTCGCTGCTTCGTGTGATTGCCGGGCCGGGCGCCGAACTCAACAGTATCGAGCACCTCTCGCCGCGTGATCTGGTGCTGCCCGCAGTGGTGATTGATGCCCGCGATCGCGCCCAGGACACGCCCGGGTTTGCCCTCAGCGCCGACGATGTGCGTGCCTGGGAGCGTCGCTACGGTTCGGTGCCGCCGGGAACGCTGGTCCTGCTTGCCACCGGCTGGGATGTGCGCTGGGGTGATCCGCAGGCCTATCTGGGCGCGGGTAGCGAGCAGGGGCTCTCGGTGCCCGGTTTTGGCGCCGATGCGGCAGATCTGCTGCTCAACCAGCGTGGGGTGGCCGGTCTTGGTGTGGATGCTCCCGGGCGACCCTACGCGCCATCACGGGGTTTCGCACTGTTTCTGGAGAACCTGACCAGTCTGGAGCAGGTGCCGCCCACGGGGGCCACGGTGGTGATCGGCGTCCTGAAGCTACAGGCGGCCTCGAGCGCGCCGGCGCGGGTGCTGGCGCTGGTGCCCTGATAGGAACATCGGGGAAACCGGGTTTCCCCATACCCCTTCCCACCGGGAGGGCACGGCCCTCCCGGGAAAAACCCTGTTTATATTTATCTGATGGGCCGATGGCGATGGGGGCATACGTATGCGTAACGGTCACCAACCGTTCTCCGGGCGCGCGCGGCGACCCGAACGGGCGGGGGGGCTGCCGGAGCTGCTCTACCGGGTGAGGCAGTTCCGAGCGGCTCTGGAGGCGCGGGTTGGCCCGGAGGAGCTGGTGGTCGTACAGGGGCTGCTCACCCCGGCGGAATGGCGGCTCTTCAGCGCCATGCCGCCCTACGATCAGCGCCACTGTCTGGATGTGTACGCCACGCTGGTGGCCGCGGGCCACGCCGATCCGTTGCTGTTGCGCGCCGCGCTGGTGCATGACTGCGGTAAGATTGATGATGATGGCAGCCCGATGGCCCTGGGCTGGTATGTGCTGGCAACGGTGCTCAAGCGCGCGCCGGGGTTGTACCTGCTGGCGGCGCGGCTGCTACGCCCGATTGCCCTGTATGCCGAGCACGCCTGGCGCGGCGCGCGTATGGCCGCTGCCGCCGGCAGCCCGCCAGAAGTGGTCGAAACGCTGCGGCACTACCACGATCCCGCGCCCGCCGGCCGCGCGGCACTCCTGCAGTGGGCCGATGAGCAGCACTAACGGGAAAATCCAGGGGAAACCGGGTTTCCCCGCGCCCCTGCCTGCCGGGGCGCCAGGCACCCCCACCACCGGTTGGGGGATGGAGAAACCGGGTTTCCCCATCCCCTGCTCTCGGGGAACCCGCGGCGCTCCGTGCCCCTGACCGGCGGGAAGGTGTGCGAGGGTTGCGCCCGCTAAGCGGAAATGAATGGCCCCGATGTACGCCGTAACCCTGCCAGGCTTCACCGGCCCGCTCGACCTGCTACTGCGCCTGATCGAGCGCGCTGAACTCGATATAACGTCCATCTCGCTGGCGCAGGTGGCCGACCAGTACCTGGCGCACGTGCGGGCGCTGGAGGCGCCGGAGCCTGGCGCCCTGGCCGAGTTTGTGAGTCTGGCGGCGCGCCTGCTGCTGATCAAGTCACGGGCGCTGCTGCCGCGCCCGGCGGCGGAGGAGCGGCCCGCGCTCCCCGAAGATGCCGATGCCGAGGCGCTGGCGCGCCAGTTGCGCGAGTACCGGCGCTACAAGCAGGCAGCTGCGTTGCTGCGCGTCTGGCACGAGGGCGAACGGCGCACCTTTCTGCGCCTCGCGCCTGCCCCGCCCGAACTGGATCTGACCCCGCCGCCCGTGCGGCATACGGTGGCCGAACTGGTCGCCGCGCTCCAGCGCCGCCTGCAACTGGTCCTGCCGCTTGAGGAGGCCCGGGTCATCGCGCTCGGTCCACGGTTGACGGTGGCCCGGGTGGTGGCCGATATTCTGCGGCGCCTGGAGCGGGCCGCCTGGTTCAGCTTCGACGACCTGTTTGCGCCCGATGTTCGCCGCGAGGAGGTGATTGTTACCTTCTGGGCGGTGCTGGAGCTGTTGAAACGGCGCGTGATTACGGTAGAACAGTCCGACCTCTTCGGGATGATCAGTATCGGTCGCGGCGCGACGGCGCTGGTGCTCACCGAGGCAACGTTTGAAGGCGATGAGTTATGAGTGAGCCGCTTCCGGGCAACGAGCCGCATCGCGGGGAGGTACTGACGCTGCCCCTGGGCGATCTCCTGGCCCTGGGAAGCCAGATCCGTGTGCACGACACCCCCCAGGCCCTGCTGCGGGAGGTTGCCGAGACGTTGCGGCGGGTGGTTGCCAGCCCCCAGGTGTATGTGCGCCTGCGGAACATTGATACCGACGCCCTGGAAGCTGTGGCCTTTGCCGGCATCGATCCGACGCTCGAGGCGCAGTTGCGCGCCGAGGCCGTACCGCCGGGGGTTTACCAGGCTCTGTTGCGGGCCGAGTACCGGTTGAGCGACTCGTTCTTGCTGCCCGCGGGCGAAACCTTATCGCTGCCAGCCGATGCCGCGGCGGCCCGGGACGCTGCCGCGCTCCTGGTGCCCTTGCGGGGCCGCAGCGATCGCCTGATCGGGGTGATCTATCTGGTCCTCGCCCCCGATGCGCCAGCGCTCGATCTCACCGCGGTGCGGGTCATCGAGGCCATTGCCCGCCAGGCCGCCATGGCGGTCGAGAACGCGCGCCTCGCCGAGCGCAGCGCGCGGTTGCTGGCCAAGGAACAGCTCCTGGCCGCCCTGGGGCGTGATGTCAGTGCGACGCTGGATCTGCGCACCATTCTCGACCGGACGATCGAGCGGGTGGCGGCGGCCTTTGGCAGTGGCTCGCTGGCCTTGCTCGATGACACCGACAGGCTGGTTATCGTCGCTGCCGCGCCCGACGAGGCCCACCTGCTCGGCACACGCTTCAGCGTTGGCGAAGGGATGATCGGCTGGGTGACCCGCCACGACCGCGCCTTCTTCGCCAACCAGTTCGATGGGCAGACCGGCTTTCCTCCACCCGATCCTGGCGCCCGTGCGGCGATTGTGGTGCCGCTCCGCAGCGGCGGGCGGGTGATCGGCACGCTCAACGTCGCGGCCCGGCGCCCCGGGGCCTTTACCTACGAGGACGTGGATCTGCTCGAAGCCATTGCCGCCCAGGTCGGCGGCCCGATCACCTCGGCGCGTCTCTACGCCGAGGCCCAGGATCTGGCGGCCCAGGTGCAGCGACGCGCCGATCAGCTCGCCGTGCTCAACGCCATCGCCCGCAGCGCCACGGCCTCGCTCGACCAGGCGGCGAGTCTGCCCGAGGTCACCGCCGAGATCCGCCGCGGTTTTGACTATGCCCAGGTGGACCTCTTTCTGCTGGACGAGGAGACCGGCGAGCTGACGCTCGTGGCCTCCGAGGGCTGGGTGGCGCCGCAGCGAGTCGGCTATCGCCAGCCCCTCAACCTGGGGCTGATCGGGCGTGCCGCCCGCAGCGGCCAGGCGCTACTGGTGAACGATGTCACCGCCGAGCCGGCCTACCTGCGCCTCCCGGAGCGTGCCAGTGTGCGCGCGGAGCTGGTGGTGCCGATTATGGCCAGTGGCCGGGTCATCGGCGTGATTAACGCCGAATCGCCCCACGTGGGAGCCTTCAGCGACGAAGATGCGCGTATCCTGACCACGGTAGCCGATGTGCTCGCCGGGGCGCTTGAAAATGCCCGGCTCTACCGCAGGGCCCAGGCCGCGGCGGCCCTCGAGGAGCGCAACCGGCTGGCCCGCGAGTTGCACGATAGCGTGACGCAGCAACTCTTCAGCATTACCCTTACCGCCCAGGCTGCGCGGGTACAACTCGAGCGCAACCCCCGGCGCGTGGCGCTCCAGCTCGAACGCTTGCAGGAGACGGCTACTGCTGCGCTGGCCGAGATGCGCGCCCTGATTTACCAGCTTCGCCCACCGGCGTTGCGCGACCAGGGCCTGGTCGCGGCGTTGCAGCAGCACGCCCAGTTTCTGGCTCACCGCGAGGGGATGGCGATCACCCTCAGCGTCAATGGCGACGAACGCCTGGCTCGCGGCATCGAACAGCCGATCTACCGCATTGTGCAGGAAGCCTTGAACAATGTGGCGAAGCACGCTCATGCCCGTAATGTGCAAATTACCCTCGGATTCACCGGTGATTCTGTCCGGGTTTCCGTGATTGATGATGGACAGGGCTTTGACCCTGACACCCTGTCCGGCGGCGATGGACGGCACTTCGGCCTGTGGAGCATGCGCGAGCGTGCCACCGAGATCGGCGGTACGGTGGAGGTGCGTTCCGCGGTGGGTTGCGGCACCGAGGTGATTGTGACCGTACCGCGGTGAGAAGGGCTGTGGCCCCACGAAAGGAATGATCAAGCTATGGAACCCATCACGGTGCTGCTGGTTGACGACCACCGCGTGGTGCGTCAGGGGTTGCGCGATTTTCTCGAGTTGCAGGAGGACATCGAGATCGTCGGTGAGGCGTCCAGCGGCGAGGAGGGGGTGCAACTGGCGCGCGAGCTGATCCCCGACGTGGTGCTGATGGACCTGGTGATGCCCGGTATTGACGGAGTCGAAGCTACCCGCCAGCTCAAGGCCGTGAGCCCCAGCACACGGGTGATCGTGCTGACCAGCTTCGCCGACGACGACAAGGTGTTCCCGGCGATCAAGGCTGGCGCGATCTCCTACCTGCTCAAGGACGTCTCGCCGGAGGAACTGGCCCACGCCATTCGCGCAGCGCAACGCAATGAAGCCGTGCTGCACCCCGAGGTAGCCGCCCGGCTGATGCAGGAGTTCAGCGCCCCCCGTGCCGACGAGGCGCCAGTCGAGCAACTCACGCCCCGCGAGATGGAGGTGCTGCGCCTGATTGCCAGGGGCAAATCGAACAAAGAGATCGCCGAGGCGCTGATCGTCTCAGAGAAAACGGTCAAAACTCACGTGAGTAACATTTTATCCAAGCTCCACCTCGCCGATCGCACCCAGGCGGCGATCTACGCGTTGCGAAAGCGCATCGTCGCGATGGAGTAGCGCCGTTCCGCCTGAGCAGCACGGGGTCCAGGGGCCAAGCGCCGGGGGGATGCCGGGAAGATGCTTTCCCGGCATCCCCTTATTTTTGTTTCAGGATGCCCGCCACCCACCCCGAATATCGTGACAGGCTTTTCATTCTGCGCGCGGGTTGGAGATCACCTGTTTCTCATACACTGGTACTACCGTACCAGGTACACGTATTACCGAGCTAGCGGTGCTGCGTAGTACCGATGGATGCCGCCCCCGACGGGCATCGCAGACCGTCGCTTTCATTGTAGAGACAAGGAGCAGAGGATGGGCCCATCCACCCCCACGCCGTGGTACCGTAAGGTACCGATCCGCAGCGCCCTGATGACCCTCGTGATCGCGCTGGTGGCCCTGACCGCCACCTCGGCGGTGTATGCCGTGGCGTTTGTAGACCCCATAACACCCCCCGGGGGTCTGACCTGCCGAACGCCGTGTACGGCTATCCCTACCCCCCTGCCGGGTCGGGACCCATTCGCCTGGTAGCCGACGGCACCAATGCGGGTACCCAGTTCTACATCGAGAATCCTGCGCCTGTGGGGAACCCACCGTATAATCCTCCGCTCGGCACCCGCTTACCCGCCGGGATTACCATCATAAGGGTAAGTCAGAACGAAGCTCGTCTGGAAGCCACGTCGGTAACCGAGCCGGCGACGACCGTGCCGGGAACGCCCTCGTTCAATGCGAACGGCATTACGTTTGCCATCGGCGTCACCGGCGCAAACAACCAGCCGGAGGGCACGGGACCGGTTGCGGCGAGAGGCTACCGCATCAGGGTTGACTCCGCCCCGCTGACCATTAGCGCGGTCAACCAGAGCCGGCGCTACGGCGCCGCCAATCCTACGTTGACCTTCAGCGTGAACGGGCTGCGCAACGGCGACACCGCGGCCCAGGTCTTTGCGGGCGCGCTGTCAACAACGGCTACCAGCGCCAGCCTGGTAGGCACCTACCAGATCCTTCAGGGCAACCTGAATCTGTCGGAATACGGCAGGGCGCGCTACCGTATCACCGGCTTCGAACCCGGCACGCTGACCGTGACCCGTGCCCCGCTGACAGTCACCGCCAACAACGCTACCCGGCGGGTCGGCGCGCCTGACCCGACCTTCAGCGCACGCTACGATGGCTTCGTTAATGGCGATAGCCCGGCGGATCTGGGCGGCGAGTTGCGCTTCTCGACCAACGCAACAGGCGCCAGCCCGGCGGGCGCCTATCGCATCATCCCCAGCGGGCTGACGAGCAACAACTACGCGATCAGCTATGTTGACGGCACGCTGACGGTGGTGGACCGAGACCTGCCCCGGATCATCTGGCCCGATCCAGCGGAGATCACCTACGGCACACCGCTGGCAGCGACCCATCTGAATGCTACGGCCAGCTTCAACGGCCAGACGGTGGCCGGCACGTTCACCTACAACCCGCCGCTCGGCTCGGTGTTGCCAGCCGGCACGCAGAACTTGCAGGTGGTCTTTACACCCAACGATAGCATCAACTTCGCGCCGGCGACCCTGAATCAGACGATCCGGGTGAACCGCGCCCCGCTGACGATCAGGGCAAACAATCTCTCTCGCCCGGTCGGCGCGCCCAATCCGCAGTTCACCGTCGGCTACAGTGGCTTTGTCAATGGCGAAGACCCTTCGGTGCTGAATGGTGCGCTGAGCTTTTCAACGCCTGCAAGGATTGACAGTCCTGTAGGTACTTACGATATTGTGCCGGGTGGGGTAACAAGCCCAAACTACGAGATCACATTTGTCAATGGCGTGCTAACCGTCACTAACCGGAACGTGCCTCAGATCACCTGGCCCGATCCGACAGCGATCCTCTACGGGACACCGCTTGTGGCCACCCATCTGAATGCCACGGCCAGGTTCAACGGCGAACTGGTGCCGGGTGTGTTCACCTACGACCCGCCGCTGGGAGCAGTGTTGCCGGCCGGCATCCAGAACCTGCAGGCTGTCTTTACACCCAATGATAGCGTCACATTTGCGCCGGTGACCCTGAATCAGACGATCCGGGTGAACCGCGCCCTGCTGACGATCAGGGCCAGCGATGCCTCTCGCCCGGTCGGCGCGCCCAATCCGCAGTTCACCGTCGGCTACAGTGGCCTGGTCAACGGTGATGACGCAACGGATCTGGTGGGCGAGTTGAGCTTTGAAACCGAGGCGACGGCCAGCAGCCCGGTGGGGACCTACTCTATCGTCGCCAGCGGGTTGTCGAGCTCCAATTATGACATCACCTACGTGGCGGGCACGCTCACGGTGACCAATGCGCGGGTCTACATTCCGGTCGCGCTGCGATAGCGTGACCCGGGCCCGGAGACGCTGGCGACGACGCGGGAGGGCCTGGCCCTCCCGCGTAGCCTTTGAGACGCAAGGGCTTCACCTGCGCTGGGATAGGCTTCCTGATGCGGGGGGAATGCGCCAACGAATGGGAAACGAATACGAAAGGTGTGCTTGATTTCCAGGGAGGCGTTCCAGGCCAGCAGCCGCGCGAGCACGCGCGCTATGATCCGCGCACGCCGTGAACGCGAGGGTCTCATGATACCCTTTGAAGGCGTCGGAAGGCCGAATGTGGGCTTTCACGGGTGGCGTTGTTTGGGCCACGGCTTCTCCTCCTCACCCCCCCGGCCCCCCTCTTCTCAGGTGCAGGGTTTGTGGGGGCACCCCCCCATGCTCCGCGTACCCCACCCCGCGACCCTCTCCCCTGCCAGGGGAGGGGGGCAGAGTCTGGGATGGCGGCAGCCATGGCTTCCTGATGCGCTCTGCAAAAAACGCTAAAGGGAGGATTGGGGAGGGCACGGCCCTCCCGGACCTCTTTCTCTATCATCACGTGCTATGATGTAACAGGGAAAACCCGGAGCTCCCCTGCCCTTGCCTGGCGGAGAGGGTGTGGGAGGGCCGTGCCCTCACACACATAAACCTGTTTTCACTGTAAGGAACGATCACAGAGAACGGAGCCGGGGATGCCGCGCATGATCCTGCTGGGTACGGGCACCGGTCTGCCGGAGGTGGACCGGGGAAACACGCACATGGTCTGGGACGGGCCGGGTGGCCCGTTGCTCGTGGATGCCGGTGGCTGCACCTACGAGCGGCTGCTGCGTGCCGGCGTTGACCCGCAGGCCCTGACCGGCGTTATCATCACCCACAGCCACTGCGACCATATTAACGGGTTGCCGGGACTGATGTTCAGTATGCGCCTGGCCGGGCGCGAGGCGCCGTTGCCGGTTCATGGGTTGGCGCCGGTGTTGCACCTGCTGGAGCACACCCTGGAGGCGATGCAGGTCGAGTTTCATGTGCCGGCGGCCTGGCGACCGCTGCAGCCTGGCGACACGCTAGCGCTGGCCGAGGGGTGGCAGGTGCGCACCGCGCTGACTGCGCATAGTCGCCCGTGTCTGGCGTTGCGCTTCGAGGAACCGGCGCGCGGGCGCGCCCTGGTCTACTCGTCCGACACCGAGCCGTGCGCGGCGGTCGAGGAGCTGGCTCGGGGCGCGGCGACGTTGATCCACGAGGCCACCGTAGCCGAGCCGTTCGCCGGGCACACCACCCCTCAGCAAGCGGGGGCGCTGGCAGCCGCGGCAGGAGTGGCGCGGCTGGTGCTGGTGCACTATAGCCCGCGCTGGACGATGCCGGAGCCGGAGGCTCTGGCTGCAGTGGTGGCGGGGGGGTTCACCGGTGTCGCCGAGATCGGGCGCGATGGGCAGGTTGTTGAGATTTAATGAACATAGCTATTCCTGGGAGGGCGCAGCCCTGCCAAACCCTCCTCGCTGGGGGTTGTTTTCTGGGAGGGCGCAGCCCTGCCAAACCCTCCCCGCTGGAGGTTGTTTTCTGGGAGGGCGCAGCCCTGCCAAACCCTCCTCGCTGGGGGTTGTTTTCTGGGAGGGCGCAGCCCTCCCAGACCCTCCCGCGCGCGGGCTATGTTCACATCAGTGAGTACTCGAGCATGGACGAGCAGAGGCTACGGGCATTACTGGAGCAGGTGCAACGGGGCGACACGGACATCGAGGAGGCCCTGGCGCTGCTGCGCCGGCTGCCCTTCGACGATCTGGGTTTTGCCCGGATTGATACGCACCGGGCCTTGCGGGCCGGGTTTCCCGAGGTGGTGTACTGCGAGGGCAAGCATCCTGAGCATGCCGCCGCGATCATCGCCCGGCTGGCCGAGGGGCCAGGGCCGGTGCTGGCAACACGGGCCTCTCCCGAGGTGTACGCCAGGGTGCGCGAGGCGCTGCCAGCGGCGCGCTACAGCGACCTGGCACGCTTGATTATCGTCGAGCGCGAGGCGCCGGCCAGGCGCCCCGGCACGGTGCTGGTGATCTGCGCTGGCACCGCCGACCTGCCCGTAGCCGAAGAGGCGGCACTGACCGCCGAGGTGATGGGCAACCACGTCGAGCGGCTGGTGGATGTGGGGGTGGCCGGGCTGCACCGGCTGCTGGCCCACCTGGAACAGGTGCAGCGGGCCACGGTGCTGGTGGTCGTCGCGGGGATGGAGGGCGCGCTGCCCAGCGTGGTGGCCGGCCTGGTCTGGCGGCCGCTGATCGCGGTGCCGACCAGTGTGGGCTACGGCGCCAGCTTCGGGGGGGTGGCGGCCCTGCTGGCGATGCTCAACAGTTGTGCTGCGGGCGTAACGGTGGTAAACATTGACAATGGCTTCGGCGCCGGTTACGCTGCGGCTATGATCAATGCGCTGGCCGCCGGCGCGTAGCTCCAGGAGGGCTGGACTTTAAATGGTTTCGCCTGCTCCGGGATGGGCTTCCTGATACAATAACGAATAGGTCAGCGAATAGGTCAGCGAATAGGTCAGCGAATAGGTCAGCGAATAGGTCAACGAATAGAAAACGAATAAACGAATAAACGAATAAAAATGCTCAAGGTGCGCCTGACTCTTCCAGGGAGGCGCGCCAACCCGGCAGCCGCGCGAGCATGGGCGCCATGACTCTCGCATGACGTGAACGCGACGGCCTCGTGATACCTTTTGAAAGGGCCGGATCCTCGGGCGCGGCTGCTCTATGCAAGACAAGAGAAACGCGAATGGATGACGAAAGCTTGCCCCCTGCACTTGCCGCCAGAGCGGCGCGCCTGGAGACCATTCTGCGGGACCTGGGCGGCGCAGTGGTTGCCCTGTCGGGCGGGGTCGACAGCGCGCTGCTGACCCGGGCGACCTATGCCGCCCTGGGCGCGCGGACGCTGGCCGTTACCGCCGACTCGCCATCGTTGCCGCGCCGCGAGTTGCGCCAGGCGGAGGAACTGGCGCGCCTGGTGGGGGTGCGTCACCTGGTCATCCAGACCGGCGAGGTCGCCGACCCGCGCTACGCGGCGAACCCGAGCAATCGCTGCTACTTCTGCAAGCGCGAGTTGTTCACCCACCTGCGCGCCCTGGCCGCGCAGCACGACCTGCCCTGGGTGCTTTATGGCGAGAACCTTGACGATCTGGCCGACCACCGCCCGGGGGCCAGGGCGGCACTGGAGTACGGTGTGCGCGCGCCACTGAAGGAGGCCGGCCTGACCAAGGCCGATATTCGCGCCCTGGCCCGCCGGTACGGACTGCCGGTGTGGGACAAGCCGGCTTTTGCCTGCCTCGGCTCGCGCTTTCCCTACGGTACGCCGATCACGCCTGAGAAGCTGGCGCAGGTGGAGGCGGCAGAGGAGGTGCTGTGGGCCCTGGGTCTGCGACAATACCGGGTGCGGCACCACGGCGACCTGGCGCGAATCGAGGTCGAGCCGGCGGATATGCCGCGGCTGGTGGAACAGGCAGCCGTGGTGGTCGAACGGATCCGCACCGTGGCCGGTTTCCGCCACGTGACGCTGGACCTGGCTGGCTACCGGCGCGGGAGCCTGCATGAGGGTCAGGAGGTGGTCAGCGCGCCAGAACCGCCGCAGCGAGGCCAGCCATGAACGCGCCGCGGAACCGGCGACTGGCCCCGGCAAACCCGGTTGCCGGGACGGCTCTGAGCCGGCTGCCGGGGCGTTTGCTGCGAACGCTGGCGGGTCTGGCCGGCGTGACGGCAATCGGGGTGGGCCTCTGGTTGCTGATGACCGCGCGTATGCCGCTGGCAGGGATCGAGCGGTTCACCCTGGGCGCGACGCCGGTCACGGTGTACCGGCCCGCGGGGGCGGCGGCCCCGGCGGTGGTGATCGCCCATGGCTTTGCCGCCTCGCGCCAGATCATGGAGCCATTCGCGCTCACGCTGGCGCGAAACGGCTACCTGGTGCTCACCTTCGACTTTCCCGGCCATGGCCAGAACATCGAACCGCTCAGGGGCGATCTGGCCGATCGTGAAGGGCGCTACCGGCAGTTACGCGCAGCGCTCGATGCGGTGGTAACCTACGCCCGCGCGCAGGGCGACGGCCGGGTGGGGCTGGTCGGCCACTCGATGGGTAGCGAAGCGGTGGTGCGCTACGCGATCGAGCATCCCGAGATCGCTGCGACGGTCGCGGTTTCGCTGGTCTACGACGGAGCGACGGGTAGCCGCCCGGCCAATCTGCTGGTGCTCACGGGCGCTCTGGAGGGCGGCCTGCGACCTCTGGCCGAGGCGGTGATCGCGGAGGCGGCGGGGCCGGCAGGCGTTCCCGGCCAGACATACGGCGATCTGGCGGCGGGCACGGGCCGGAGGGTGGTGTTCGTGCCCGGGGCCGAGCACCTGCGGGTGCTCTTTCATCAGGTGAGCATGGCCGAGGCGCTGCGCTGGTTCCAGGCGGCCATGCCGCTCGCGGCGACGCCGCCCGGAGCGGGCTTTCTCGACAACCGCTTGCCGGTCCTGGGGCTGGTCTATGCCGGGGCGGTGCTGCTGTACTGGCCCCTGACGCAACTGCTCCAGCCTATCGGCCCCCTCGGCGGGCAGGCAGCGCCCTTCCCGCGACGGGCCTGGTGGGTCATGGCGCTCGCGCCAGCGCTGCTTGCGCCGCTGCTCTTGCGCCTGATCCCCGCGGGCGATCTGCTGCCCATTCGCGTTGGCGGGCCGCTGGCGCTCTTCTTTGGCCTCTACGGGCTGCTCACCGCAGCGGGGCTGGCGCTGCTGAGCCGGGGCTGGCGCCCGGCAGGGAAGGGGCTGGCCGCCTGGCGGCGCAACGTGCTCATGGCCGTGGCCGCCGCGCTGCTGGTGGTGGGCTATGTCTTTCTGAGCTTCGGGTTGCCAACTCACCTGTTTGTGCTCAACTACTTCCCGCCGCCCCCGCGCTGGCCGGTGTTTCTGGCGATCTTTGCGACCATGCTCCTCTACTTTCTGGCCGACGAGCGCCTGACCCGCGGCCCAGGAGCGCCGCGCGGGGCCTACGCGCTGACAAAAGGCCCATTCCTGGGCGGATTGATCCTGGCGATTATCCTCAATCCACGGGAACTGGTCTTCCTGGTGCTGATAGCCCCGCTCTTCGTGGTCTACTTTGTGCTCTACGGCCTCTTGAGCGCCCTGGTCTACCGACGCTGCGGCACCATTCTGGTTGGCGCCCTGGTGAATGCGGTGGTGTTTGCATGGATCGTCGCAACGACGTTCCCGCTGAAATAAGGCGGGCCGACACGGACCGGGTGGGGCCACGCGGCGCTGGGGTGCAGGCGTGGCGGCTATTACGCCCTGATAAAGCGCTGCGTACTATTTTCGGTTATACTTGTCTGCTACGCTAGGGTAGAAACAACTGCTGGTTCGGTATCGGAGGGCCGGGGAGAGCTTTGTCCCCTTCAGGCCGAGCCGGATGCCCTGGAGAGACACCCACGCGGCTGCGCCGCGCAACGCCAGAAACAAACTTGTTCCTGGGAGAGCGAAGCCCTCCCAGACCCTCCCGCGCGCGGGCTATCACAGCAGGTATCAGGTGCGGTGTTGCCGGCAACGGCCACCGGGGAGCGGGCGATGGGCGATCGAATATACCGAACCGAGGCACTGATCCTACGGCGGAGCGATGCCGGCGAGGCTGACCGGGTGCTACTGCTCGCCACGCCTGGCGGCAAGCGCCGGGTGGTTGCCCGAGGAGTCCGCAAGACGACCAGCAAGCTTGCCGGGCACCTGGAACTGTTCACCCGGGTCGGGTTGTTGCTCGCCATTGGACGAACCTTCGACATTATTACGCAGAGCGAGATCCGCGATAGCCACGCGACTCTGCGGGCCGAGTTGCCCCGGCTGAGTTGCGCCTACTATGCGGCTGAGTTGTACGACCGCTTCAGCCAGGAGGATGACGAGCATCCTGAGATCTATGCGCTGCTGGCTCAAACGTTTACGGCTCTAGATCGCAGCGCGACCCCCGACCTCGTGCTGCGCTGGTACGAACTGCGCCTGCTGCACCTGACAGGCTATCGCCCGCAGTTGCACCACTGCATCGTCTGTCAGGAGGTGTTGACGGAGGCTGCCAGCCGCTTCAGCCCAACCCTTGGCGGAGTGCTTTGCCCCGAGCACGAGAGCGCCGACCGAGCCGCGTTGACGATGAGTGGCCAGGCCTTTCGCCTGTTACGTTACCTGCAGGGCCAACCCCTTGCCGTTGTGGAGGTCCTCCGGCTCTCACCAGCGGTCCGGAGCGAGGCCGAGGGCCTGCTACGGGTCTACCTGCGCTGTCTCCTGGAGCGCGATCTGCGTTCGGTTGCCTTCCTGGAGGAGGTCCTGCGCATCGAATGAGGAGTACCGCATGGCCTACATTGACCATCTGCTCGGTCGCGGGGAGCAGATTCTCTTCGTCGCCCGCCAGCATCTCTTCGTGTTGATCGCCAACATCCTGACCGAACTGGCGCTGATCGCTCTGCTCGTCGCGGCAGGTGTGGCCTCGCATATGGCCTTCGATACGACCACGCTCACCTTTGGCGGTATCACCGCCAGCAACCTGATCCTGCTGATCTGCGTGGGTATCAGCGTGGCGGTGCTGTTCAGCAGCTTCCTCGACTTTCTGCGCTGGAACAGTGAGCAGCACGTGGTAACCGACCGGCGCCTGCTCCACGTGCAGGGGGTGCTGAGCAAACAGGTGCACGACGTGGCGCTGGAGAAGATCAACGATGTGACGTTGCATCAGGGCCTTACCGGTCGCCTGCTGAATTTTGGCACAGTCACGGTGCTTACGGCTGCGGGCGATCCGGGCGCCGCCGTGCTCGACCGGATCGAGGATCCGCTGGCCTTCCAACGGGCGCTGCTCGATGCCAAACACCAGCTTGAGCAAAACTACAGGTTCCTCGACCAACCCTATCGCATGGCACCCGTGGAAGATGCACCGGTCGAGGTGCAGCGCAGGCTGGAGGAACTGGTCGCGCTGCGTGACCGCGGCATTCTCTCGATTGACGAGTTCGAGTCCCGGAAGCGTGAGTTGTTGGGTCAGCGGTAGGCGGCCTGCGGGGCGAACTGTTTCTGTTTTCGACACCCACGCGGATTCTCCCGGGAAGGCCGCGCCCGCCAGGACTCTCCCCACCGGGAGGGGCATGGGGAAACCGGGTTTCCCCATCTTACCGCGGCGCTGGCGTTCCAACTGGCTCTGGCTGGAGCACGGAGGCGGGTTACTCAAGTGGTATACGATCTGATCGAAGAGGCGCGGGCCAGTATAGCCGCCCGGGTATCGCTCGCGCCACGGGTCGGGCTGATCCTCGGTTCGGGGTTGGGCGCGCTGGCCGATGCACTCGAGGGATCGGTGGTGGTGCCCTATCAGGCCATCCCCGGTTTTCACGAGCCGAAGGTGCCGGGCCATCGGGGGGAACTGGCACTGGGATGGCTGAGCGGGCAGCCGGTGGCGGCGCTGCGCGGGCGGTTTCACTTCTACGAGGGTTACACGATGCAGGAGGTGACCTTCCCGGTGCGCGTGTTGCGGGCCCTGGGATGCGATACGCTGATCGTGACGAATGCCGCGGGTGGTCTGCGCCCGGACTGGCAGGTGGGCGATATTATGCGTATCAGCGACCAGATCTTTCTGCCGGGGATGGCGGGGTACCATCCGCTGATCGGCCCGAACGACGAGCGGCTCGGTCCGCGCTTCCCGGCGATGGTCGGGGCGTTCGACCAGGAGCTGGCAGCCCTGGCCCGCGCGGTGGCCGCGGAGCAGGGAGTGCCGCTGCGCGAAGGGGTATACTGTATGGTGGCGGGGCCGAGTTTCGAGAGCGCCGCCGAACTGCGTCTGTTGCGCGCCCTCGGCGCCGATGCGGTGGGTATGTCCACCGCGCCCGAGGTGATCGTGGCGCGCCACGGCGGGATGCGCACGCTGGGCCTCTCGCTGATCACCAATCTGGCCCTGCCCGATGGCCCCCCGGCTCACCACGAGGAAGTGCTCGCCGCTGGTGAGCAGGCGCGCCCGCGCTTTGCCGCGCTGATCCAGGGGGTGCTGGCGCGGATGCCGGCGCCGGTGTGATGCCAGCTTCGATTGCCGGTTTCGGATTGCGGGGCCAGGGTTGCCCGGGAGGGCGCAGCCCCTGCCGGATCTTCCTCCGGGCAGCGTTGCTCTCCACCATCCCTGCGGGGATTGCCCGGGAGGGCGTTCCACACCCTTCCCACGAGGTGTCGTATGCGCCCCTTAACGCCCCTTAAAGAGCTTGAAGCGATGGATGCGGCGCTGCGTGACAGACTGGCGAGCTACTGGATCACCAGCGTCGAAGAGTTCTACGCCGCGGTTCGTTCGAGCAACCAGCAGTACGGTACAGGGGTCCAGGCCCTGGCGGTGGCGCTGGATCTTGCTGAAGAGCAGGTGCGCGCGCTGGCCGAGGCGGCCCAGCCATTGCTGCCCGAGGGGGTCTCCTTCAGCGTGCCGGTGGACCTGGAGGTTGGGGCCGGGCTGGTGATTGATGCCTACGAGGATGTTGAGGCCGCCGCGTTCGCCGTGCCCACAGAGCTGCCGGAACGGGTTGAGCCGCCGCGGCATCTGCCGCCGCCGGGCAATCAGGGGGTACGCAACTCCTGCGTGGCCTTTACCCTGGCCGCGCTCTTCCAGGCCCGCAGCGGTGATCCAACCGATCTCTCCGAACAGTTCCTCTACTGGGCATGTAAAGATCGCGACGGCATCCGCGGCGATGTGGGTACCGATCCGCTGGTGGGTGTGCGGGTCATGCAGGATCTGGGCATCTGTACCGAGGCGACCTGGCCCTACCGGCCTGCCCCGAGCGACCACGCCCGCCCGGGTCATGAGCGCCCGCCGGCCCAGGCCTTTGATGAGGCCAGACTCCGGCGCGTGACCGCGTTTCGGAAACTGCCGGCGAAGGATGGGGTGCTGCAGATTAAAGACGCGCTGGCCCGGGGCCATCCGGTGCTGATCGGCCTGTACATCTGGGAGCACTGGATTGGCTCGTGGCAGGGGCGCAACCTGGGGCGCCTGCGCCATCCACTGCCTGGTGAAGCGCGCCGCGGCGGCCATGCCATGGCCGTGCTGGGTTATCGGGATGAGGCCGATGCACCCGGCGGCGGTTACTTCATCGTGCGTAACTCCTGGGGCGCTGATTGGGGCGTCGAGAACCCCGATGGGCCGGGCTACGCGCACGTGCCCTACCGTCTGGTCGCCGAGAGCGGTCTGGCGGCGATTGCTATCGAGGCGGTAGAGTACCCGCGCCCCGCTTCCCGCCCGGTGAACGGTGAGCCGGCGCGGGTGGGCCAGCCTGGCACGGAAGAGGTGTACCGCGAGGTTGTGGCCCTGCGCGCGGACCTCCAGGCGCTCGTGGCGCGCCTCGATGCCCTGGTGGCGCGCCTGGGCGCGCCGGCGGACGCCGGGGCCGGGTTGGTCCGCGAAGCTGCCGCGCCCGAGACAACGACTGCCCCCACACCATCTGCGGTCGCGACGGGAAGCCACGTCAGCGGCCCGCTGCTCCTTCTCCGCCGGGAAGGCCCCGGCGCTGGCGATGAACTCTACCCCAATGGACTCTCGCCCGACGGCGCGCCGTTGCTCCGCATTGATGCCGCGTCGGCAAGCGAACTGGCCCAGGGTCCGCCCGGTGCCGAGCCACCGGAGTTGCAGGGAGTCTACCGGGCGAAGAAGGAAGTTGCTGAGACAACCCACCTTGGCACGACCCGCGACATTGACCCGCTCGACCTGGCCCAGGCCCGTTGGGCGGTGGTGATCAATGCCACCGAGAGCGCCGGGTTGATCAAGGCCGTCTGGCCGCTGATTGCCCACCGGATGGAGCAGATGGGCCTCAGCGTTCCCGCCGTGACCTTTGTTGCCGGCGAGAACGCCGGGGCCTGGGTCAACCGGCATACCGACAATGGCAGCAAGAACCTGCGCGAGCACTGGGGCCAGATTCCCCCGGTGCTCATCTACCGCCCCGGCGAGCGGGCCGGACGCTGGCTGGCCCGTCACGGGGTGAGCCAGGGGCCGGTCGATCCGCGCCGTGGCGTGCCCTACTACCTGCTGCTGCTCGGCCTGCCCGGCCCGCTCAACTCCAGTGACACACGCTTCGTTCCGTTTCACTTCCAGTATGAACTGGACCTCTTCTGGGCTGTCGGGCGGCTCTGCTTCACCGGCGCCGACGGCGACCACCGTCTGGCGGACTACGCGACCTACGCCGAACGTCTGGCCGGCTTTGAGCGGCGGCCCGACCGGGCCGACCAGGTGCGCAAGGAGGTAATCTACTACGCGACCCAGCACGATATGGACGTCTCAACGCGGCGCAGCGCCGAAGAGCTGGTGCGACCACTGATTCGCTGGACCGGGGATCCCGCCAATGTGCCGCACAAGCAGGGCTTCGTGGCGCGCCCGTTCGTGGCGGGTGAGGCCACTCGGGCGGCGCTGGAGCGGATCGCGCGTGGCGAAGGCGACGGCAAGGCCCCGGCGCTACTGTTTGCCGCCTGCCACGGCCTGGGCCTGCCACTGAGTGATGCGCGGCTCGTGCTGCACCAGGGCGCCCTGGTAACCCAGGACTGGAACGGGTCGGGCAATGTGCGGCGCGAGCACTGGTTCGCTGGCGAGGACCTCGAGGCGCGGACGCACCTGGAGGGGACGATGGCCTTGCTCTTCGCCTGTTACGGCGCCGGGTGCCCCGACCGCGACGAGTTCATCTTCGATGAGACGCGGACGCGCCCCCAGGTGGCTCCATTCCCGCTGATCAGCCAGTTGCCGCAACGTCTGCTGCTCAGTGGCGTCCAGGCGGTGATCGGCCACATCGAGCGCGCCTGGACCTACTCCTTCAGCGGCACCGATGGCGCGCGCTCACAGACTCAGGCCTTCGAGGATGTGATCGCCCGCCTGCTGCTGGGCGAGCCGGCAGGCAACGCAACGGATGATTTCAACATCGTGCAGGGGGCACGGGCCATGGCCCTCACCGAAGAGTTGGAGAACATCAAGTTTGGCAAGATCGTGGACCCGCTGGAGCTGGCCCAGCTCTGGGTGGCGCGCAACGACGCGCGTAACTACGCCCTGCTGGGAGATCCGGCTGCGCGCCTGACGTGAACATATGGGCAAACCGGGTTTCCCCATACCTCCGCCCACGGGGCGGCGCAGCCGTGTGGACGGCCGCGGTGAACATGAGGAAAGAGAACCATGGCCCTCACAGCCGAAAGCCTGCTCCCCTGGTTGACCCCGCGCCTGCCGGCGTATATCGCCGAATTGGAGCAGTTGTGCGCGATTGACAGCCCAACCGGGTACCGGCCCGGTATTGACGCGATGGGGCAGTGGGCGGAGCGATGGGCGGCAGCGCGTGGCTGGAACATCCGCCGCTTTCCCGACGCCCGGGCCGGTGATGGGCTGGCGCTTACGGTGCATGGCGCGGGCCGGCTGCGGGCGCTGCTGGCGGCGCATATGGACACGGTGTACCCGGTGGGCACCGCGGCAGCGCGCCCGTTGCGGCGCGAAGGGGAGCGCCTGGTCGGGCCGGGGAGCGCCGACAACAAAGGTGGGCTGCTCTCGGCGCTCTACGCGGTGGAGGCGCTGGCGGCCCTCGCGCCCCGGAGCTTCGCCACGCTGAGCGTGGTCTGCGGCAGCGACGAAGAGCGCGACTCGCGCGCCTCGCGGGCCATGCTCGAAGCCCTGGCCCCGGCGTATGACCTGGCCCTGGTGATGGAGCCGGCGCGCGCCAACGGCGACATCGTGAGCGCGCGCAAGGGCAGCGGTGTGTTCGTGCTGGACGTGACCGGACGTGCAGCTCACGCGGGCGTCGAGCCGGAGCGCGGAGTGAACGCAATTGTGGCCCTGGCCCACCAGATCATCGCCCTGCAGGCGCTCAACGCGCTGCGACCCGGGGTCACGGTGAACGTGGGCGTGATCGCCGGGGGCGAAGCGCCCAACGTGGTGCCGGCACAGGCGCAGGCGCTGGTGGATGTGCGCGCCGAGCGGCCGGAGGACATGGCGCCCGTGACGGCAGCGGTGGAGGCCATCGCCGCCAGGGAAGCGGTTGCGGGCGCGGTGACACAGGTAAGCGGCGGGTGGACCTTTGCGCCAATGGCGCGGACGCCGACCACCGGGCGCCTGGCAGACCTGGCGCGGGCCTGCGCGGGCGAGTTGGGCTTCACGCTCGGCGATACGGCGACCGGAGGCGCGAGCTACGGCAATCTCCTGGCGGGCCTGGGTATGCCCGTGCTCGATGGCCTGGGACCGGTGGGGGGCCAGTATCACCGTCCTGACGAATACATCGAACAGGCAAGCATTGTGCCGCGGATCGCCCTGGTGGCGCTGCTGATCGCCCGGGCGAACACGGGCGGGTTCACGGGGGCCGTGCCTCCTCATTAACGGGCGGGTCCGGGAAGGCTGGGGCGCCCCGCAACCGGGGAGGTACCGGAAAGCGCCAGAGCCACCCCGCATCGCCCGTTGTAGCGTATGGAGCTGGAGCCACCGCATCGTCCGTTTCACCTCCACACAGGGCGTTATGGCGCGGTAGCGCCGCGGGGGCGCGGCGCTGATCCAGGGCGATGCCATCACCCCGATGACCCTGTGTCCCGGGCGCGGTGGGCGAGCACAGCGAGCACAACGGCAGTTTCGAGGACGGCGGCGAGCGCAAAGGCCAGCGGCAGGGCGATGGGGCCGAGGGGTGGGATGAGGGTGGCGCTCAGGGCGATGCGGGCGGCGAGTTGCAGCAGATTGGCGAAAAGCGGCGTGCGCGTATCGTAGCGCGCCACCAGACCACGCGAGGCAATTTCGGTGCCCACATATGCGGGCAGACCAACGGCATAGATCGCCAGGAGCTGATAGGTAAGATTGCCGGCGGCGGCGTCAAACGCGCCGCGCTCGAAGAGCAGAGCAATCAGGGGCCTTCCCAGGACAATCAGCGCCAGGGCGGCCAGGAGACTGGCGCCGGTGGCGATGAGCAAGGTGCGGCGCAGCAGTGCGCGGAAGACCGGCAGGTCATTGGCGACGCTGAGGGCAGCGAGGGTGGGCAGGGCGGCCTGGCCAATGGCGAAGCCGAGCAGACGCACCGGCAGCCCGATGAGCAACAGGGCATTGACCAGCGCGCCCACCGTGGCAGTAACACCGCTCAGGCTGGCGAAGGCAATATCAACGATGTTGCCGGCGTAATTACTCAACCCGGAAAGGGCATTGGGCCAGAGCAGGCGCAGGGTCAGGCGCAGATCGGGATCGCCCGGGTCCCACAGCAGGCGTGGCCGGTAGCGATGGCCGCGCAGGGCGGGGATGAGGATCACGATCTGGAGCAGGGCATCGAAGAGCGACCCGATGGTCGGGCCCAGAATGCCCACTGTTGGAACTACGACCGCCAGGGCCGTTCCGCCGATCAGCGTCAGGTTGCGCAGGGCGATAGCAAGGGCGGGGAGCAAGATCTGATTGCGGCTGACCAGGAGTGCCACCAGGGTCGCCTCGCTGATCACCAGCAGCACTTCGAGGAGCAGGATGCGGGTCAGCATAACCGTGAGGGCCCGGGTGGCGGGATCAAAGCCCGGGGCCAGCACCGTGCGCACGAAGAGCGGCGCGGCGAGGGCAGCCAGCAGGCAGAGGGGGGCGAACACGCCCAGCAGGGCCGTCAGGGTGAGATTGAGCAGGCGCTGCGCAGCGGGCGAGCCGCCGCGGTCGAAGGCCCGCACCAGCACCGGAACCAGAGCGTTGGTCAGCGCGCCGCCGGCGATCAACAGGCTGATGGTTTCGGGCAGGCGAAAGGCCGCATAAAAGGCCGCGGCCTCGGTACCGAGGCCGAAGCGGGCATTGAGCAAGATCTGGCGAATGACACCGAGGGTTGCCGAGAG
>JBDNDG010000140.1:0-10648 GCA_046719255.1 Chloroflexaceae bacterium
GGGGGAGGCTGGCAGGGGGGCACCGGGCTCCTCCCCCCAGCGGGGGGAGGCTGGGAGGGGGGGGGGAGGCTGGGAGGGGGGCGGAACGCTGCAAGCCCTCCCCGTGGGCGGGGGTCCGGGGAAGCCGGGTTTCTCCATGTTCATACCAGCTAACGGCTACCTGACAACCCTGTCATCAAAATGTAATCTGATGATCGTTTGATCAGACGCGAGAACGGAAGGAAGCGCCGTGCCGGAGTGAAATTCAGCTTCGGCGAGCCCGCGAACCACACGCAATCCCATTTTCACGTGAAGGGTCTATAATGACAGCACCTGTGGACCCCGACACACCGTGGAACCTGATGCACCAGTCGCCTGACAATTCTGCGCCAGCGCCGGAGCCAGACCCGCTTACCGGGGCGCTTATGCATCACCTGGGGCCGGGACCCGCTGCGGCCGTTCTCGGCCCGGGTCCGCGGCAACGCCCATTGCCAGCCATTTGTGCCCATCTGTTGGCGGCGCGCGCCGCGATTGCCACCTACCTGCCCCGGCGCCTGCTGGCCCGCGAACTCGATACCGACAGCGCGCCACCCTGGATCGAGTGGGTCGAGGGGGCGTTGCTCTTCGCCGATGTGAGCGGCTCCACCGCCCTGGCCGAGCGCCTGGGCGCTCTGGGTCACGAGGGTGCCGAGATTGTCACCGAAACGCTCAACGGCTATTTTGCCACCATGATGCGCATCATCGCCGAAGCAGGAGGGGACGTGCTCGGCTTCGGCGGCGACGCGCTGCTGGCGCTCTTCGAGGGTCCCGCCGCTGCTATCACCGCCACCTCTGTCGCGCTGGATCTGCTGCGGGAACTGGCGGGCTTCGAACGCGAGGTATCCGGGGGTGGTCGCTTTCCGCTGACGATGCACATCGGGGTCGAGGCGGGAGTGATTGGGCTGGTCGGCGCCGGGCAGGCCCATTCACGCCGCTACAGCGCCATGGGGGCGACGGTCAGCGCCGTGGCTCGCGCCGAAGCCTGCGCCGGTCCCGGCGAGGTGGTGCTCGGTCCGCGGGCCCGGGCCTCTCTGGCCAACGTTGCTGACTGCGAGCCCCTGGCCGCAGGCTTCGTGCGCGTGCGCGCGCTGCGGGCCGCGCCCCCGGCCGTCGTGTGGCCCACATCCCCGCCTCTGGACGAAGGAGCGCCCCTGTCACTGGAAACCGTTCGTAGCCTCGCCGCCCAGATCGGGCGTTTGGGCGCCTATATGCCGGTCGAGTTGCTCACCCGCATCATCGCGGATCCGCAAAGCCCGCGGGTCGAGGCCGATCTGCGCCCGGTGACGGTCCTCTTTGCCCAGGTGTCGGGCCTGGAGGGTCTGGTCGAGGGCCGGCCCGCTGCGGAGGCGGCCACGGCCGTCAATGCCATTGTCGGCCCGCTGCAGGCTGCAATCGAGCGCTTCGGCGGCTTTGTCAACAAGCTCGATCTGGCCGAGGAAGGCGTCCGGCTCATGGCCGTGTTCGGGGCGCCGCTGGCGTTGGAGGACCACGCCGAGCGCGCCGCGCGCGCCGCGCTGTTGATGCAGGTTGCTGTTCAGACGGCCCAGCAGCCGGTGCGCCTCCGCGCTGGCCTGAACACGGGCAATGTCTTCGCCGGCAATGTCGGCAGCACCGAACGCAAGGAGTACACCGTGATGGGCGACGCGGTGAACGTGGCCGCCCGCGTAATGAGCGGCGCTGCATGGGGCGAGCTGCGGTGTTCGAGCGCGACCGCGACGCTGATCGCCCACGCGCTTGTCTGCGCCGATCCCCAGCGCATAGCCGCGAAAGGCAAGCGCGAGCCGCTGGAGGTGCTGCGGGTGATCGGCGAGCGCGAGCACCCCCTCGAGCCGGTGTACACCGGCGCGCCGCTGATTGGTCGTGACCACGAACTAGCCTGGCTCCGCGAACTCTGGGTTGCCGCTGCGGGTGGCGGCCGGGTTGCGCGGGTGAGCGGCGAGGCCGGGATCGGCAAGTCGCGCCTGGTCGCAGCGCTGGCCGCCGAGGCCCGCGCTGCCGGGGCCCGCGTCTTTACGGTGCGCTGTCTGGCCTACAACAGCGCCACGCCCTACGCCCCCTGGGGCGAACTCCTGCGAGCCGTATGCGCCATTACCGCCGGCGACGACCAGCCGGCGCGCGCCCGTAAGCTCGCCGATGCGCTGGATGCCGCCGGTATCGCCTCCACCGACTGGCTGGCGCTGATGGCCGACCTCGTCCGCGCCCGGGTCGAGGAAAGCCCGATCCTTCGCAGCCTCGACCCGCAGCAGCGGCAGGCGCGGCGCTTTGAGATGATGCTGGCGCTGCTGCGGACCGCAGCCCGCCAGTCTCGCCCGGTCGCTCTGCCGGGGGCGCCGGTGGTGGTGATCTTCGACAACCTCCAGTGGGCCGACCAGATCTCGCTCGATCTCTGGCAGTATGTGGCAACCCACCTCAGCGATGCCCCGCTCCTCCTGGTGGGCCTCCATCGTGGTCCCCTGGCATGGGTCGACGACGGGGCCGCCGACGCCGCCGTGACGCTTGAACTGGCTCCGCTGGATGCCGGAGCCAGCGCCGCCCTGCTCGACGCCCTGGCCCACCCGCGGCACCTCGCCCCCGATCTGCGCGACCGTCTGGTGGACCGGGCCGCCGGTAACCCGCTGTTCCTCGAAGAGTTGCTCCGCACGGTCAGCGAACGACCCGACGCCGTTGACACCCTCCCCGACAGCCTGAGCGGCCTGTTGCTGTCACGCATTGACCGGCTCGATGAATTGTCCCGGGCCATTCTCCGCGTGGCCGCCGTGGTGGGCCAGCGCTTCCCGGCCAGCGTCGTTGAGTCCGTCCATCCCCTGGATCACGAGGTCCTGATACGCCAGCTTGTGCTGCTCGACCACGCCGAGATCACCACCACCGAGCGCGAGTATCCTGAACGCATCCATCTGTTCCGCCACGCCCTGCTGCACGAGGTGGCCTACCAGAGCCTGCTCTACGCGCGGCGGCGCGAGCTGCACCGTCGCATCGGCGAGCACCTGGAGGCACGCTACGCCAGTGAACTGGCGCAGGTGCGCGCCCGCTACCGTGAGGACCGGGGCTACGACCTCGTTCCGATCGGGCGCAACGGCTCGCTCCTGAGCCGGGGCATCCAGGCCAGCAGCACCCCGATCTTCCTGCTGGCCCATCACTTTCGGAACAGCGACGCGCCCGAACGCGCCGTGCCCTATCTGCTGCTTGCCGGGCACATCGCCCGCGACAACTACGCCAACGACCAGGCAGTGCAACACTACCGCTGGGCGCTGGCGATCTGCGCCGACGCCCCCGACGACCCCCGGGTGTGGGAGGCGCGCGAAGCCCTTGGGGACGTGCTCTGCACCCTCGGGCGCTACGACGAGGCCCAGCACGAGTACGCCATCCTGCTGGGTCGCGCAACGCCGGATCGGTCTTCTGCGGTTGTTCTGCCCCCCGCGGTGGCCGCCGAGGGACTGCGCTCCTGGGGCGAGGCGCTGGAGAAGCAGGGACGCTACGCCGAGGCGCTCGACCGGCTGCGCGAGGCTGAGGCGATCTCGCGGGCACACATCAATGCCGTGCCTCCGCTGCTGCTCGCCGCAATCTATGCCGACATGGGCCAGGTGTTGCGCCGGCTGGGCGACTTCGACGCCGCGCTTGAGATCTGTCGCTCCGGTCTGACCTTTATTCGCAATGACCACCAGAGCGCCGAAGACGAGCGCATCGAGGCTGATCTGCAAAGTCTGATGGGGTCGCTGTTTGCCTTGCGCGGCGATTACGAGCAGGCCCGCTACCACTTTACCAGCGCCCTGGCGGCCCACGAGGCCATTGATGACCGCTACGGCTGCGCTCGCGCCCACAACAACCTGGGGTACCTGGCGCAGTTGCAGAGTGATTATGCCCGCGCGGCGCGCCACTACGGCGAAGCCGAGCGGCTGGCCAGCCAGGTGCAGTCGAAGTACACCCTCAGCAGCGTCTTGCTCAACGCTGCCTACGCCTACTTCTGCCTGAGCCGCTACGAAGAGGCCCTTGGCGCCTGCCGCGATGCGCTGGCGCTGTGCCAGGAAATGGGCGATCAGCTCGGCGTGGCCCAGGCTGCCGACACTCTGGGGATGACCGTATACCAGCAGGGCGATTACACCGCCGCCGCCGCCAGTTACCGTCAGGCCCTGGCGATCTACCGCGAGCAGGCCAATACGTTCCAGGAAGGCAATACCCTGGCCCTGCTCGCCCGGGTTACCCTGGCCCAGGGCCAGCCGGGCACCGCGCGCCCGATGGCCGAAGAGGCCCTGGCGATCGCCCGCCGTGTGCATGCTCCCCAGCACGAGGCAGAGGCGCTGACGGTGCTGGCGGAGGTTGCGCTCAGCCTCGGCAGCGAAGTGGCCATCGGCAACAACCGCGCCCCGCTGCTCGACGAAGCGCAACGCTACGCCCACGCAGCAGCAGACCTTGCCGCGCAGCTCGGCAGCCGTCTCGACTACGGGATCGCCCGGCGCTTACAGGGGGAGATCGCCGCCGCCCGGCGCGAGCCGTTTGCCGACCATTTTCGTGCCGCCCTCGAGACCCTCCAGGCGATTGACAGCGCCTTCGAACGGGCCTGTGCCGAGGCGCGCTACAGCGAAGCCCTGGCCGCCGTCGGCGATCCTGCCGCCGTCGCGTATCGAAAGCGCGCTGAGGAGACGTTTAGAACAATTGGGGCCAGTGGTGAGCTGCGCCGACTTGCGCTCAACAGCGAAAGGAGCCGTTAAGGATGTCGCTCGAAGCCGTTCAGCAGGTGATTGGCCGTGCCGTGACCGATGCGGAGTTTCGCCAGCAACTGATTGAGAATGCCCGAGCCGCCTGCGCGGGTTACGATCTCAGCGAAGATGAACTCGACGCCCTCGAGGCCCTCGACCAGACCAGTTTGCAAGCCTTTGCGGGTACGCTTGACCCGCGCCTCTCCAAGACTGGCGGGCGCGGGTTCATTTAGGGGTTATTTTTGGGAGGGCTGCGCCCTCCCACATCCTCCCCGCCAGCAGGAGTAGGGTTTTGCCCGGCAGGGCTGCGCCCTCCCCTCAGGGAGGGGCGTGGGGAAACCCGGTTTCCCCATATGTTCACGTCAGGCTGCGATGCGCTCCGCAACCGCGTCGCCTACCACCGAGGTGCTCACCGGTATCTGTCCCGGGCTGGCAATGTCTGCGGTGACAATGCCCGCTTCGATCACTGCGCTGACCGCCGCCTCGACGGCCCGGGCCTCCGGCTCGAGGCCCAGCGAGTGACGGAGCAGCAGAGCCACGCTGAGAATGGTCGCCAGGGGATTGGCCTTGCCCTGGCCAGCGATATCGGGGGCCGAGCCATGAATGGGTTCGTACAGGCCTATCGCTCCTGCGCCGAGCGAGGCCGAGGGCAGCATCCCCATCGAGCCGGCCAGCATCGAGGCCTCGTCGGTCAGAATGTCGCCGAACATATTTTCGGTGACGATCACGTCAAAATCGGCTGGCCGACGCAGCAGGTGCATGGCGCAGGCATCAACCAGCATCCACTCGAAGGTTAGATCCGGATACTCGGCCTGGACGATGGCGCTGGTCACGCTGCGCCAGAGCCGGCTCGTCTCCAGCACATTGGCTTTATCCACCAGGGTCAGCTTGCCATTGCGGCCGCGGGCCAGTTCGGCGGCCACACGCACTACGCGAGCGACCTCGGCCTCGGTGTAGATACACAGATCGCTGGCCCACTCACCGCCAGCGTCGCGGCCACGACGCTTCTCCCCGAAGTAGATCCCGCCGGTCAATTCCCGCACCACCAGCAGATCCACACCCTCCAGCCGCTCGCGCCGCAGCGGCGAGGCGTCGGCCAGGAGCGGATGCACCGTCACCGGGCGCAGGTTGGCGTACAGATCCAGTTCTTTTCGCAGGCCCAGCAGGCCTTGCTCGGGACGCACACTGGCCCGCGGGTCATCCCATCGGGGGCCGCCGACCGCGCCGAGGAGCACGGCGCTGGCGGCTCGGCACGCGGCCACGGTTTCGGGCGGCAGCGCGACACCGGTCGCGTCAATCGCCGCGCCGCCGATCAGCGCCTCGTCGAACGTGAAGCTGTGCCCGAAGCGCGCGCCGACGGCCCGCAACACCTTTACCCCCTCCGCCGTCACCTCCGGTCCGATCCCATCGCCTGGTAGCACTGCAATCGTGTAGTTCACGTCTCTATCCTTAACCAGCTGGTAACGACCTCGTTACTTACCAGACGTATGCTGAACCCGTGACGATACCTGTCAACAGGTTGAGTGCGTCGCGCGTAGCGGCAAGAGAGGAAAAGCGCATGAGAAGGCGCAGGATCGAGTCATTTTTACTCCGAATCGTTGTCTCCGAGGAGCGTCCGGCAGCTCCGGAGCGCTGGCGGGGCAAGATACAACATATTACCACCGGCGCCGAGCAGCAGATCGGCGAGCTGGCACAGATCGTGGCCTTCATTAATTCCCATCTCCATGCTCCGGCTGAGGGCGACCCTACACGCACGGAGATGGAACAACCCGATCGCCGCACTCGCTCGAGGCAGCCCTGAGCAGGCCGGTGGAGCATCGCGGTTTGCCCCTCGACGCCGGCGATCAGGCCGGGGCGGGAGGGCGATCACGGCGCTACCGGAAGGTTGCCGCGGATCTTCTGATAGATGGCCACCGTTTCAGGCAGTGGATCGACCCCGAGTTCGTGGCGCAGAGCGGCGACGCAGCGGTTGTACAGTCGCAGCGCCGTACTGCGTTCACCCAGGATGCCGTAGGCGCGCATGAGGAGCTGGTATGCTTCCTCCTGGGCCTGGTCATATTCCAGCACGCGCCAGGCCAGACCGATGGCCTCGTGCGGATTGCCATCCTCGATCAGCAGGTTGCCCAGACGCAGCGACGCCTCGGTGAAGAGCAACTCGAGGCGTTCGCGTTCCACCACAGACCAATCTTCGTAGAGACAGTCGGGCAGGAAGGGGCCCCCGTAGAGGCTGATCGCGTGGCGGAAGCTGGCAATAGCCTCGGCCCGTTGCCCACGTTGCAGCGCCGCCCGTCCCTCCTCGACCGCGTCCGAGAACTCAGCCGCATCGTACCCATGATCGCTTTCGATGTTAAAGCCGTAGGTGTCGCCCTGTTGCAGAATGTAGTACATCGGCGCGCCCTCGGGCCGGTTAGGTTCGATGGCCTTGGTCAGCCGGCTGAGGGTAACGCGGAGATTATTGGCCGCAGCTTCGGTGTCGAGTCCCGGCCAGAGCATATCCATGATCCGGTCGCGGGGCAACATGCGCCCGCGTTCGACGAGCAGCAGTTGCAGCAACTGGCGCGCCTTGATACTGCGCCAGTCGCGGTCACGGATCTCCACATCGCCGCGCCAGACGCCAAAGGCGCCCAGGGTGCGGACGTTCAGGCGATACGACGGACGATAGACCAGGCGTTCCAGAGCGCCCTCGGCGGCGCTCCGCACATCGGTATGGCGATCCTTGAGCATCGCACGCAGGGTGGCATAGGCCTGCGCGGCGCCCAGGTCGCCGAGGAGGGTAGCGATCCGCGCGCGGATCGCCGGGGCGGTATGGCTGGAAAGGAGTCGCATAAGCAGCGATGGCGCGGACCGGGGGATCTGGCGGCGCAGCACCTCGCCAACGGCCACGGGCGCCAGGCCGTGTTCGATGGCGCCAGCAACGGCCTGTTCCACTACGGCTTGCGGCAATCCGGGCAAAAAGCCGAAGCGGTGGCGCTCGCACAGGCTCCAGCCGGCCTGCAGAGCCTCGCGATGAGCCTCGAGGTTACCCATGCGCTGCTCGAGGGCTGCCCGGTAGATCTGCACCGAGGCCAGGAACAGACCATCGCCGCGGGCCAGCATTTCGTCGGCAAGCTCAGCGGCCAGGCTCGCGGCGCGCTGCGTTTCGCTGCCTTCTCCAAGAACCACCAGCAGGTACAGTTGGAGCCACAGATCGTGGGTGCCCTGGGCAGGAGGCGCCAGGTCGCCGGGGGCCTGGCCGCGCCGGGGCGCTGTCGTTGCGGCAGGGTCGGCGCCGACGGCGCGCGAGTGCCGCACCAGGTCGAGGGCTGCAGCCGTGGCAATGGCGCCCTGCCCGCTGCGGCGCGCCAGGTAGGCCTCAATCACCTGAGTGCGGGTAAGCAGGGCGGTGGAACCGCTGGCATTGGCGATGCTCCGGGCGCGTGAAAGGTAGGTGGTTGCTTCTTCCGTTTCGCCCTGCTCGGCCAGCAAGAGGGCCAGGAAGGCGGCGCTCACCCCGATGACGCTCTGCTGCTCGTAGACGCTCAGGCGGCGATAGGCATCGAGGGCCACGAACACCGCCTCGTTAACCTGGCCCTGCTGGTACAGCGCGAGGGCCTTGAGCAAGAGCAGATTCTGGCGCAATCGGTCGTCACGCTCCACCTGGGGCATCTCCAGGGCCTGACCGATGGCGGTGAGCGCCGCCTCGGGGTAGCCCTGCTGAGTATGAATCGAACTGACGATCATGGCCAGCAACCACTGCCAGAAGATACTGCGCGGGTGGCGCGTGGCGTGGGCGGCGACGCGCAGGGCGGCAGCGTAACGGCCCCGGCTGTAGAGCAACGCGGCGGTGGAGGCCAGGGCGGCGCCCCTGGCCCAGGTATCGCGCACGCGATTGGCGGCGCGCACGGCGCGCACGCAGACGCTGGCAAAGTCGGCAGGGCGACCCTCCCAGAAGATCAGCGCCGCCATGTCGCTGAGGGCGCGTAACTCGCGCTGGTAGTTACCCTCGTAGCTGTACAGCTCGGCGGCGCGACTGATCGCCTGCAAGGCCTGATCAGGATGCGATGCGGCCATGCTCCAGCCCCACATGTGTAACAACTCCGCATCGCGTTCGCGGCGCTCGAAGGGCAGGCTTTCCAGCCAGGCGCGAATACTGTCGCGCTGGGGACTTTCGATCAGCGGCCAGGCGCGGCGACGCAGGGCCCCGGCCATCGCTTCATCATCACCGGCGGCGCTGTAGTGGGCCATGGCCACTTCGAGCCGGCCCCGTCGCTCGAAGGCCGCCCCGTAGCGCGTGTGCAGGTCTACCAGGGCTGCCGCGCCGAGAGTGTGGAGGGCGCGCTCGCGTAACAGCCGGCTCCACAGCGGGTGGAAGCGGTAACTCTGCACTCCGCTCTCCCCGGTCTCAACCGGCGAGATCGGCAGACCCAGTTGCACACAGCGGTTAATTAACGCCTCCGCGTCGGAGCGGGCCAGCACCTCGGCAATCAGAGGCGCATCGAACTGATCGGTCAGCGCGGCCCGGGCCAGAAACTCCAGCAGGTCCGGCGGCAGGTTCGCCAGCACCTCCGAGGCCTGGTAGTCGAACAGGCTACGCTCGCTGCTGTCGAGGGTCTCCAGGTAAGCGCGGCGCTGCTCGGGCGCGAGGCGCGCCAGGGCCCGGGCGGCGAGTTGCACGCTGAGCACCCAGCCTTCGGTGCGCTGGAGCAGCATGTCAAGCTCTTCGGCGGGGAGGTGCACCCCGGAGCGCCCGAGCAGCTCGGCCGCCTCCTCGCGGGTCAGCGACAGATCGCCCTGTTCGACCTCCACCAGCGCGCCCTCGGCGCGCATGCGTGGAATGGGCGCAATGTCAATCATGCGCCGCGAGGCCAGAATGACGTGCAGGGTGGGCGGCGCCGCCCGCAGCAGGTAGCCGATCAGCGCCGTGGTAATCGGCCCGTCGCTGATCAGATGCACGTCGTCAATGATCAGGAACGTTGGCGTGGTCAGGGCCGTTTGCAATTCGCTGAGCAGCGCGCCGGCAACCACCGGCCAGTCGCGTTCAAGATCGGCGGCTGAGTGAATGACACGCCACGACTCCTCACCAATTTCGGGCAGGTGGCGCTGAAAAGCGCGCACCAGGTAGGCCAGCAAGAGCGACGGCGCCTGATCGTCGGCATCGAGGCCAAGCCAGAGCACATGCGCGCCGGTGCGCTGCAACTCGTCCGCCCACTGGGTCAGCAGTGTGGTTTTGCCGTACCCTGCCGGAGCGACCACCAGCGTGGCGGGCCGCAGGCGCACTTCGGCCAGGAGCGCCTGAAGATCGGGGCGTAGCAGGCTTTCACTGCGCGGCACCGGTGGCACCAGTTTCAGCGGGAGCAGCGCCGGTCCCGGCTGCGATGCAGATCGAATGGTGGCTACCTGGGTCATACACTTCACTCCACGGATCAGCCACTAAGGTATGGTTCACCTGCTATCGTCGTAGCGCTCAAATCTGCCACTATTGTAAAGCACAAATATACTCGCCTGTCCAGAGGATCGATAGATCGGCGTGTAAATCATAGCGCCCTGCTCAAAAAACTGAATCACACCTGAAGCAGCACCCTCTAAAACGATCTCCGGCCCCATCCAGGCCCCCAGGCTTTCGCGCACCCCCGGCTGGTAGAAATAGACGCGCCCGAAGCCGCGCACGGGCTGGTTCGGGTCGGGGCCGGGTGTCGGCGCAGGCCCCAGGTCGGCCACGGCCACGGGCGAGAGCGCCAGGTACAGGCCTTTGTCGAGGCCTTCAAACACGAAGATGTAATCGCGCCAGCGAGTGCGGTTGGACAGATCCCAGTACAGCATTGTTCCGCCCTCGAAGAACTGCACCGATCCCCTTCCGGCGCTTTCCGCGACCAGAGGGCAGCCCAGGCCGACCCGCACGTTGACGTTTTCCTTGAACAGCCGCCCGAAACCACCGGCCAGCAGTTCATCGGGGCAGG
>JBDNDG010000141.1:0-10554 GCA_046719255.1 Chloroflexaceae bacterium
CCGCAGGCAAGCCCAGAAGGTGCTGCAGCGGGCCCAGGCCTCCCGTCGGGCGGCGTGGGGCGCGGGTGCGGTGTCAAGCGTGATGCCGGCAGCCAGCCCCGGCGCGAGTGCGAGCGGGCGTCCCTCCACTGCCAGGAGTACTGCGCCGTCGGCCCCGATAGCCTGTACCTCGACCTCGACGCCCGGTGCCAGCCCCTGAGCGCGCAGAAACGTCTCGACGACCGACGGTACGCCCAGGGTGACGATGCGGCCACGGGTTCCCGCGGCGCAGGCATCGAGCGGGCGCGCCTCGGCGTCGTGCACTGGCTCCCAATCCCCGGGGGGCGCCGGTGCGCGTTCCAGGAAAGCCTTCAGCGCCGTCACCAGGCGCTCCGAGGTGATGTGTTCGAGCTGGCAGGCCAGGTCGTCGGCCTCCTCGGGGGCGATACCCAGGTTCTCCACCAGAAAGATTACCCACAGGCGGCGCCGTGAGAGGATCGCCTGTGCCTGCGCCTCGCCGGCCTCGGTTAAGGTCACCCCCTTGTAGGGCTGGTAGCTCATCAGGCCACGCTCGCTGAGCTTGTGGCACATCTCGATTGCCGAGACCTGCGTCACCCCCAGCCGGCCCGCCAGGTGCGAGACCGCTACCGGCTGGTCTGGCGCCCGGCGCGACAGCGCCGTCATCACCAGGTACATCTCTACGCTTTCGCTCATAGGTTCTGAAGCAGGTATCGCTCCCCGCCAGCAGGGAGCGCGCGGGAGATGGGGCAACCAGGTTTTCCCGGCCCTCCTCCTTGCGCGGGAGCTTGGGGAGGGCCGCGCTCAATCAGGGAACCCTCTCTTCGCGCCCTTTCACGCGTAGCGTTGTTTAGGCCACGGCCTCTCCTCCTCCTCAAACAATGCTATCCCTGAAAGCTCTTCGCGCCCCCCGTCGTTGGGCGGCGCAGCTGCACAGGCGTCCGGTGGCTGGAAAGCCGGGCCACAGGTTTAGGCTTACCCTAACTCTTGCCCCGCAGCCAGGATACGCTACCCCTCTGGCCCTGTCAAGGGCCTTTTCGCGCCTTGATAAGGTTTCCATTTCTTTACCCGGAGTTGTCCCGGCCTTACTTGTTGGCCGGGGACCGGCTCTGGTATACCTGCTGTTAAGGTTTACCCAAAGATCGAACAATGGCGAACAGACGGGGAGCAACGAGACGGCTCCACTCCCGCGAATCCCGGGGCAACCCGGCCTGCCCCACCTGCGGCGCGCCCGGTACGCCTGTCGAGCCACGACCGCAGGGGTAGCGGGGAAACCAGCTTTCCCACAGCCGCGCCCGGGAGAGGGTTTGCGAGGGCGCAGCCCTCCCGGGAACAGTTAGGTTCATTCCGGCATCTGGCCTTCACCTCCACAGCTCCACACAGCCAGCCTGTAGAGCTGCGGAGCCGCGGAGATGAAGGCCCAATGCTCAGCTATGCTCTGTATCCAGGGAGGCGGACGCAGCGTTATGTGTGCTTCCGAAGTGACCCTTGACCAGCTTGCCCGAAACCAGAACGCAGTGGTGCGCCGGATCGGCGGCGATCGCGAGTTTCGGCGCCGGTTGCTGGCGATGGGGCTGGTGCCCGGCGAGCAGGTTACACTGACCGCGGTCGCGCCCCTGGGTGATCCGCTTGAGTTGACGGTTAAAGGCTACCGGCTCTCGCTCCGAAAGGAGGAGGCCCGGCTGGTTATCGTGGAGCCTGTCTGATGTCCACTCCTGCACTGCCCCTGGCCCTTGCCGGCGAAGGCGCCACGGTGCGCCTGGTCGCCATCCAGGGCGGTCAGCGCACCGCCCATCGCCTGGCCGAGCTCGGCCTGACCCCCGGTGTGACGGTGACTGTATTGCGCGACAATGGCGGCGCCCTGCTGGTTGCAGTGGGCGATACGCGCCTGGCCCTGAGCTACGGGCTGGCGCAGATGGTTCTGGTGACTGGAGAGGAGCTACGGGATGCGTGAGTTGACCATTGCCCTGGCCGGTAATCCCAACGTCGGTAAGAGCACCGTCTTCAATGCGCTGACCGGTATGCACCAGCACGTGGGGAACTGGCCCGGCAAGACGGTGGAGCGCAAGGAGGGCCGTCTGATCCTCGACGCCCATCAGATCACGGTGGTTGATCTGCCGGGCACCTACAGTCTGGCCGCCCGCTCGCTCGAGGAGCAGATCGCCCGCGACTTTATCGTGCGCGAGCGCCCCGATGCGGTGGTGAACGTGCTCGACGCCGCCAATCTCGAACGCAACCTGTACCTGACTGCCCAGTTGCTCGAGGCCGAGGCGCGGCTGGTGCTGGCCCTGAATATGGCCGATGTGGCTGCCGCGCGCGGCCTGCGCCTCAACCCCGAAGCCCTGGCCGCGGCCCTGGGCGCGCCAGTGGTGATGATGACTGCCAGTAAGGGTCAGGGCCTCGCCGAGTTGAAGGCCGCCCTGCGTGACCTGGTCGCTGCCCCGGGGCGCCGGGTGGCGTCGGCTACGCTCAAGGAGGTGAGGCGATGACCGCTGTCACGCTGGATGCTCCCGGCGCCGCCTTGCGCTACGCGCCGCCAATCGAGGCCGAACTGGACCACCTCGCCGCGGCCCTGAGCGCCGTTCCCGCCCTCGCGGAACGCTACCCCCTCCGCTGGCTTGCCGTTCAGCTCCTCGAGGGCGACGAGCAACTCCTGGCCGAGGCCGAGGCCCTGGGCGGGCCGGCGGTTACGGCGGCGCTCGCCGCCAGCCGCGAGCGGCTGGCGCCTCACTACGGCGAGGACCTCGACGTGGCCCTGGTTGATCAACGCTACCGCTTCGTGCACGCCCTGGCCGGGCAGGCCCTCACCCGTCCCGCCACGCCGCCGCTGACCCTCTCCGACCGTATTGACCAGGTGGTGACCCACCGCTGGCTGGGCATCCCTATCTTCCTGGCGCTGATGTGGGTCGTGTTCAAACTTACCACCGACGTGACCGCCCCCTTTGTTGACTGGATCGATGCGACCCTGAGCGGGCCGGTGAGTGGCTGGGTCGCCGCCTTGCTGAGCGCGGCCGGCCTGGGAGGCAGTTGGGTCGAGGCGCTGCTTGTGGATGGGGTGATCGCCGGGGTGGGCGGGGTGCTGGTCTTTGTGCCGGTGCTGCTGGCGCTCTACTTCGCGCTGGCGTTGCTGGAGGACTCGGGGTACATGGCCCGCGCTGCCTTCGTGATGGACCGGCTGATGCACGCCCTGGGGTTGCATGGCAAGAGCTTCCTGCCGATGATTGTTGGCTTCGGCTGCTCGGTGCCGGCAATTTACGCTACCCGTACCCTCGATAGCCGCCGCGACCGCATCCTCACCGGCTTGCTGGTGCCCTTTATGAGTTGCAGTGCGCGCCTCCCGGTCTACGTGCTGATCGCGGCGATCTTCTTCCCCGCCCATGCCGGGCTGGTGATCTTCGCGCTCTACATCACCGGGATCGTGGTTGCAATTGTGATAGGCATGCTCCTCCGGCGCACCCTGTTCCGCAAGCAGCCTCCCGCGCCGTTTGTGCTGGAGTTGCCACCCTACCGCCTGCCGACGCTGTGGGGTGTCTGGCGGCAGATGTGGGAGCGCACGGCGGCTTTTGTGCGCAAGGCCACGACCATCATCCTGGCCACGAGCATCGTGGTCTGGTTGTTACTGGCCGTGCCGGTGCAGGGTGAGGGCCGCTTCGCCGATACGCCCGTGGAGCAGAGCGCCTTCGCTGCCGTCGCCGGCGCAGCGGTGCCGGTCTTTGCGCCGCTGGGCTTTGGCGGCTGGGAAACAAGTGGCGCGCTGCTGACCGGCTTCGTGGCCAAAGAGGTGGTGGTCAGCACCCTGGGGCAGACGTATGCCGTCGCCGCTGCGGAGGAGGAAGGCGTTACCCCGACGACCTTCGGCGAGGACGTGCTGGGTATTGTCGGCGGATTTGCCGGCGCCACGGGCGAGGCGCTGCGTGCGCTGCCAGGGGTTATCGGGATCACCCTGGAGGCGCCCGGGGCGGAGGCCGCGCCGGAGGGGCTGGCGGCAGCAGTGCGGGCCGGCTTCGAGGCCAGCAGTGGTGGCCACGGGGCCCTGGCCGCCCTGGCCTTCCTGGTCTTTGTGCTGCTCTACACCCCGTGTATGACCGCTGTGGCCGCCGCGCGGCACGAGTTTGGCAGCCGCTGGATGTGGGTGAGCATTGTCGGGCAGTTCGTTGTAGCCTGGCTGGTGGCGCTGCTGGTGTTCCAGGGCGGGCGCCTGCTGGGGGGATGAGGGGCTGGCAGGCGGGTGGCACCCCTCCCGGCGCCGCGGGTGTGGGCGACGCAGCTCGCCCACAAACAGATCTGTTTTCACCTGAGTGAGAAACCTATGCTGTATCAGGTCCTGGAGGCGCTGGAGACGGCCACCGGCCCGGTATCACTCGACGAGTTGAGCCGGCAACTGAAGATCGAGTCTGGCGCGCTGGAGGCAATGATCGCCTTCTGGGTGCGCAAAGGACGCTTACGGTCCGGCGTCGGGGCGGCCTGTGGCGGGGCATGCGCTCGCTGCGGTCCGCAAGCCGAGGCGTGTGTTTTCAACGCGGGCGCCCCGCGGACGATTGCTCTGGTAGAGCAGACACGAAATCGTCCCGATCGCTGAACACGCGCCGGGACGCTGATGGGAAAATAGGGGGAAACCGGGTTTCCCCATCCGCCTACCTGTGGGGGCGGCAAGCCCTTCTCACCGGGAGGGTGTAGGTGGACGCAGCCCCCAGGAACAGGTATTTCGGGCGTTTGTGCATCCCGCGAGTGGCGCTTCACGTGTTCTCGGGTGAGGACTGCCGTGGTTCGACCAGTTGCAACGGCTGATCGAGCCAGGCGTGGCTCACGCCGGAGAGCTGAAGCGCCGAGACGAGCTGTTTGGCGGAACCTTCGACGACCACCGTGTGGCTCAGTTTACCGCCGTGAACCGCCGGCAGGAGGCGCTCGAGTTCCTCGCGGGTGTCGTGGAGCGCCGCCGACACGTGCTGTTCCCGTGCGGCGATCAGCTCCCGACGGTACTCCTCGCGCGACGCGAATCGCGCGGGGTCAATCACAAACTCCGGTACGTCCGATGATTCCGGCTGTAAAGTCATCACCACGCGGAAAATATCACCGGGCCGGGCGCTGCGAAGGGCCTTTTTCAACTGCACATCAACCTTGCTCGTATCGATCCCTGTAAGTTTCATAACGCTGCTTCTACCTGCACGAGACCGTATCCTTGTCGCACGGCGACCTGCTGCAGTTCTTGACTGGTGTACATAATTCTGTCGAGCAGATCGGGTACGCGAATGGCTGGATAGCGTTCGAGAATAAGCGCGGCGAGACCGGAGACGATTCCCGTTGCCATTGAAGTTCCGTCCCAAGCTTCGTATCCTCCACCGATAACGCTCGAAAACACGCCCGCTCCCGGTGCAACCACATCGGGCACGCTGTACTGGTGATTATTGACCACCAGTGTGCCGCTACTGCTAAAACTGGCCACGCGCCCCTGGCGGGTCGTGGCTCCCACCGAGAGTACCTCGACGTAATTACCAGGGCTGCGTGTCTGGTTCATCCCCTCATTGCCCGTGGCGCACACCACGAGCACACCCACGCTCAACAGCGTGGCAATCGAGTCGTGCAGATCGTCCACATAGCCGTGGATCCCGGCGGAGATATTGACGATCTGGATTTCCGGACGCTGCGCTGCCCATTCGAGAGCGGTTACAAAACTCGCAATGCTACCCTGCCGTCGGGGCAGCATCAAACCGTTCCAGATCCGCGCTTCCGGCGCAACCCCAACCGTATTGCCGCAGATCAGGCCCGCCACGTGGGTTCCGTGACCATCACTATCATAACTCGTAATCGGTGTTGCCTGCAACGTCTGCAAGTCGAACAGCCACGCCTGTTCGATTTTCCCCTGCAATTCGGGGTGGGTCGCATCAATGCCGGTATCCAGCACCAGCACGCGCACGTCGCGCCCGGTGCCTCGAAAGCCATTGGTGCGCGCCGCTTCGAGACCGATGACATGCAGGTGCCAGTAGTCGCCGTGATCCAGGTTGGCCTTGCGTCCCTCCGTCTGGCGTGGATGAATGACGCTGATCGGCTGGTCGGCGACGACCATGGCGCCCGGGATCTCGTGGTGCAGGCGTTCGACCTCCTCCGGTTCCAGGTCTGCGATCCGATTGCCAGTGACAGATCCATGGAAGCGCAGCCGGCCCGGTTCTTCCTCGAACCACCGCTGCAATTCCTGCTGGACGGGATCCTCCCGTTGCAATTCCTGCACCGCGGCGATCTGCGCCTCGCGGGCCTGCTCAGTAAAGCCCGTGCCGATCAGGTTCGCGGCGCGCACGGCGAGCGCATTGCGGGGTCGAACAACGTAGAGTGTCATTGCTGTCTTCCATGTTTCCCTACTACCCCATCGAGAGCGGGGGTGTGGACCACGGCCTTTCAAACCCGCCCCTCGACACGCTGTGCAACGCGCGGCTCACCTCTCTGCTCACACTGGCGCGGCCACAGGCGCCTCAGCCGGGTAGAGCACGTGGGGAACAACCTGATCCATGTGCTCCACCGGAATAATCTCCAGGGCGGCGCGCGTCTCCTCGGGCACATCGCGCAGATCGGGTTCATTGTCGCGGGGGATGAGTACGGTCGCGACCCCGACGCGCTGAGCGGCCAGGAGTTTCTCTTTGAGGCCGCCGATTGGCAGCACTTTGCCACGCAGGGTAATCTCACCGGTCATGGCCACGCGCTTGTGGGCCTTGCGCCCGGTGAGGGCCGAGATCATGGCGCTGGCAATGGTGATCCCCGCCGAGGGGCCGTCTTTGGGTACGGCGCCGGCCGGCACGTGCACGTGGATGTCGTGTTTCTGGAACGCTTCGGGATCAATGCCGAGTTCTCCGGCCCGCGAGCGGGCGTAGGTCAGGGCGGCGCGAGCCGACTCGCGCATCACGTCGCCGAGCTGGCCGGTGAGGATCAACTGGCCACTGCCGGGCATGACACTGGCCTCTACCAGCAGGGCATCCCCGCCCGCCGGCGTCCAGGCCAGACCGGTAACCACGCCAACCTCGTCATCGCCGAGGATCATGGCGCCGTGGCGCCGGGGCGGGCCGAGCAGGTCCTCGAGGTCGGGGCCGTCAATGCGTTCGGGGAGGGGCTTACCGGTGGCGCGACGGGTGGCCATTTTGCGGTAGATCGTGCCGATACGCCGCTCCAGGTCGCGCACGCCGGCCTCGAGGGTGTACTCGCGCACCAGGCGTCGCAGGGCCGCGTCGGTCAACTCGGGGGCGTGACCTCGCTCCACCGCATCCTGGTCGGGCAGGTTGCTCGGAGGTGTTGCGCCGGGGGCGGTGGGAGCCGGCGCAGCGCGCCGGGGGGCCAGGCCGTTGGCCTGCACCTGCCGGGGGATGAGGTAGCGCCGCGCGATGTGGAGCTTTTCCTGCTCGGTGTAGCCGGCCAGGGTCAGCACCTCCATCCGGTCGAGGAGCGGGCCGGGGATGGTATCGAGTTGATTGGCGGTGCAGATGAAGAGCACCCGGCTCATATCGAAGGGCACGTCCAGGTAGCGATCGACAAAGGTGCTGTTCTGCGCCGGGTCGAGCAGTTCGAGCAGGGCTGCGGCGGGGTCGCCCTGAATGCCGGCGCTGATCTTGTCCACCTCATCGAGCATGAGCACGGGGTTGTTACTGCCGGCGCTGTTGATTCCCTGGATGATCCGGCCAGGAATAGCGCCAATGTAGGTGCGGCGAAAGCCCCGAATGTCGGCCTCGTCGCGGATGCCGCCGAGGGCGACGCGCACAAACTTACGCTCCAGGGCGCGGGCGATACTCTGTCCCAGACTGGTCTTCCCCACGCCGGGCGGGCCAACGAAGCAGAGGATGGGGCTGCGGGTCTCGGTGTCGCCCTGTTCGAACTGCAGCCGGCGCACCGCCAGGAACTCGACGATACGCTCCTTGATCTGCTCCAGATCGTAGTGGTCTTCATCGAGGATGCGTTGCGCCCGCTCCAGATCCAGGTTGTCGCAGGTGCCCTTGTTCCAGGGCAGGCCGATCAACCAGTCCAGGTAGGTGCGGCTGACGGTGTACTCGGCGGCGCCGGGAGGCATGCGTTCCAGGCGCGCCAGCTCACGCTCGGCCTCGCGGCGCGCCACCTCCGGCATCCCCGCTTCCTCGAGGCGCTTGCGCAGGTCGGCAATCTCGGCACCGCGCTCATCGGTCTCGCCCAGTTCCTTTTTGATCGTTTCGAGTTGCTGGCGCAGCACATACTCGCGCTGGCTGCGAGCCATGTCCTCGCGGGTGCGGTTGGCGATGTCCAGGAGTTGCCGTTCGCGCTCGAGGAAGCCAATCACCAGACGCAGCCGGGCCGAGATGTCCAGGCTATCGAGCACCTGCTGCTGTTCTGCCGGGCGCAGCCCCAGGTTTGCGGCGATCATATCGGCGAGGGTGCCGGGGTTGGGGATGTTCGCGGCGATAATCGCAAGCTGATCGGGGAGCGAGGGGCTGAGGCGCACCACTTCTTCGAAGGCCACGCGCGCGGTGCGCGCCAGTTGCTCGGTCTCGGCGTCGGGCGGCAGTTCGGTCAGCACGCGCACCCGCGCGACGGGATAGGTCGCGGTGGTGACGATCTGCTCGATGGCGATGCGCGCCTGGCCCTCCAGCAGCATCTGCACGCTACCGTCGGGCTGCCGGAGCAGGCGCACGATCTGCGCCGCACAGCCGGTAGCGGCGAGCGTGGCCGGATCGAACGTCTCGCCGGGCGTGGTGCGCAGAAACAGCCCGATGAAACGCGAACCCAGGGCGGCATCGTCCACCAGGCGCACCCAGGGATCGCCGCCGACGGCCAGGGGCAGCACGGCGCCAGGAAAGAGCACACCGTTCGGCAGCGCCAGGATGGGCATACTGGAGGGGATTTCCCCACCTCCGGGGGCTGCCGGATCCCTGGGAGTGGCCGCGGGGTTGCTCATCACAGGCCTCCCTCAATGTGGATGACCACGACATGCTGGGGTGGGTCGCTGGCGTAGGGCAGAATGATCTCCAGCAAGCCGTTGCGATAGTGTCCTTCCGAGCGTTCGGGATCGATGGGCGCGGTCAGCGGCACCTCCAGCTCGAAGCGCCCGGCGCCGATCTCCATACGGTGGATGCGGCGCAGGCCAGGGGGTGGCGTCAACTGGCGTTGACCCTGGACGACGATCAGCCTCGGCTTCACATGCACCTGCAAATCGGTCAGACTCACGCCAGCCAGATCGGCAACGATGACCAGCCCATCATCGGTTTCGTAGACGTTCAGCGGCGGGTGCCAGGAACGGCTCTCGAAGGCCACAAAAGGCGTTCGGAAGGCGATCACGCGGATCATGCGGCTTGGATCGTTCACGTGGCTGCTCCTGCTGGACGCCGGCATCCCTTGCCGGCTGCTAGGGCCATGCTACCGCGAAGATGAGCGGGATGCAAGCCGCTTCCCGTCGTCGTTACCCTCTCCGGAGGGGATCGGGGAAACCAGGCCACCCCGATCCCCCACCCGGGGTCGGGGTGGCCTGGCGCCGCCGCGGGCAGGGGCGTGGGGAAATCCGGTTTCCCCGATGTTCGTAAGCCCCGGCGAGAGGTGAGGGCCCGCCCCAACGACGTTGCATCGGCCCTGCAAGCGGCTCGTGCCAGGCTTTGCATCCCGCTCAAAACGTGCTATAATCAAAGCCGCTTGCCAACGTCACATGCTGCGAGACTGGCATCAGAGACCTCGTCCGTCCCCTGGTGGCTCGTCAGAACTTCTTCGCTCGAAGAGATGTACGTTGTGGTGGCCGAGCGAGGCAGTCGGGTTCTGACCCGGGTGTCGGCCTGTGGGATTGTCGGGAATGTCTGTCAGGCGGCGGTCGTGGCGCCGCCCGTCCTGCCACACGGCGCAGTGGCGCCGAGGAGAACTCTGATGCTGGTGAAGCTGTTTGTCGGAAACCTTTCCTGGAGCATTGGCGATGATGAGCTGGCGCGCTTCTTCGCGGACCACGGCGATGTGCAGAGCGCCCGCGTGATCACCGACCGCGACACGGGCCGCTCGCGCGGCTTCGGCTTCGTCGAGATCGAAGTCGAGAATGTCGCCAACGTGATCCGCGCCACTGATGGCCAGGATCTGAATGGCCGCCCCATTCGCGTGAATGAGTCCGAAGATCGCAATCGCGGTCGCGGCGGCAACCGCGGTGGTGGCTACGGCCGCTATTGATCTCGAAGGTGCCAGAGAAGAGGCAAAGGGTCCGCGATGGGACCTTTTGCCCTTTTCTGTTCTGGCGCCTGCTCAACCTGTGCCCGGCCCACCGTGGCCGCCCGCCGCCCGACCCGCCGTGGCCACCCCACGGCGCGAAC
Source organism: Chloroflexaceae bacterium (assembly GCA_046719255.1). Taxonomy (GTDB): domain Bacteria; phylum Chloroflexota; class Chloroflexia; order Chloroflexales; family Chloroflexaceae; genus JACAEO01. The sequence continues at coordinate 10,284 of JBDNDG010000141.1, forward strand.
GTCGTTACGGGCGCCCGGGTGACGCGCGACCGTTGCCGGCAGGGTCACGGTCGCGCGGGTTGCGCGCAAATCATAATGTCACATTCACCCGTTCTGCCTACCTTGACGCACTCCCGGGCCGCTGGTATACTGCCGCCAATGGCAATGACGGGGACGAGTACTCGCGCAGCTTCGCGCCCAGCGAGCCTGGGACGGTGAGAGCCAGGCGGTCGAACGCGCGACGAAGATCACCCCTGAGCCGGCAGGTGAACGGCCCGGTCTGCTGGTGGCG
>JBDNDG010000142.1:0-10551 GCA_046719255.1 Chloroflexaceae bacterium
CGACATTTTCTGGTCGCCCCGCTGCGGTACGCGCCCCGACAGGCCGGGGCGGGGAAGATCGCGTGTCCTCTGCGTCTGCCTGCCGGGCCAGGGAAGGGGGAAACCAGGTTCCCCCGCGCTCCTAGAAGTCCATCCCGCCGCCCATACCGCCAGGCATACCGCCACCGCCGGCAGGGGCCTTCTCCTCGGGCATATCGGTAATCAGCGCCTCGGTGGTGAGGATCATGCCCGCGATCGAGACCGCGTTCTGTACCGCGCTGCGGGTCACCTTCACCGGGTCAATGATACCCTGCTCGATCATGCTGCCGTACTCGCTGGTCAGCACGTTGTAGCCGATGGTCCGGTCGCCCTTCTCCTCCTGCATCCGGCGGACATTGGCGATGATCACCGAGCCGTCCTCGCCGGCGTTGCGGGCCAGCACGCGCAGCGGCTCTTCCAGCGCCCGGCGGAGGATCTGCAGGCCGACCTTCTCATCCTCGTGCTCCACCTTAACGCTGTCCAGGGCCGGAATGGCGTTGATCAGCGCGACGCCGCCACCGGGCACGATGCCCTCCTCAACCGCGGCCCGGGTCGCCGAGAGGGCATCTTCGACGCGGTGCTTCTTCTCCTTCAGCTCCGGCTCGGTGGCCGCGCCGACCTTGATCACCGCCACACCGCCGGCCAGCTTGGCCAGACGCTCCTGCAACTTCTCGCGGTCGAAGTCGCTGGTAGTCGTCTCAATCTGGGCGCGGATCTGCTCGATGCGGGCGCGGATGGCCGCCTCATCGCCCTTACCCTCGACGATCGTCGTGTCGTCCTTCGTCGCCACCACCTTGCGGGCGCGGCCCAGGTCTTCGATGGTCGCGCTATCGAGCTTGCGGCCGATCTCCTCGCTGATCACCGTACCGCCGGTGAGAATGGCAATATCCTGGAGCATAGCCTTGCGGCGGTCGCCGAAACCGGGCGCCTTCACCGCCAGGGCGTTGATCGTGCCCCGCAGCTTGTTGACCACCAGCGTCGCCAGGGCCTCGCCGTCCACGTCCTCGGCGATGATGACGAAGTTCTTGGTGACCTGCAGGACCTTCTCGAGCACGGGGAGAATGTCCTGAATGCTGCTGATCTTCTTATCGGTAATGAGGATGTAGGGGTCCTCGAGTTCAGCCTCCTGGCGCTCAACGTTGGTGACCATGTAGCCCGAGATGTAGCCCCGGTCGAACTGCATGCCCTCGGTGTACTCCTTCTCGAACGCAACACCCTTGGACTCTTCGACCGTGATCACCCCGTCCTTGCCAACCTTCTCCATAACCTCGGCGATCAGGTCGCCGATCTCGCTGTCAGCGGCCGAGTTCGTCGCCACGTGGGCGATATCGGCGCGGTCACGCACCGGCGTGGCGCTGGCCTTGATCGCCGCGACCAGGGCCTCGGCGCCACGGTCGAGGCCACGCTTGAGCAACATGGCATTCGCGCCCGCAGCAACGACCTTCAGACCCTCGTTGACGATCGCCTGGGCCAGCACGGTTGCGGTGGTGGTACCATCACCGGCCACGTCGTTGGTCTTGGTTGCCGCCTCCTTGAGGAGCTGGGCGCCCATGTTCTCGAAGGGGTCCTTCAGTTCGACCTCTTTCGCTACGGTCACACCATCGTGGGTCACAGTGGGGGCGCCGAACTTCTTGTCGATCGCAACATTGCGGCCCCGCGGACCCAGGGTGGTCTTCACCGCCTCGGCGATCGTGTCAACACCCCGCTTGAGGGCGCGCCGCGCCTCTTCGTTGAAGGAAAGCTGCTTCGGCATAGACCGGTAATCTCCTTATGGTAACAAAGCGATGGAAATGTCGGATCGGCGCTCAGTCCTGGATGATGCCCAGAACGTCCTTCTCCGAAAGGATGAGGTACTCAACATCGTCGATCTTGAACTCGGTGCCGCTATACTTGGCGAAGAGCACCTTGTCGCCAACCTTGACGTTCATCGGGATCAGCTTCCCGCTGTCATCCCGGCGGCCTTCACCCACGGCAAGCACCGTGCCCTCCATCGGGCGCTCCTTGCTGGCGGTGTCAGGCAGGAAGATACCGCCCTTGGTCCTCTCCTCTCGCTCCATCGGCTTGACCACCACACGGTCGCCGAGGGGCCGGATGCGGAAATCACCCATAGCTGCAATCCCTCCTACACACTCTACAGTGCGACACTCCACTGGATCGTTAGCACTCGCAATGCGAGAGTGCTAACCGCGGAGTATAGTACCGAAGGGCGCCGGGTTTGTCAAGGCGGGGAGTGCTAACAGAATGTTGGAATCTTCAGGGGAGACGTGTCCACCCTTTGCCCGGGCGCGCGGGCAGCGTAGTCGCATGCAGGCCATTGGGGGCGGGGCGCCCGCTCGCCCGGGGTGGCGCCTTACCCGAAAGGTGAACAGGTACGTCAGGGGTGGGGTGGAGCTTTCAGGGAGACCGCTCCACGGGCCTCGAGCACGGGGGGAATGCCGGTTTCCCCGCCGACTACCCGATCCGGCCCGCCAGGCCCTCGGCGATCAGGGTTTGCAGTTCCTCATGATCCTCGCGCTCGTAGGGACCGATCACCGCCAGGTGCAGGGCCTCGTTCCGCAGCAGGCGCCGGGCGACCCGCTGCACGTCGGCGGCGCTCACCGCCTCGACCTCGGCAATCACCTGCTCGACCGGCGCCACATGCCCGTAGCGCAGCAGGTGCGTGCCATTGCGCGAGGCCACCGACCACGTGTCCTCCAGCGAGAGCAACAACCCGCCCTTGACCTGCTCTTTGACCATCGCCAGTTCATCGGCGGTTACGCCGCTGCGGGCCAGATCTCGCAGGATCTCCAGGCAGAGGGCCACGGCGTCACGCAGGGCCTCAGGTTCCACGCTCCCGTAGATCACCCACATCCCGGCGTCGGAGAGATCGTTGTGGTAGGAACCGACGCTATAGGCCAGCCCGTGCTCCTCGCGGAGGATCTGGAACAACCGCGAGGACATCCCCCCGCCGAGGATCGAGTCGAGCACCTGGAGCGGGCGCCGGTCGGGATCGGTGTAGGCCAGACCCGGCAGGCCCAGGCAGAAGTTTCCCTGTTCGGTATCGCGACCCAGGAGCGACAGGCGCGGGCCGGGGCGCGGCACGGGGCGCGGCTGTGGCGGCGTGGGGGGGCCGGCGGGCAACCCATCGAATGCGCCGCGCACGGCGTCATACGCCTCGGCCACTCCGATCTTGCCGGCCACCGAGACGACCAGGTTCGAGCGATGGTAGTGGCGCTGCCAGAACGAGGCCAGATCCTCGCGCCCGAGGACGCTCACCGTCTCCACATTGCCGGCGATGTCGCGGCCCAGTGGGCTACCGGCCCACATCGCCTGTTGCAGCAACTCGTGGACCCAGTCGCCGGGCGTGTCCTGGAGACCGCGGATCTCCTCGATGATCACCCGGCGCTCTTTCTCGAGTTCCTGTAGATCGAACAGCGGGCGGCGGATCATCTCGCTCAACACGTCCAGCGCCCGATCCACGTGCAGGGTAGCTACCTTCGCGTAGTAGACGGTGGATTCGTAGGCCGTGGAGGCATTGAGCAGACCACCCACTCCCTCCACCGCGTGAGAAATATGGCGCGCCGAGGGGTATCGTTCGGTGCCCTTGAAGAGCATGTGCTCGATAAAATGCGCCGCGCCGCCCTGCGGATCGGGCTCGTGGCGCGCGCCCGCCGCCACGAAGCAACCCACCGACACCGAATAGGTGTGCGGTAACTCCTCCACCAGTATGCGCAGCCCGTCAGGGGTGGTGATCAATTCTGGCATACCCGGTAGCATACCACAAGTCAGGCGCGCGTGGCGGCAATTGTCCGTGCAGGTGCGTCACGCTGTCGTGAGCTTGTCGAACCGCGCCCCTCGCTGAGGGGAGAGTTCGGGAGGGCGCGGCCCTCACAGAAAGCAACCCGCCGGTGGGGAGGGTTTGGAAGGGCATAGCCCTCCCAACCCTTCCAGCAGCGGCCTGCTTGCCCCGCGCTACTTGACTGTGGCCTTCAATTGTTCCACCAGGGCAATATAATCCTGCATCGCCTGATCCGGGCTCAGACCCTTCAGTTTGGCCCAGGCATCGTACTTCAGACGCCCCTGCATGTCGAGAATGCCCGGACGGGTGCCGGTGACATCGCCGCTGGTGGCCTGCTTGTACAAACCGTAGAGTTTCAGCAGGGCATCATTATCCGGGCGTTTGGGAAGCTGCTGGACCTCCTGCGCTGCCTGCTCGAATCTGGCCTTCAGGTCGCTCATCGCTGCTCTCCTTGTGCTCATGAACTGATGGGGGGCCGAGGGCATCCTAGCATCAGCCGCCGCGACGCGCAAGCGAGCGACGCGCCCGTGTTCGGTCCCTGAGAACACTCTCCCCGGGAGAGCCACGCCTGCCCGGGGATCCTCGCGGCCGGCGGGAACGAGCGCCCCGAAGTCGTCCCTGAGGCGCGTTTAATCTGAAGGGCCTGATGTGAACATAGCCCGCGCGCGGGAGGGCCGGGGAGGGCTGCACCCTCCCAGGATATAGTTATGTTCATTCTGGAGTCGTGCGGTGCAGCCGCATAGATGGCTGACGTGAGCATATGGGGCAACCGGGTTTCCCCACGCCCCTGCCAGGGGCAGCGGCAAGCCCTCCCAGGAGAATATCTTTGCTTGGAGTGCGCGGCGCAGCCACACGGGTGACTGATGGGAGCATTCGAATGATTGTCCAGCGTATCTCTGCGGCAGTCACTGCCGCGTTGCTTGTCCTTGGCGCGCTGAGTTTCATCGCGCTGCCACTCGCGGGCGCGCAACCTCCCCCCGCGACCACCGTGCCCCGCGAGATGATCGGCATGGTGATTCGTGATCCCTGGTACGAGTTTGGCACCCACCCCGCCTACCCCAACCAGCCCAACTACATCGCCCAGGAGCGTATGGGCCAGATCCTGGCCGAGGCCGGGGTCCGCTGGGTGCGAGTGGAGTTCCTGGTGCGCGACCGGGGCGCGGGCACGTTCGCCGAGCAAATCGCCCGCTACGACTACTTCATCAACGACGTGGCCCCCCGCTACGGCCTGACGGTGATGGGCCTGCTCGGTTTTGGCCTGGTGGACATTGACCCGCGTGACCCTGCCTATGGCTTGATCGCCAGGACCGGGACGGACCCGATCTACGGCGGTGGGGTCAACCCCTACATGCGCCTCTGGCTCGACCGGGCACTACAGATTATGAACCGTTACCAGGGAGGCGTGCACGCCTATGAGATCCTGAACGAGCAGAATCGCCTGCCGGCGGAGCAGGGTTTCGCCGGGGGCGAGGGCATTGATCCCGTATTGACCGGACGGCTCCACACCAAGCTGTACCGCTGCTTCAAGCGTAACGAGTGCGATCACCGTTCCGATGATCCCGCCTGGCGCGCCGGGGTCACCCTGGTCATCGGGGGCCTGCACCCCAGAGGCAGCGAGATCCTGCTGCCGAGCGGGCGCCGCTCGATGAGCGACCGCGACTATCTGGTGGAGGTGTACACCACCGAGCCGTTCAGCGGCTACTTCAGCGCCACCGGGAGCTATCCTGCCGAAGCCCTCGGCTACCATCCCTACCCTGCCGAGATCCGCCTCGCCGCGCCGGTCGAAGAAGAAGTCGGGCGCATCGATCAGCGCCTGGAACTGCTGCGCCTGCGGCTGCGCCAGGCCCTGCAGGCCACCAGCCCCGCAGCAGCCGAAATCCCCCTCTGGATCACCGAAATCGGCTACAACGTCGCCTATCTTCAGCAGACCAGCGCCGGGCAGGCCGCCTTTCTACGCACCGTCTACCGGCAGATGGCGGCTCGCCGCGATGTCGCGGTGGTGTTCTGGTTCAAGTACGAGGATTTTCCGCCGCTCAGTGGACCAGGCGCGCAGCACTGGGGCATTGTGCGCATCCCCTTCATCGAAGATCCACGCTGCCCGGGCGGCGCCTGCTACGACCCCGGCGGCGAGCCGGTCTTTCGCCGCGGGTCCTACCTTGCGCTGCGCGAACTGGCCGGGCTGCCCGTCGAACAGCGGTTTATGCCGCTGGCCGGGCGCTGAGACCTGGTGGTGCGTTCGGTACGCTGGCGGACGGTGACGTTGAGCCATACGCCCAACCTCTGCACAGGAGATCGCAGACAGATGCAACATCTCGAAGTAATGAAGGGATGCTATACTCTGAGCAGGTTGCAGGCGCCACGTGAAAAAGGGGGAGACCGATGGACACGCTCGCCGCTACCCGGCTGGTCAATCAACTCACGACGCAACAGAAGCAGATCTGCCAGAACGTCGCGGGACGCCTGCTGCGCGCCTATCCCGAGTTGTCGCGCATGCTGCGCCTGGAAGAGAACTACACCGCCTCGGAGCGACTCGCCGCGGTCTCGGTGGAGCGCTTGAGCGAGCTGGTGCGCTCGGTATTGCTGTTCGAAGCACCCACGCTCGCCGATAAGGAGATCGCCTGGGCCCATGGCGTGCTACCGCGCCACGGGGTCACCTACCAGCACCAGTCGGCGATGGTGCGCTGGTTCTTCGAGGAGGTGCGCAGGCTGCCGCTGACCCCTGAGGAACTGGCCCTGACGGCGGAGATTGAGCAGCATTTTCTTAATCTTGTGAGCAGTGTCTATCGGGTGAACTGAAGCGCAAGCGGGCGTCAGGGTGGCGCAGCCGCCCTCTCGCCCGGCAGGGGTGTGAGGCAACCCGGTTGCCCCATCAGCTCAAGAAGCGATTTGTGTGGGCGGGTGTAGCGGGTGTAGCCCTTCCACACCCTCCCGCCAGGGAGGGGCGTGGCAACCCGATTGCCCCATCAGCTCAGGATACCCGAAAGATCCGTCGCAGGCGATGCCACCAGCGGGCGGGGTTGATCCGCACCGGGATCGTCACGGTCAGGGGCAGCGCGCCGGCCACCAGGTGCAGGGCAACCTCGTGGGGGCCGTGCAGGTCCGCCGGGGGTAGCAGGTGCAAGCCGATGCGGTTGGTAGCCCGCGGCTCGAGGGCGGCAGGCGCGGTGGCCACTGCAACCCAGGGGGTGCGGCTCTGGCAGATGAGCGACACCGCGGGCGCGGCGAGGTTGTCAATCTCGATCAGCGCGTAGGCTGGCTCGCCGGCGACGAGCGGGCGCGCGGCGGCCTCCTCCAGGCCGCGCACATCGAGGATGGGGAAGCGGTCGGGCGCGAGGGCGTGGAGGATCCGACCCACCAGCAGGCGCCGCCGGAGCGCATCCGGGGCGCGGGCAAGGGTATTTTCGATCTCGCGGGCCAGATCGCGCCGCCGGCAGGCCCGCAGCCAGCGCGCGAGGGCCCCCTGCGCCAGAAGCGCCTCCAGCCCCGGCACCAGGTCGGGATGGCGCAGGTCCAGATCCTCCAGGCTCGCCGCGTGGCGGCCAGCCACCGGCACCCCCGCCCGAGCTTGCGCCTCCCAGGGAATACGCCAGCGATGCTGTCCACAGCGGAGGTGCAGCGCGCCGGAGCGCGCGCCGGCCTTGCCTGCGGCTACAACCTCCAGGCGCGCCTGCGCCCCCGCTTCGATTACCCCGGCGGCCCGGCGCTGCGCCTTGCCGGCCACCAGCACGCGCACCTCGGCATCGGGTTGCGTCGGGCACTCCAGCTCCCAGGATAGTGGCGTCAGCGCGGTATTGTGCAGCGTCAGGCCCCGCGGCTGGCTCCAGACGCGCCAGGAACGCAGAGGAATGGCCCCCAGGTCCAGATGATCCGGCGCAACGCGCAACAACTCGCTGCCCTCAGGCGGCGCGAGCGCGGTGAGCAGCAGGTCGAGCGGCGGGGTACGGGGCGGCTTCGAGAGCCGGGCCAGGCGCAAACGGTAGCGCAGCGCGCCCAGCCCATCGTCGGGATGGGTCGCGACCCAGCGTTCCAGACTGCCATCGGCCACTGCGCTGGCGAGGGCCTGGGGGGCACGCCGCAACGCCGCGTCCAGATCGCGTCGATCGCTCAGTTCCGGCCCCACGCCGAGGAACAGACGTCGTGGGGGCAGGGGCGCGCCCAGCCGCGAGCGGAGAACCGCCGCCGTGGGGCAACGCTCGGCCAGATCGAAGGCCAGGGCCGAACGCAGGCCGCTGGAGAGCTGCGGCGCAACCTGATCGAGCCGCTCAAGGTCGAATTGCAGCGGCGCCGTCGCCGGGTCGTGGCCGGTGAGCAACTCGTAGCAGGTTACAGCGAGGGCAAAGACATCGGCCCGCTCGTCGAAACTGCGCCCACCGAGCTGTTCGGGAGGCGCGTAGCCGGGCGTGCCGTGCCGCGGGCGCCGCGCCCGCGGCGGGCGCCGGGTGAGCGTGTGCGCCGCCCCCAGGTCAATCAGCGCCAGGCTGCCATCGGGGCGCTGCACCAGATTGGCCGGCTTCAAATCGCCCACCACCACCGGCGGCTCGCGGGTGTGCAGGTAGGTCAGCAAATCGCACAGATTGGCCGCCCAGACCTGCACCTGGCGCCAGGGCCAGGGTCCCTCGCGTGCCAGGGCACTGAGCGGCTGGCCGGCAACCAGCTCGCGAGCAAGCCAGACGCGCTGCGGCCCGCGCTCCAGACCATACAGGCGCGGCAGGGCCGCGTGGCTCAGCCGCCGCAGCAGGCCAGCCTCGCGGCGCAGCACCTCCTCAGCCTCGCGACGCGCGCTGGCCTCTAGATCCTGCCGGGCAATCTTCACTGCTACCGGTGCGCCACCGCGCCGCAGATCAACCGCCTGAAAGACCATGGCCTGGCCGCCCTGTCCGATCAGCGCCTCGAGCCGGAAGCGCGCCCCCAGCACCGTACCTGCGGTCGGTTCGTGCTGCTCCAGGCGAATGGTCTGGTGAACGTGGGCCATCGCCACTTTCCCTACCCGTAGATCCCGTGCGGCTGCGCCGCGCCATGACACGATGAAACGTGTCGCGAGCAGCGGTGCAGCGTCTCCAGGCCCACATCCGCCCCTCAGGGAGGGGCGTGGGGCAACCCGGTTGCCCCATCAGACACGGGCGCCTTGCGCGAACGATTGTGCCATAGAGCGCCTCACGGCGCAAGCGTCAGGCGGGAGGGTGTGTTCGCGCTGCTCCGCGGAGCGCGGGCAACCTGCCCTCAAACGCTGACGACGGCGGGACACCCTTTCGCTCCCGGGCGCGCGCCGACCCTCCGACGCTTGGCCGGCCCTCCGGCGCTTGAGTGTACCTGGCGCCGATATAATAACGGCGTGTTCTGCACCTCTCACCTGTGCGAGCGCGCGGCAGAGTTGCCGACGCCGCCCCTCTCGTGCTCCTCTGAGGATGAGAGGCAGAAGAGGAAACCCATGCTTACACCTGGCGACGTCAAGCGCGCCTTACAACAGTATGACCTCGGAACGGTCCGCTCAGTGCGTCCAGCATCGCATGGCGCGGTCAACGAAACCGCGTTCGTGGAAACGAGTAGCGGGCGCTACGTGGTGCGCCGCAACCAGCGGGCCACGGGATGGGGCAGGCTCGAACTGCGGCACCAGTTGCTGAACTGGCTGCGGCTTCGGGCCTTTCCCAGCCCGCGCCTGATCCCCGCGCGCAATGGCGACAACGCCGTCGAAGTAGACGGCCGTGTCTTCGAGGTCTTCACCTTTATTGACGGCGACGAGTTCAATATCGACCGCCCGGCGCACATCAGCGGCACGGGCAGCATCCTGGCTCGCTACCACCGCACCGTCGAAGATTTTCCCCACCTGCCGCCGCCCGAAGCGCCACGCTATAATCCCGGTTCGCTCCTCGGCCTGATCGAACGCCTGATGCAGCGCGATATGCTGGGCGAGCTCTCCGAACCCCTGAACTGGTACGACCGTCGCGCCGCCCATCTGCGCGCGGTGCTGCCCACCGAGGCCTACACCGCGCTGCCACACGTGCTCATTCACGGCGATATGCACCGTGATAATGTCATCTTCCGCGGCGATGCCGTGGCCGCCCTGATCGACTTCGACCAGGTGACGGTAGATGCCCGGATCGTGGACCTGGCCGACGCCCTGGTGGATTTTACCGTCGGCGCTACTCCGCCCGACTGGTTCCCCTGGGGTGTGTACGCCGGCCCGCTTGACCAGCAGCGCGCCGCGCTGCTGCTGGAAGGCTACCACACCATTGCGCCGCTGACCACGGCTGAGTGCAAGGCCCTGCCCGTGCTCGTCGAAGTGATCTGGCTCCAGGGCAACCTGCGCCGGGTGCTCGGCACCACCGACGCCGAACCCGACTATCACCTCGAAGTGCTTCAGCAAGGTCGCCGGCTGTCCCTGTGGCTTCAAGAGCATCCCGAAGTTCTCGCGGTCGAGGGGTAGATCGGGGAGGAGTTCTCCCGGCTACCTTCCAGCCGAAGCATTCGCGTACGCGGCCATTGCCCCCACGGCGGGGTGGGTGCGAATGCTTCGGCCCTACGGGGGGCGCGGTGATCATCCCCCGGCGCCCCCCGGCCCCGGGACGCGCGGGGACGGCGCCGTGGCGGGGTGGGGCGAACCGGTGGCCCGGGGCAATGGGCGACGCGCCGGGGGATGGTAGCGCCCCGATGGGGCCGGAACATGTAGGGCCGAAGCATTCGCCGGCGGCGCGCGGCGGGAACCGACGCCCCCGGGAGGCGAATGCATCGGCCTGACCCCCCCCCCGGGCACCCGG
>JBDNDG010000143.1:0-10482 GCA_046719255.1 Chloroflexaceae bacterium
CGCGGCGCGGGTGGCTGTCAGCACCGCCTGCGCTGCGTCCACGGTTTCGCGCCAGGTGGCGGGGTGGGCGATGGCCAGGGTCGCCAGTTCGTGGGCCTGCTCCGGCGCGCCGGTCTCGCTGAGCACAATTGCCAGGCCCACCAGGGCGTCCATCACGTGGGGCACCACGCCCACCTCGCGGGCCAGGCGCAGCGAGGCCAGCCAGTGCTGGCGCGCCGCTGTCAGGTCGCGCGCCGCATAGGCACCTTCAGCCAGGTTGGCGTGGGCGGCTGCCGCGCCGTGCCGGTCGTCCAGGCTCTCGAAGATGATCAGGCTTTCGCTGAGCAACTGCCGCGCCGCGGCGTGGTCGCCCATCAGCCCCAGCACCCGCCCCAGGCTGCACAGGCTCCAGGCTGCGCTGACCTGGTCGCCCAGGGCGCTAAAGAGGGTGCTGCTCTCGGTCAGCAGATCCCTGGCCCGCGCGTAGTCTCCCTGGCTGCCCGCCAGGTCACCCAGGGCGTCCAGCGCCCAGGCGATGCCGGGCTGGTGGTCGAGAGCCTGGTAGGCGGCCAGGCCTTCCTCCAGCAGGCGCCGGGCGCGGCGTTCTTCGTCGCGCTCGCTGGCGACGATCCCCAGGCCAGTGAGGGTGTAGGCCACGTCGAGGGCCTGCGCGTGGGCGCGCAGCACCGGCAGCGCCGCCTCCAGACGTTGCTCGGCGGTGGCGAATTCGCCGATCCAGCAGTACAACGCCCCGACCCGCGCCTGCGCCCGGGCGACCAGCACCGCGCAGGCTGGCGCGGCGCGCTCTGCCGGAGGGCCGCGCTCCAGCCGCTCAATCAGCGCCTCCAGGGCCTGAATGCCGTCGCTGTACCAGCCGCGCACTTCGTGCAGCCGGTAGAAACCGTCGAGCGCCAGGGCCAGTTCCTCCAGACGTCGCTCCGCTACCGCCCAGGTCCAGGCTTTCCAGAGGTTGTCGTACTCGCTGTCGAGTTCGGCAAGGGCCTGCCGCTGATGGACGCCCTGCAGGTCCTGGTTGCGCCGATCGAGCAGCCGGGCGTAGAAGCGGCAGAGGCGCAGCATGGTCGCCTGTTCCTCGGCGGGATCAGTGTGCAGCTTGCGCGCCGCGAATTGCCGCAGCAACTCGTGGATGGCGTAGCGCCCGGCCCGGTCGCGCCGGATCAGTGCCTTGTCGGTGAGGGCGGCCAGGACCAGCGGCGAGGCCCCGGCCACCTCCGTCGCCGCCACGCGGGTGAAGCCGTTCTCGAAAACGGCGAGTTGTCGCAGGGCCTGCTGCTCGCTGGCGCTGAGCCGCTCCCAGGTCTGGGTGAATACGCCCTCGACACTGCGGTGCCGCTCGGGCACATCGAGCAGTGAGGTGGTGAGCAGAGCCATGCTCTGGGTCAGCTCACGGGCGATCTCTGCCGGCGTAAGGACGCGCACCCAGGCCGCGGCCAGTTCAATCGCCAGCGGCATCCCCTCCACCAGCCGGCAGATCTCCACCACTGCCGGCAGATCCTCCGCCGTCAGTTCAAAATCGGCGCGCACCTGCCGCGCCCGCAGGGCGAAGAGTTGCACCGCGGGGTAGGCCGAGGGGTCGCGTGTCGCGCCGTCTTCCTCGGGAACAGCCAGACCGGCCAGGTCAATGACCCATTCTTCCTGGAGCTTGAGACGCTCGCGTGACGTAACCAGCAGCTTGAGGTGGCGGGTGCGGTGCACGAGGGTTCGGAGCAGCGCGGCGCCCTCCAGGGCCTGGTCAACATTGTCGAGCACCAGCAGGACCTTGCGGTCGTAGAGCGCGGCGCACAGCCGCTCCAACGCATCCCCCTGGCCGGTAACGCCAAGGCTTGCGCCGATGGTGGTGATCAGCCGCTCGCCGCTGCTCACCCCCACCAGCGAAATCTGGTACACGCCGTCGGGGAAGCGGGCGGCATTCTGCTGTGCCGCCTGCACGGCCAGGCGCGTCTTGCCCATGCCGCCCGGGCCGATCAGGGTCAGGATGCGACAGGCCGGGTCCTCCAGGGCCTCGGCGACGCGTTGCAGTTCCTCCTCGCGCCCGAGGAAGGGCAGGGTGGGCGTTTCAATCGCTGCCACCGGACCAGGCGCGGCGGGGAGGCGCGGTGGGGCACTGCTCCAACGACTGGCCTGCGGCGCACGGTCGCCCTGACGGATCTCCTCGTACAGGGCGCGGGTGGCGGGGTCGGGCGCGGCCCCCAGCTCGCGTTCGAGGGTGCCGGCGAGCAGACGGTACTGGCGCAGGGCGGCGGTGGGCTGGCCCGCCGCGGCGTAGAGACGCATCAGGCGGCGATGGGCCGGCTCGTGGAGCGGGTCGAGAGCCAGCCAGCGTCGGGCGTAGCCGATCGCGGCCTCGAGGTCGTCGGCGGCGTCGGGCAGCGCGCTCAGACGATCGAGCGCCTCGGCCAGCTCCTGGCGCAACCGTTCGGTCTGGAAGAGTTGCCACTCCTCGAAGGGGGCGCTGCCGGGCAAACTGAAGCCGGCCAGAAAATCGCCGCGGTAGAGCGTCACCGCGTCGCGCAGGTCCGCCCGGCTACCCGCGGCCAGGCGTGCGCGGAAGCGCTCGACATCCACCTCGAACCTCGCGTCGCGCGCGAGGGCCAGCCGGTCGCCGTTGACGTGGAGCCAGGGGCGCAGGATGGGCATGAGCGCCGCCAGGGCACGGCGCAGCCCCGCCCGCGATGCGGCCGGTTCGTCATCGGGGGCCAGCAACGCCGCCAGGGCGTCGCGGGGGTGCTCTCCTGGCTCCATCGCCAGGTAGGCCAGCAGAGCCAGAGCCTTGCGCCGTTCAAGCGCTACCGGCACGCCATCGGCCAGGACCTCCGGCGGTCCGAGCAAACGCAGTTCAATCGTCGAGGGGTGCTGTTCGTCCATGGCGAAGGTTTGGGCTCCTGAGACTCATCGTAGCCGCGCGAAGCTGTTCTTCCACTTCCACGACCGTAACCGTATTGTACCCGTCATGCTATCTCTCGCAACGCCAGTCGCAACGCTGGTCGCAACGCCAGCCGCAACGGCGGGCGGCACAGGCGCGCAACGGTCGCGCTGTAGACTGGCCGTAGAAGCAGGAAGTGGCACGTCCGGCGAGTTCCATATCACCCTGAGCAAAGCCATGGAATGTGCCGAATGCGCCAGTGGTCTGTTACGGTGCTCGTGAGGGATGCGACGGGAGGGTGCGTGGAAGGGCTTCGCCCTCCCCGCACAATCCTATCCATCACAACCAGGCTGGCAGGCGACCAGTAAGGCATGCCTCACGGCCATCGGCAATCCGCGATCAGAAATGGCAGGCTTATGTTACGGCGCGCTCCACAGTACTGGATATGGCGGTTCCTGGTGGGCTTCTTCTTCCAGACCGTCCCCGCAGCGATTCTGACCCCGATGCTGACGCTGAGCCTGGCTGAGCGAGGGGTGGAGAGCTGGATCATTGGCAACCTGGTGGCCGCAGGCTCACTGGCCTATATGCTGGCACTGACAGCGGCGCCGGGCCTGGTGCGGCGGTACGGCCAGCAAGCCGTCTTCCGCGCCGCCCTGGCTATCGGCACCCTGACCCTGGTCGGGCTGGTGCTGTTCGAGCACCCGTTGCCGCTGGCAGCCTGTTTTGCCCTGTCGGGTTTCACCGCGGGCCTGCGCTTCACCCTGGCCGAGAGTTGGGCGCCGGCGCTGGCCACGTCGCAGACGCGCGGGCGGGTGATGGCGCTCTTCCAGACCAGCATCGGCGCGGCGCTCTTTGCCGGCTCCGGGAGCCTGCTGATCACGGGCATTCACGGCCTGGCGCCGCGTCTGCTGGCCCTGGCAGCGGGCCTGGTGGCGCTGGCGCTGCTCTGGCCGATGCGCGCCCCCGCGGCAGCGCGCGAGGCGCCCTTCAAGACCGGGTTGCGGGGCGCACTGGCGCAGGTCGGGCCACTGGCGCTCGGCATCGCCCTGCTCGGCGGTCTGTTCGAGTCGGGGTTGAGCGTGGCCCTGCCGCTCTACGGGCTGCACATTGGCTTCGGCTCCACGCTGGCGGCGGGCATCGTGACCGCGATGGGGCTGGGCAGCCTGGCGCAATACCCCTTCGGCGCCCTGGCCGACCGCTGGTCCTGGCGCCAGGTGATCGCTGGCACCACAGTGGTGATCGCGCTGAGTGCGCTGCTGCTGCCGCTGGCCCAGGGCGCGCCCTGGCTGCTGCTGCTCCTTGGCATGGTCTGGGGTGCCGCCGGGGGCGGCCTGTACACGCTGGCAACCATCCGCAACAGCGCCCGCTTGCGCGGTGAACGCCTGATTACCGCCTCGGCGGTGACGCAGTTCGCCTACATGATCGGTGATGCTGGCGGGCCGGCGATGGGCGGCCTGGTGCTCGATCTGGCGCCGGGCTTCGGCCTGCCGACCCTGGTCATCGGGGCCGGGCTGCTCGGGCTCGCCCTGGCCCTCGGGCCAGCCGAGCCTGACCATCGCTGGCTCCAGCCCGCCGCTCCCACACCCGCTGAGACGCAGGCCCCTCCGGCGCCCCGCTGCGCGACCCACTAGCGTGAACCTATGGGGGAACCGGGTTTCCCCACGCCCCTGCCCAGGGGAGGGCGCACCTCTCCCACGGAACCACCCCACCGGCAGGAGGGTGTGGGAGGGCTGCGCCCTCCCAGAAAACAACCCGCCAGCGGGGAGGGTGTGGGAGGGCTGCGCCCTCCCAGGAACAACTACGTTCATTACTGGCGTTGTGCGGCGCAGCCACATGGACAGCTGAAAAGGTAATCCTACCATTCCACAAAATGAGAATCTTTTCCATTGACAGACGTGGGAATAATGTGATATAACATGCGTAACGCATCGCGTTATCCTCGCCTGATTCTCCTCATGTCTACCGGGAATACGGCCTCTGTCGCACAGCGCGCAGCGTCTTGTAATCCCCGAGAGGCACGACCAGACCCGAAGGGGTGGGAGAAGAACAGGCCCGGCGGAACAACGGCGATCCGTCGGCTGGCGACAGCGGCGTCGCTGGCAGCTATGCAACAACTGGAGGACTCCCATGGCTCCCGTTACGCTACCCCTGGCTGGTCTCACGCGATTATTGAAGTTCCCGGACATGGTGCGATCCCTTGGCGGGGTCAGCCCGCAAGAGATCGGCCTGTTGATCAAGAGTATTACCAGCAAACGGCGGCCACAGGTGCTGCCACCGATCAACAGCGATTTTTACGACATCAGCGCCTTGCTGACGGAAGAAGAGCGGGCCGTGCAGCGGGGCATCCGCGCCTACATGGAGCAGCGGGTGCGCCCGATTATCGGTGATTACTGGGAGCGGGGCGAGTTTCCGCACGAGCTGCTCCCCTCCTTCGCGGCAATGACCAGAGATGTGCTCGGTGATCGTCTCCACGGCATCAGCGGCATTGGTCCCGTTGTTGGGGGTATCATCGCGATGGAGCTGGCCCGGGTTGACGCCTCGCTGTACACCTTCCTGGGCGTCCACTGGGGTCTGGCGATGGGGTCAATCGACCTGTTCGGCAGCGAGGAGCAGAAGCGGCGCTGGTTGGGGCCGATGCAGCGCTTCGAGCGGATCGGCACCTGGTCGCTCACCGAACCCGAGGTTGGCTCGGCTGCGGCTGCGGGCCTGATGACCACGGCGCGTCACGACGAGCACGGCTGGGTGCTGAATGGCGCCAAGAAGTGGTGCGGCAATGCGCCCTTCGCCGACCTGAACATTGTCTTCGCCCGCGACGTGGGCGATCAGCAGGTCAAGGCCTTTGTGGTCGAACGGGGCATGCCCGGCTACCACGTCGAGAAGCTGGAGGGCAAGATCGCGCTGCGCGTGGTGCAGAACGCCAACGTTCGCCTCGAACAGGTGCGCGTGCCGGAGGCCAACCGGCTCCCCGGCGTGAAGAGCTTCCGCGATGTCGCCCGGCAACTGGGCATGGCCCGCGGCCACGTGGCCTGGGCCATGACCGGCGTGGCGATGGGGGCTTACGAACGCACCCTGGAGTACGCCAACCAGCGGATGCAGTTCGGGCGGCCGATCACCGGCTTCCAACTGGTGCAAAATGGCCTGGTGCGCATGCTGGGCAATGTAACCGCCATGCAGACCCTCTGCATGCGCCTGAGCCAGCTCCAGGCCCGCGACGGCAAGATCAGCCAGGAGCGTGCCTCCCTCGCCAAGGCTTTCTGCGGCGAACGCTTGCGTGAAACGGTCGCCATCGGGCGCAATATCCTCGGCGGCAACGGCATTCTGCTCGAGCACGAGGTGGCGCGCTACTTCGCCGATGCTGAGGCGCTCTACTCCTACGAGGGCACCCACGAGATGAATACGCTGATCGTCGGCCGGGCCATTACGGGGATGAGCGCGTTTCTGTAGGGGTGGCCCACCCTCGAGTACGAACGTGAACATAGCCCGCGTGCGGGAGGGTGTGGGAGGGCGCAGCCTGCCCACGAAACCAACCCGCCAGCGGGGAGGGTGTGGGAGGGCGCAGCCTGCCCAACAATCTGGTTGTGTCGCCCAACAACCTGGTTGTACCGTCTCGGGAGTGGTTTAGCCTGCGGCGGCCACCGCGCGGGTCGCGCGGGTCCAGGCCGCAGGTTTGCCCTGCAACGCCGCGACGATCTCGGCGCCGAGCATAGCCGCCTCGCGGAGCCGGGGCGCGCTGATCCAGTCCGCCGTGTCGGCGCGGGTGTGGTCCAGGGGTTGGCGGACTGCGGCGGTGAAGGCCACGCTGGGCACGCCGCGCAGCACAAAGAACCCGTGATCGCTCTCCAGCCAGGGCGCCATACGGACGACGCCGGGGTAGCGCTGGAGCAGGCGTTCCAGCACGTCGGCGAAGGCCTGGGAACCTTCCAGGAGCGCGATGCCGTTGGGTGCCAGCCATTGCCCCACGCCATCGAAGTTCAGCAGGGCCACGATCGCGTCGAGGTCGGCGGTGCGGCGCCGGATGTACTCTGCCGCGCCCGATGGCAGGTACTCCTCACCGTTGAAGGCCACCACTTCGAGGCCAACGCCGAGGTGATGCGCTCCCAGCATCTCTGCCAGCGCCAGCAGCACGGCCACGCCGCTGGCGTTGTCGGAGGCGCCCGGCGTGTCGATCTTCGTGTCAAAGTGGGCACAGAGCACCACCCGCGGCTCGTCGCGCGACCCGCGGCGCCCGACGACATTGTAGGCGCTACCGGCGCCGCGCCGGGTGCTGATCCGCAGCCGCACCGGCACGCCGGGCTGGCGCACCAGCAGCAGGCCCACTTCCGCCGGCACCGTCGCCGAAGCCAGCCCCAGATCGGGGTCCTCAATCAGACGGGCCAGGGCCGCCTCGCGCGTCTGCACCATCAGCACCGCCTCTGGCGCGCCCCGTTCGAGGGCCGCGACGATCGCCGCGTCGTGCTCGCCCTTCCACGGCCAGTTTCTGGGCGCCAGCGGCGCCGCCGCCACCTGGCCGTAGAGCACAGCCACGCGCCCCTGCATGCTTAGCGTCTGTAACTCGGCAAGGGTGCCGGCAGTTACCGTGGGCGCCTGAACGTCGCAGGACGGCGAGAAGGGGTTCGCTCCCACCGGGACCGCAACTCCGCCCACCTCGAGCGTCGTCCCCAGGTCCTCCCACGTTGGGCACGAGTAGGCCTGCAAGTCAACTGTAAAGCCAGCACTCTCGAGGCTGCGCACGATGTAGCCGCCCGCAGCCACATTCGCCGCCGATCCTGCGGGGCGAGGGCCGATGGTGCGGCTGAGATGCAAGAGATGCCTGGTCAACTCGTGCTCGATGTGGGTCATGGGCCATCCTCCTGATGGGCCTACTGTAGCAGGGATGCACCCGCCCTTGGAGAAAGTCACCCTTACCGGGCGTATAGTTCCGTTAACCCCGCCCGGTACCCTTGCGGCTGCGCCGCACCCTCCAGGAATGCAGAGAGATTCTCTTTGTGGGAGGGCCGCGCCCGCCCACACCTCTCCGCCACCGGGGTGGTTCCCCGGAGGGCTGCGCCCGCCCACACCCTCCTTGCCACCGGGGTGGTTCCCCGGAGGGCCGCGCCCGCCCACACCCTCCCCGCCGGGCAGGGGGTCGGGGAAAGCGGATTTCCCCGATATGCATATCAGTCACTCCCGGGGTGCCGTACAATAGAAGCAGTCCCGCGCGTGGGGATGCGCGTGGGTTCCGCGGAGGTCTGATACTATGGCTCAGGAGGGTATTACCCGCTATGAAACGGCAGGTGGGGCGCGGATCTACCGCCTGCCCGTGCAGGTGTTTCCTGCGCTTCGGGCGTATGTGCACCTGGTGATCGCCGATGACTATGTCGCCCTGGTGGATACCGGTAGCGGGCAGGGGTCCAGCGATGCCGATCTGCGCGAAGGCATGGCCCGCATCCGCGATGCGTGGGACGAGGCGGTTGACTGGGCCGACATCGATCGGATCGTGCTGACCCATGCCCACATTGACCACCACGGCGGCCTCAATTTTGTGCGCAGCCTCACCCCCGCGCCCCTGGCCGTGCACGAACTGGATCGGCGGGTGATCGTCAACCACGAAGAGCGCCTGACCCTCACCCGCTTTCGCCTGGGGGTCTTTTTGCGCCGCGCCGGGGTTGACGATGCCCGCCGGACGCGCATGCTGGCGATGTACAGCGGCGCGAAACACAGCGTGCGCTCGATGCCGGTGGACGACGTGCTGCGCGACGGTGACATGCTCGACGGCATCTTCCGCGTCATCCACGTCCCCGGGCACTGCCCGGGCCAGGTGTGCCTGCAGATTGACGACATTCTGCTGACCGCCGACCACGTACTGCCCAACTTCTCGCTGTTCCTTTCGCCCGAGAGCTTGACGGCCTCCAATGGCGTCGACCACTTCTTGCTCTCGCTCCGCAAGGTCGCTGCCCTCAGCGATGTGCGCCTGGGCCTGGGCGGCCACGACCGCCCGGTGCTGGATCTGGGCGCGGCGGTGGCGAAGATCGAGGCAACGCAGCGCCAGCACATCGAGCGGGTGTACCAGGCCTGCACCCGGCCAAGCACCATCGCCGAACTGACCGCCCGGCTCTACCCGTTCGTGCGCGACTACGATGAATTGCTCGCCTTGCAGAAAGTGGGGGCGTATGTGGAGTACCTCGACCAGCGGGGGATGCTCGCCGTCGCCAATCTGGCCGAGGTCGCCGAGGACGACGCGGCTGCCCCGCGCTACCTGGCGGTGTGACGTCGAGCCGCATCTGCAAGCGCGCTACTCTGACGCCGGCACCAGCTCACCCGCCTCGTTCACGGTCCAGACGCTCCCATCGCTGGCGAGCACACCTGCCGCGCGCCAGCGTTCCGGCAGGGGGCGGGGCAGTGCCAGGAGTGCTCCGGCGGGAGTGTCAAGCAGGGTAAAATCCAGTTGTCCTCGATCAGCCACGTCAACCCGCACTCGCCAGCAGCCGTTCCACTCGCGGTAGAATTCGTAGCGCAACTCCACCTCACCGAGCAGGCGGGTCAGGGTAGCGTGGATGCACCGCCGCGCAATCGGCGCGCGGCGCCGCAGGTCGGTAAGCGGAACAGGACGTTGTGACGTGCTCACTGGTGGTTCCTCCGTTGCCCGCAGGGCCAGACCACCAGTATTGTACAGTACGTGGAGAGGAGCAATGGCAGCACCGCGGCAAGCACAGGGGCAACCGCGTTTCCCCCATGCATCTGCCTGACGTGAACATATGGGGAACCCGGCGGTTTCCCATGCCCCTCCCTGCGGGGAGGGTTGGGGAGGGCGCAGCCCTTCCAGGAACAAGTCTGTTCATTCTGTCGTTGCGCGGCGCAGCCGCAAGGGCGCCTGAGGGAAGGAAGTATTATGTCAAACTGGCCCACACGCCCGGTCATCTACGAGATCAACACCTGGGTCTGGCTCAGCGAGTTGAGCCGGCGCCACGCGCAGCCGGTAACCCTGGCCAACGTGCCCGAGTCGGTCTGGGACGCCCTGGGGGGCTGGAACATCGACGCGGTATGGTTGATGGGCGTCTGGGAGCGCAGCCCCGAAGGGCGTCGCATCGCCCTGGGGAACGAGCGGCTGATGGCCGATCTGCGTCAGACGCTGCCCGATCTGCAACCCGACGAGGTGATCGGCTCGCCCTTCTGCATCCGGCGCTACGAGGTCGATCCGCACCTTGGCGGGCGGGAGGGGCTGGCCTGCGCTCGCGAGGCCCTGGCGCGCCGGGGCATCCGGCTCATCCTCGACTTCGTGCCCAACCACGTGGCCCCCGATCACCCCTGGACCGTTGAACATCCGGAGTATTTCATCCAGGGGAGCGAGGAGGATCTGGCGCGGGCGCCATCTGACTGGCTCCGCGTCGGCCCGACGATCTTCGCCCGCGGGCGCGACCCGCACTTCGCGCCCTGGCCGGAGGTGCTCCAACTGAACGCCTTCAACCCCGGCCTGCGCGCCGCGGCCAGCGCCACCCTGCGCGACATCGCCGCGCAGTGCGACGGCGTGCGCTGCGATATGGCCATGCTGCTGATGAATGACATTTTCGCGCAGACCTGGGGCCGGCGGGCCGGCCCGCCGCCGGCTACGGAGTACTGGGCGGAGGTGCTCGCCCCGATGC
>JBDNDG010000144.1:0-10465 GCA_046719255.1 Chloroflexaceae bacterium
GTCGTTGCAGACGATCCACGTCGCGGGTCACGAGCTGCCGCAGGGCCAGGTTGTTGCCTCCGGCGAAGCCCAGGTTGGCCCCGGCTTCGATCAATCGCACCCGGGGAAAGGTGGCGCGCAGCAGCGCCGGCGTGCCATCGGCGCTCTGATTGTCCACCACAATCAGCTCATAGCCGATACCACTGCCCGCCAGCGAGGCCTCCACCGCCCGCAGGCAGCGGCACAGCAACTCGCGGACGTTCCAGGAGACGATGACAATCGCCAGGTCGCTCACGGGAGGCTCTCGTCGGCCACGAGGGTCACGGTGTCGGTCTGGCCGGCTTCGGCGAAGATCAGCACCTCATTGTGCTCGTGGAGCCAGGCAACAGGCAATTTGTAGGCCACCTGCGGGCCGATCTGCCAGAAACGCCCGATATTGTGCCCATTCAGCCAGATCTGGCCCTTCTCGAGCCGGCCCGGTTCCATCCGCAGGGCGCGGACGCGCGGCAGCGCGTTGCGCCCGAAGCGGGCGCGGTACCACGCCGGGCCGCCGGCGGGCGGGGCGCCGGCGCCGACCTCCACGCCGGGGCGGAAGCTCCAGGCCGCCGGAAGGGGCCGCGTGGGGTCGTAGGTGACGAGCGTCGCGCGCCAGGGGGCGCCAGCGTAGCCCTGGAGCAGCAGCGCGAGCACGTTCACGCCGGGGCGCAGCAGGTGCGTGACATCGTGTTTGATCCAGCCGTGGCTATGATGACGGCTGAAGCGGTCAATCGCCAGGCCATTGACGAAGAGCGCTCCACTGCCGCGATCGGCGCTGCTGAGGTGCAGCACGGCGCGACAGGCGTTGGGCACGTTGATTTCCCGCAGCAGCCAGAGCACCGGCGCGGTGAAGGGCATGCGTCCCAGGTGGACGCCGGCGGCGTCGGGGCGCACGGCGGTCGGGCGCGCGCGGGCGACCGCTTCGCCGACGAAGGGCACTTCCTGCCACAGAGCGATCCAGCCGTCCGCGATGTCTTGCTCGGCGCCGCCCAGGTAAAGGGTATCGAGCAGCCCCTTACGCTCGCCCAGCCCCAGGCCATAGTTGAAGCGCCCGAGGTTATCGGCCAGGAAGCGCAGGTCGTGACGCCCGGCCCCCAGACGCAGCGGCAGGGTCGAGCGCGGCCCGGTGGGATCCACGCCCAGGACGCCGAGTTCCGTTCCATTGGCGAAGACGCGGAGCCGATCGCCGACCCAGGGCGCCACCAGGGTGGTATCCAGGGGCGCGTCCAGGTCGAGGAGGGCGCGGTACCAGCCATAGCCGTAGTCGCAGCCGAGTTGTTCCAGCGGGAGGGGCGCTTGGAGGGGATGCCAGCCCTCATCGGTGGTCAGATCGGCCACCGGTAGCCGTTCGACGGGTAGCGTCAGGCGCACCTGGCGCGGCGGGAGGGGTTGCGGGGCGAGCCGCGGCTCGCCGTTGGGCATGGGCAGGCAGCAGGCCGCTGCCTCGGCGCTGAGCACCATGACCCGGAGAGCGCCAGTGGTGCCCCGCAGGTCGAGGGTGGCCTGGTCGCTGGCGATCCAGTAGCGCAGGCGCAGGGTCGTATCACTCAGGCGCGGCAGCAACCCGGACTCGGCCCGCAGCAGTTGCAGGGGCGCGCCGAGCCCGGGCAGGGCCAGCTCCAGCTCGCCCTGTTCGCCGGGCTGACCGTAGACAATCAACAGGTGCTGATGATCGTCGCTCCAGAAGCCCAGCAGGCGCCCGGTATGGCAGACCAGGCGCATCCCCCTGGCCAGCGGCAGGTGGGCGAAGACCGGGCGGATAGTGGCGGGTTCCACGTCCACGCTCAGGTGGCGGGGCGGGTCGGCCAGCAGGACCTGGTAGGTTCGACCCTCCGGGTCGGGGTTCTGGAGGAAGGTGGCCTGGAAGTGACGCCAGGGTTCAGGCGCATCGGGGCCGGCGCGCACGGTGCGGAAGGGAGCGACGCCGCCCTCGCTGCGCCCCTGAACCGCGGGGGGCGCGAGTACGGTCAGGCCCCCGGGCACAGCGTCGGCGAGAATGGGCGCCAGGCGGGCGCCGAAGCAGGCCAGGAAGAGATGGTGACGCCGGGCGACCAGCGCTTTGGCGCGCAGCTCGCCATACTCACTGACGGGAGCGTCATAGTCGTAGCTGGTGGTCATATGCACCAGATCGCCGCCGACCGTGCGCCCGCCCCAGAAGCCGAAGTTGGTGCCTCCGGCCCACATCCAGTGCGAAAAACCGGCGCAGCCCACGGCGGTGAGCTGATGAAGGGTCATATCGAGCTGCGCCGCCGTCTTGCGCGTCTGGCGGCTCGCGCCCCAGGTGTCGAACCAGCCGCTCCACAGTTCGCTAACGATCATCGGATTATCCGGCCAGAGGCTGCGGGTCTGCACGAGCTTCGCGGCGATACCGCTCCAGCCATTGCGAAACTCAGGCCAGCCGGGGGTAGCGCCCATGCAGGTGTAGAGGGGCACCTCGATGCCCCGCTCCACCAGGGCGCGGGCCAGGGTTTGCTGGTGGGCATCGTGGCCATAGACGCCAGAGGCCCAGTGCTCATTTTCGATCTGGCAGAGGATCACCGGGCCGCCGCGGGGATACTGGCGCGGGGCCACGATCGGCAGCAAATGATCGAACCATCGCAGCGCCGCGCCCAGGTAGCCCTCGCTATCCACACGCAGGCGGATGGAGGGGTCGGCGCTGAGCCAGGCAGGGATGCCGCCATTCTCCCACTCGGCGCAGATGTAGGGACCGGGGCGGACGATAACCTTCAGGCCCAGTTCGTGGCAGAGGTCGAGAAAGGCGCCCAGGTCAGCCTCGGCGTGGAAATCGAACACACCGGGATGCAGTTCGTGGCGGTTCCAGGGGATAACCGTATCAATTGTATTGAGGCCGGCCCAGCGCGCCTGTTCGAGCAGGGGGCGCCACTCGGCCCGGGGCCAGCGGAAGTAGTGCACGCAGCCGGCCAGCAGGTAGAACGGCTCGCCGTTGAGGTGGAGACCGTCGCGGTCGATGGTTACTGAAGGGCTCACGGGCTGATCCTTGGACAAGGATTGAGAAAAGGAGGATGCAGGAAGTAGTCCAGGCGCATCAGGATGGGGCAGGTGGCATCGAATCGTAACCTGGCCTGAAACCGTATCTTATACCAATTGACCGCATCTGCACGCCCACCAGCGCCCATTGCAACGCCACTCCGGCAATCTGCAATCCAAAATCTGCAATCTGAAATGGTATCAGTTGAGGAACCAGGCGCTTCCGGGATGATGAAAGATCATCGGGACGTGGGTAGTCTTTCTGGCCTGACCAGTCCAGATCCCTATCGGGATCGTGCATAAAGAAGGAAAAAGGCTTGCGGACGTTGCCGGAGATGTAAACGGCCTGCACCTCCATCAATGCGGAAGCCAAACACTTCGGCCAGGGGCTGCTTCCCCATGCATATACCCTCTTGCGTGTCGCGATCGTACAGCGAGTATACTTTAGCACGGGCGCGCTCTGTCGACAAGGTAGTCATGGTGTACACGATTTCGTGTGCATGTCATGGGGCAAAGCGGCCATTCTTGTGGCGTAAGGGTTCGGAAAACTGGCTGGTTGCTACTGCCGTCGCATCAGGACGGCATGCATCTACCCACCGGGTCCGCTCGGCAGTGCCTTCTGGCACAATTCTCGAACGTTACGCCGCACCCGGCGACCATGCGTTGCTGCGCACTGCCGCGCCGGCCTTATTGTGACCCTGTTCGCCAGTCTGGAGGCAAGGACTAGCTTATGACCTCACTTCACCGCCTGATTGCCATTATGACGATCTGGATCGTTCTTGGCGCGGTGCTGATCTCGATGTTCAGCGTGTCGTTCCTGGGCGCGCTCACGCCGCTGTGGCTCCTGCTGCTCACGGCGCTGATCGTGGGCGGCGCGACGTTTGCTACGGTGGTGCTGGTGCGCTCTGGCCAGGATAGGGATTTAGGAGGTAGGAGATAGCTTGTACATATCCTGGAGCTACGAAGGCCCCGCCCCGATGACCCGGACGGTGCCGCCGCGTTGCTGGCGGATGTGCTGGCTCAGATTGAACATGAAGCGAACGCCGCCTCAGGCCCTCAGCGGTGCTGGCTCCTGGCTGCCCTCAGTGCCATCAGCACCTCACGTGCTCATGTGGTTCTGAGGCACTGCGTGCGTGAGGGCCCTGAGGAGAGCCGTGGGGCGGACTGGCAAGCGATGCGAGACCTACGCAAGACTAGCATGCTCCTGGTCGCCCTCAGTGCCATCAGCCCTTCACCACTTCAGTGATTCCAGCACCCCACCGTATCTCCCGCACCTGCCTGTCGGTTCATCAGTAGGGCCCGGCATATTCCAGGAGCATCGAGATGGGCGAATCGACCACGCAGGACTACGTAGACGACTCCTACGCCGCCTCGGCGACTACCGCCCTGATCATCGCCGCGGCGCTGGAGGTGCATCGCACGCTTGGCCCCGGGTTCCAGGAAATCATCTACCAGCGGGCCCTTGCCCTTGAGCTGCCGGCCCACGGCATCGAGTGCGAGCGTGAAGTGTCCATCGATGTTTTCTACAAAGGGCGTCACATCGGACGCCGTCGGGTCGATTTTGTCGCCGCCGGGGTTATGGTCGAGCTGAAGGCCAAGGCGGCGATCGAAGACGTGGACTTTGTCCAGGCGCTTTCGTACCTCAAGGCGTCGGGGTTCAAGATCGGGCTCCTGCTAAACTTCGGCGCTCGGCGGCTCGAGATTCGTCGGCTCGCAAACTAGAATGCTAGAGCGCCGATGCGTATTCTCACGCCGTGTAGGCGACGAACGGCACGCGGGCGATCACGTGAAGGTTATGTGAGCCACCACTTTCACAGCACCTGCTCTGGCGAGCTGCTCGTGGTCGCGCGACAGCAGCCACCGTAGCGACCCGAGCGTCTCAACATGGGGGGCGTTGCTCGTACGCCTCTACGACCTCAGTGAGTTTTCCTCGGGGCAGGCAGCCGGACGGCTGGAGCGCAACGCCAACGACTCTGCAACAACCCTGCGCGTTCGCTCCGGGGCCGATGCAACGTTCTTCATTCCACCTCCCCGCACTTCACGCCCAGCCGCGGGCCCGTTCTATGGCGCGTCGCCAGCGGGCCAGCAGCCCGGCGCGCGCCTGGGGGTCGAGGCGCGGTTCAAAGGTATCCGCGCCCTGGTCGAGCAGGCGCGGCAACGCCTCCGGCCTCTCCCAGACGCCGGCGGACAGGCCGGCCAGCAGGGCCGCGGCGCGCACGCTGGTTTCGGTGTCGGTGGCGCGCACGATGCGCACGCCAGCCACGTCAGCCTGGATCTGACAGGCGGTGTCACTGCGGGCCAGGCCCCCGCCGACGCGCAATTCGCCGATTGTCAACCTGCCCTCCTGCTCCATCGTGTCGAGGATCGCGCGGAGCTGACAGCCGATGGACTCGAAGAAGGCGCGGGCAATGTGGCCGGGCGTGGTGCCGAGGGTCATGCCGAACATGGCCCCGCGGGCGCTGCGGTCCTCATCGGGCACACCCAGGCCGGTGAAGGCGGGGACGAACACCACGCCGCCGCTGTGGGGCGTCGCCCGGGCCAGGGCGTCGAGGTCGCCAGCGTGGCGGATCAGGCGCATCTGGGTGAGCCAGCGCACCACCGCGCCGGTGACGGTCATATCGGCTTCCAGGGCGTAGGCTAGCGTGCCGCCGATCTCCCAGGCCAGGTAGGTCTTGCAGATGCCCTGGGGCGGGGCCACGGGGCCGGCGACCACGTTGACGAACGAGGCGGTGCCGTGGGTGGCGACGGCCTCGCCGGGGGCGCGGCAGTCGTAGCCGAAGAGGGCGGCCTGCTGGTCGCTGATCATGGCCTTCACCGGCACGTCGGCGTCGCCGATGCGCAGCGTGCCGAAGTGGTGCAGGGTCGGGCGCGGGGCGGGCAGGGCCGCGCGCGGCAGGTTCAGGTAATCCAGCCACTCCTCCCACAGCGCGCGGCGGCGGGGATCGAAGACGGTCATCGCCTGGAGGAGGGAGTAGTCGAGGGCGTGCTCAGCGGGCTGGCCGAGGGCCTGGATAAGCCAGCCGGCGCTGAGCGAGACGCGCAGGTAACCCTGCTCGGCGGCGCGGCGAAAGGCCGGGTCGTGACGCATGCGCCAGGCCATGTGCATGGCCGAGCAGTAGGGGCCGGGGAACTGACCAAGGCGGGCGCGGCGCTCGGCGGCATGCTCCCACCGGCCGGTCTCTTCCACCAGGGGAACGGTACGCAGATCCTGCCAGGTGATGGCAGTACCGATCGGGCGACCGGTGCGACCGTCCCAGGCGAATACGGTATCGCGCTGCGAGGTAATGCCACAAGCGACAATGGCCGTGGGGTCGCAGCAGGCGCGGGCGATGGCCTCATCGAGCGCTTCGCGTACGCTGCGGGCGACAGCGGTGGGCCGTTGCTCGACCCAGCCGGGCCGGGGGTAGAGCCGGGCCACGGGGCGATAGCCGTAGCCGCGCACGGCGCCCGTGCGATCCAGCAGCACGGCGCGGCTGCCACTCCCTCCCTGGTCGATCCCCAATACCAGTGTGTCGGCCACGCTGCCCCCTGCAATGCCCTTGCCACACCGCCTTCCCGTGGGGCCGCAGCGTGGGCCGCGCTGCCTGCCCGGGCACGGGTCGTTGTATTATACTCAGTAAGCCCTGACGTGAACATAGCCCGCGCGCGGGAGGGTCTGGGAGGGCTGCGCCCTCCCAGGAATCACCCCACCAGCGGGGAGGGTCTGGGAGGGCTGCGCCCTCCCAGGAATAGTTTTTTAACCTGGCGTTGTGCGGCGCAGCGGCACATCACTGCATTGGTATAATGCACCCATTGTGCATCTTTAACAATCCTGCGAAAGGATCTCTGATGATCGTGACGCTCGCTGAACGTGCCGAGGTGTCTGTGGAATATACCTGGGATCGCGCCAGCATCTACCCTGACCAGGCCGCCTGGGAGGCGGATGCGCACGCCTTTGAGGCGAAACTGGACACGGTGACCGATTACCGTGGGCGCCTGGGTGAGACGCCGGAGCTGCTGCTCGCCTGGCTGCGTCTCGCCGACGCCTTGCGAGTGGTGATGGGCCGGCTCTTTGTCTACGCGCATATGCGCTTCGATGAGGATACAACCAACCAGGCGGCAGCGGCGCTGCGCGAGCGCGCCATCAGCCTCTACGCGCGCCTGGGCGCGGCCACCGCCTTCGCCGAACCGGAGTTACTGGCGTTGAGTCGTGAGCGGCTGGAGGCGCTGATGGCCGCCGAGCCGGAGCTGGCCCTCTATCGGCACTACTTCGACAACCTGCACCGCCGCGTGGCCCACGTCTGCCCGGCGGAGATCGAGCAGATCCTGGCCCGTGCGGGCGAGCCCCTTAGCGCGTCCTACAGCGCCTATCTGATGCTGGCGGAAAGCGACCTGCGCTTCGCCGCCGCCGAGGACAGCGCCGGGGTGCCGCACGAAGTGGCGCCCGGTACCATCGAGGAGTTGTTGCAGAGCCCCGACCGGACCCTGCGTCGGCGCGCCTGGGAGCATTTCCGGGACGGCTTTCTGACCTTCAAGAACACCTTCGGCGCGATCTACGCCGGGAGCGTCAAGGCTGACGTGTTCCTGGCTCGCGCCCGGGGCTATGCCGACACGCTGAGCGCAAGGCTGGACCACGACAATCTCCCCCGGGCGGTGTACGATAACGTCATCGCCGCCTGCAACCGTCACCTGCCGCTCTGGCACCGCTACTGGGACATTCGGTGGCGCGCGCTGGGGCTGGAGGTGATGGAGCCGTGCGACATCTTCGCGCCGCTTGCGCCGCCGTACCAGGTGCCATACGAGCGCGCGGTTGAGCTGGTCTGCGCCAGCGTTGAACCTTTGGGGGCCGAGTATGCGGCGGCGGCGCGGGCCGGGTTGACCCACGAGCGCTGGGTGGATGTCTACCCCAACCGGGGCAAGACCAGCGGCGCCTATTCCTCTGGCAGCTACGACACGCGCCCCTTCATTTTGCTCAACTACGACGGCACCCTCAGCGGTGTCAGCACCCTGGCTCACGAACTGGGCCACTCGATGCACTCCTGGCTGACCAACCGCGCCCAGCCGCCCGTCTACGCCGATTACTCGACCTTCGTGGCCGAAGTGGCCTCGAATTTTAACCAGGCCCTGCTGCGAAGCTACCTGCTCGCCCAGAAGCCCGCGCGAGAGGTGGAAATCGCCATCATCGAGGAAGCGATGAGCAACTTTCACCGCTATCTGTTCCTGATGCCGATCCTCTCCCAGTTCGAGCAGCAGGTTCACGCATGGGTAGAGGCGGGCGAGCCAGTGACCGCCGACAGCATGATTGACCTGCTGGCGGGCTTGTTCGAGCGCGGATACGGGCCGGCGGTGCGGGTCGAGCCGGCACGAAACGGTATTACCTGGGCCCAGTTTCCGCACCTGTACAGCGCCTTCTATGTCTTCCAGTACGCCTCGGGCATCGCCGCGGCCAACGCCCTGGCCGACCGGGTGCTCCAGGGCGAGCCTGGCGCCGCCGAACGGTACCTGGACTGTCTCCGCGCAGGTGGCTCGCGCTACCCACTGGAGACCCTGGCCCTGGCGGGGATCGACATGCGCGCGCCTGAGCCCCTGGAGCGCGCCTTTGCGGTCTTGAAGCGCTTTGTGGATCGCCTGGAGGGTTTACTGCTGATGTGAACATAGCCCGCGCGCGGGAGGGTTTGGGAGGGCTACGCCCTCCCAGGAATAGGTATGTTCATGCTGGTGTTGTGCGGCGCAGCCGCATGGGCGCCTGACATGAGCCTATGGGGAAACCGGGTTTCCCCATTCCCCCGCCCACGGGGCGGCAGGCTCTTCCCACAGGGAGGGGCGTGGGGAACCCCGGTTGCCCCATCCCCCAACCGGTGGTGGGGGCGCCAGGCGCCCCAGCAGGGAGGGGCGTGGGGAACCCCGGTTGCCCCACATGCTTATGTTTGAGACCAGGTCTTATTGAGGGAGATCATAACTCATGACAACTGCAACGCAGAAAGTACCAACGCGCGCCGAGGCGCCGGTCGAGTTTACCTGGGATCTGAGCGTGGTGTTCCCCGACGTAGCCGCCTGGGAGCAGGAGCTGGCGGCGGTGGAGGAACAGGCGGGCCAGCTTGCGGCCCTGCAGGGCACGCCGGGTCAGGGGCCCGAGCACCTCCTGCGGGTGTTGACCTTGCGCGACGAAGTGGCCCGGCGGCTCTACGCCCTCTACATCTATGCCTCGCACCGCAAGGACTCCGACGCCACCGATCCGGTCGGGCAAGCCCTGCAAGAGCGCGCCGGCTCCTTCGCCGCGCGCGTCGCCGCAGCCATGGCCTTCATTGAGCCGGAAATCCTCAGTGTGCCCGAGGCGACGCTCGACCAGTGGCTGCGCGAGACCCCGGCGTTGCAGCTCTACCGCTACGAGCTGGAGAAGCTCAACCGGCGGCGGGCGCACGTCCGCTCGGCGGAGGTCGAGCACGTGCTGGCGCAGTTCAGCGACATCACCCGGGCACCCTACGAGACCTTCGAGATGCTGATTGACTCGGACCTGAGTTTTCCGAGCATCACCGATGAGCAGGGCAACGCGGTGCAACTCTCCCACGCGCGCTACCGCCGCTTCATCGAGAGCCCCGACCGGCGGGTGCGTCGTGACGCGTTCAAGGGCTATTTTGGCGCCTTCCGGCCCTTCCGCAACACGATTGCCACTACCCTGGGCGCGGCTATTCGCACCCATGTGATCGAGGCGCGCATGCGCGCCTACGCCTCGGCGCTGGAGGCCGCCCTGGCGCCCAACGAGATCCCCCTGGAGGTGTACCACAACCTGATCGCCACGGTTGAGGCCAACCTCGACAAGAACTACCGCTACATGGAGGTGCGCAAGCGGCTGATGGGCCTCGACGAGTTACGGGTCTACGACCTGTATGCCCAGCCTGTGCCCGATGTCGCCATCACGGTGCCCTACCCGGAGGCCACGGCGCTAATGGAGGCAGCGTTTGCGCCGCTCGGCCCGGAGTACGCCGAAGCGCTGCGGCAGACCTTCAGCAGTCGCTGGATCGACGTGTATGAAAACGTCGGCAAGCGCAGCGGCGCCTACAGCGGTGGCGCCTACTCCACTCCGCCCTACATTCTGCTCAACTACCAGAATCAGCTGGACGACGCCTTCACCCTGGCCCACGAGCTGGGCCACTCGATGCACTCCTTCTTCACGCGCAAGAGCCAGCCCTTCGTCTACGGCAACTACACCATCTTTGTGGCCGAGGTAGCCTCGACCCTGAATGAGGCGCTGCTCACCGACTATCTGCTCA
Organism: Chloroflexaceae bacterium; assembly: GCA_046719255.1. Classification (GTDB taxonomy): domain Bacteria; phylum Chloroflexota; class Chloroflexia; order Chloroflexales; family Chloroflexaceae; genus JACAEO01. Next base: position 10,254 of record JBDNDG010000144.1, read on the forward strand.
AGCACCGCGACGACGAGGCCCTGCGCCGCCGCCTGCTGGTGCAGCAGATTGAGGACATCCGGCGAACGATTATTCGCCAGACAATGTTCGCCAGCTTCGAGCTGATGATGCACGAACTGGTCGAGGCGGGCGAGCCATTGACGAGCGAGAGCCTGACAGCGCGCTACTACGACCTGGTGGCGAAGTATCACGGGCCGGCGGTGACGCTCGAT
>JBDNDG010000145.1:0-10409 GCA_046719255.1 Chloroflexaceae bacterium
TGCGTCTCCACGCCGCTGCGTCTCCACGCCGCTGCGTCTCCACGCCGCTGCGTCTCCACGCCGCTGCGTCTCCACGCCGCTGCGTCTCCACGCAGAAACCCATCTGTCTCCGTAACACCCGAAATCAAACACCAGGTCCCTCTTCGCCGCTCTCCCGGTGACTCCGGCGTTGCTGGAGCAGACCGTACTCGATCGCCTGCCAGATAAGGATCGGCGCCCCCGCCCCCACAAAACCCGCAATTACCAGCCGTTCATAGTCGCGCCAGGTGAGTTTCGAGCCGCCGAGCCGGGCGATCCAGCGCACCGGCAGCCCTACCAGCAACACCCCGCCGATCACTTCGAGCGCCACCCACGTGGGTTTGATGGGCAGCGCCCGTTCCAGCACTGCCAGAAGACCCGAATAGCTTGCCCCGAGAATAGCCGTCGTCCAGAGCACCTGACTCCGCAGGCGCTCAGGATCGTCCGCCTGGAAAATGAGCGGCGAAGCCTGTGCCATACGTTTGTCCTTTCCGCTATCGCTGTGGATGCCTGAGCACCTGTTCAGACCGTCGGGTGTAACTAAGCAGGTTTTCCCAACAGGCCCGCAGGCTCCTGTGAGGACAAACGTACACGGTTTTGGAATTTGCGCGCTCGTTCCCGACTTTTGAGGTGAACGGACCCTGGGGGAGAGCGTGAAAGGGCTGCGCCTTCCCGTGGCAACCTCGAGGGGTAGGGGGAAACCGGGCTTCCTGATCTCCCTGCCCGGCGAAAGGTGTGGGAGGTCTACGCCCCACGGCAACCCCTTCTCCGGCCCGGGGCGCAAGATGGTTCGCCCCCAGAGACCTGGTTCGAGTTGTGCTATACTGGCAGTACCGCAACTTTGAGCCAGGTGACCGCGTGCAGCATACCACGAAGAGGAGTGCGCAATGAAGCGCATCGTGAGCATCAGTCTGGGCTCGTCGGCCCGCGATTACCACTTTACGACGTCAATCCTCGGGCGCGTGGTCGAGGTCGAGCGCATCGGCGTGAACGGCGAGGCTGCGCGCGCCGCCGAACTGATCCGCGCCTTCGATGGTCGGGTGGACGCAATCGGGCTCGGCGGCCTTACGCCAGTCTTTCGGGTAGGCGCGGCGCGGTATCCCCACCAGGAGGCCATCCACATCGCCGCCCAGGCCCACCGCACGCCGGTGGTGGACGGGGGAGTGATCAAGGCCACCCTGGAGCGCTGGGTCGTTGCTCAGGCCGCCCAGCAGATCTCCGGCCTGTTCCGTTACAAGAAGGTTCTCTGTACCAGCGGCATCGAACGCTACCAGCTCGCCGCCGCCATTGCCCAGTACGGCGCCGAACTGCGCTTCGCCGATCCGATTGTGCACATCGGGCTGCCTTCGCTGCCGGTGCCGCGTACCCTGGAACAACTCGAACTCTACGCCGCAACCACCCTGCCCATCACGGCGTTGCTTCCCTATCGCCTGCTGCATCCCGTCGCGCTGGGCCAGGAGGGCTACGATCCTCGCGCCGAGCGCCTCTTCCACTGGGCCGAGGTGATCGCCGGAGATTTTGCCTTTATCCGACGCTTCGCCCCGCAGGATCTGCGCGGGAAGACGATCGTCACCGACGATCCCTCGCCCGCCGAAATCGAGGATCTGCGACAGCGCGGCGTGGTTACGCTGATCACGATGACGCCGCCGTTGAGCGGCCCTGACGGCGAGCCTGTGCTCCGGCCCTTTGTCGCCGCCGATGTACTTGAGGCTATGGTCGCGGCCATCCAGGAGACCAGCGCCCAACCCGGGGAGGCCGAGGTCCTGGATTTCATTGCCGCTACGGGCTGGGGCGCCCATGTGCAGGAACTCAACCCCCGACCAAAGCCCAGGTTTGCCTTCGTAATCCACCCCCTGCGCACCAGTCTGATCGCCAACGATCCCCGCTTCCGCTGGACGCGCTACCTGCCGCCGCGCCTGGTGGAACGGGTTGCTGCGTACATTCCGCCCCTCTACCTCTCACGCATTCGCGGTATTCGCTCGGTAGCCACGGGCGAAGAGGTCGAGGGCATTCTGCTGACCCTGGGCACGACGCCGCGCGAGATGATGCGCCGTCCACCCGGGTTCACCTACCGGCGCCTCATCCGCGCCGCGCGGATGGCCGAGAAGATGGGCGCGCGGATCATGGGACTCGGCGCATTCACCTCGGTGGTCGGTGACGCGGGGATCACCGTTGCCCAGAAGAGCGACATCGGCATCACTTCGGGCAACTCGCTCACCGTGGCGGCCACCCTGGAAGCGGCTAAACAGGCCGTGCTGCTCATGAAGGGTGGACGACCCGAGAAGGTACGCGCAGTGGTCATCGGGGCGACTGGCTCGATTGGCTCGGTATGCGCGCGCCTGCTGGCCCAGGCCGTGCGCGATGTGGTGCTGATCGCCCCGCGCCCCGAGCGCCTCCTGGCCCTCAAGCAGCAGATCGAGCGCGAGACGCCCGGTGCCCGGGTGATCGCCGCGACCCATCCTGATGCCTACCTCGGCGACGCCGATCTGATTATCACCACCACCAGTTCCCTTACTGGCCGGGTCATCAATATTGACAAGCTGAAGCCCGGCGCCGTAGTGTGCGATGTGGCCCGCCCGCCCGATGTCAAAGAAGAAGACGCCGCGCGCCGCCCCGATGTGCTCGTCGTGGAGAGCGGCGAAATCGTGCTGCCCGGCGAGCCTGATTTCGGCTTCGATATTGATATGCCCCCCGGCACCGCCTACGCCTGTCTCTCAGAGACCGCGCTCCTGGCGATGGAGGGTAAGTTCGAGGATTACACCCTGGGTCGCAACATCGAGATGGAGCGGGTCAAGGAGATGTACCGCCTCTGGCATAAACACGGCCTTCAACTGGCTCGCCTGCGCTCCTTCGGCGTGTACGTGACCGACGAATTGATCGCCGAAAAACGACGCCTGGCCGAAGAACGCCGCCGTCATCTCGGCCTGCCCGCGGAGCCGGTCGAGGGGTGAGCAGCGTTGCTTGCTCTCGAATGCTCTCCTCGAGCCGGGTTGCGGGAAAATCGGGTTTTCCTGAGCCTCTGCTCGGGGAGGGGTTTGGGAGGGTTGCGCCCTCCCACGCAGACACTATGGTAACGCTCGAGCACCGCGTCACTTACCCCGCTCACCGGCGCTACCGCCCCGCGCTGCTACTCATCCACGGCGCCTGGCACGGGGCCTGGTGCTGGGAAGCCGCCCAGGAGGACCTGGCAGCCCGTGGCTTCGAGGTGCATGCGATCAGCATTCGGGGCCACGGCGCCAGTCCGGCCCCATCGCAGCACTGGCGCTCGACGATCCTCGACTATGCGCGCGAGGTGCGCAGCGCCATTGCCACCGTTGGCGGCCAGCCGATCGTGGTCGGGCATAGCTCCGGCGGCTATGTGGTGCAACTGCTGATCACCGGCGTCGTCGGGCCGCGCCCGGCGCTGACCGGTGCGGTGCTGCTCTGCAGTTCCCCGGTGAACATCGGCGCCTATTTTCTCGACCGCGGCCTGCGCGGCGCGCCGATGGTCAACCTGCCGGCCCTGCTGCGCCGCGATCCGGCAGCGGTGCGCCAGGCCCTCTTTCGCCCCGATATGGCCGATGCCGAACTGGAACGCCATCGCGCGCGCCTGGTGGCCGAGCCGCCCCTGGTAGCGCTCAGCAGTATGGTGCTGCGCCCGCGTCCCGCCGCCTGCCGCGTTCCGGTGCTGGTGATCGCTGCCGAACGCGACGCGATCTTCGACCTGGATATCCAGCGCGAGATGGCGCGCGCCTACGGCGCGCACCTGGTGGTGGCGCCGGGCGCCGCGCACGATCTGATGCTCGACCCGGCCTGGCCCATTGCTGCCGAGGCTATTGAGCGCTTTGCCTGATGGGGAACCGGGTAAACCTCCATGCGGCTTCGCCGCACATAGAAGAGATGAAAACAGGTATATTTTTGGGAGCGCTACGCCCTCCCAAACCATCTCCTCAGGGAGGGGCACGGAGAAACCTGGTTTCTCCATGTTCATATCAGGCACCTATGCGGCTACGCCCCACTCTGACACGATGAAAACAGGTTTCTTTTTGGGAGGGCTGCGCCCTCCCAAACCCTCCCCGTGCGGGGTGGCAGGGGAAACCGGGTTTCCCCTGCCCTGCCCGGGGGCAGGTTGGGCGGGCTGATGTGGGAAGAGGGCGCCCTGGACCGCGTTACGCCGGCTCCTCCAGCGTAGAGAGGATGCGATGCGCCCGCAGCGCCAGCCAGAGCGCAAAGTGCTCCTCGGCGTTGTCCAGATCCATCCCGCTGATCTCTTTGATCCGTTCGAGGCGGTAGAGCAGGGTGTTCCGGTGGACGTGGAGCGCCTCGGAGGTGGCACGCAGATTGCCCAGGTGGTTAAAATAGGCCTCGAGGGTCTTGATTAACTCGGCGCCCTGGCGCTGGTCATAGTCGGCCAGGCGCGACAGGGTCTCGCGGTAGAATGTCCACAGTTCAGGAGTTTCGCGGAGACGCACCAGCAGGCGATAGACGCCCAGATCGGAGAAGGCAAGGACGCGCCCGGTACCAAAGAGTTGACGCCCCAGCAGCAGGGCCTGCTCGGCTTCTTCAACCGAGCGGCGCCACTCGTTGAGGCCGGCGGCGGGTGTCCCCAGGGCCAGCACCAGCCTGGGAAAGGCGCCCGACAGGCGCTCGCGGATCTGCTCGACCAGGTCGCGCACACGGGTGGCGCCCACTACCGGCAGCATACAGAGGATGCTGCTCTCACGGCGGGAGATTGGCGCGCTGACGTTCCGGCGCGTCAGCTCGGTTTGGAGCGTCGCGCTCAAGCGGGCGAGGATGGCCGGGCTAGCGTCTTCGACCGTCACGATCATGGCGACGTGTGGCGCCGCAAGGTTGTACCCCAGCTCCTGGCCGCGCTGCATTGCGGCGGTGACATCGCCCGGCTGCCCGAAGAGAATGCCCGCGACAAAATCGCCGCGCAGCCGTTCCTCGGCAGCCTGCACCGCCTGCTCCTTGGCCAGTTCCAGCGCCAGCGCCGCAGCGCCGCGCTGGGCCGCCTCGCGATCCCAGTCATCGAGGGTGGCGCCGGCAATCGCCAGGTAGCCGGCCGGCACCTCGCTCGATCCGATCGGCTCGACCCAGATCTGCTGGTTGAGCAAGCTCATCGTCCCGCGCCCGTTAGGGCGCAGGGCCTGCAGCGCCACCCGCGCCGAGCCGCGCCCACGCTGCGCGCGCAACTCGCCGTTGGGGGCAAAGCAGGCCACACTCTGGCCAGTGCGCTCGGCCAGCACTTCAAGCAGACCGGCCACTCCCTGCCCGGCCAGCGAGCGCTGGGTGAGCAGATCGTAGAGCTGTGCGCTGCGCCGTTCGAATTGCGCCTCATAGTCGGTGACCAGGCGGGTAATCTCCCGCTCGACATCACGTAGATCGGCGCCGTCGGGCAGCTTCAACAGTGGCAGCCGTACCTCCTCGGCGGCGGCAATGTCCTCGGGGCGGACCTCGCCGAGAACCACGACGCCAGCAACCGGCACCGGCGCGCTGCCAAGCCGGCGCACCAGCGTCGCCAGGTTGAGGCGCGAGTCGAGCGCCAGGGCTGCCTCAACCGACAACAACGCCAGTTCGCCACCTCGCAATTCGGCAAAGGCGGGCAGGGTGGCACGGAGGGTGGCAACCCAGTTGACCTGGCGGCCAAGACCGGCCCCGCCCGCGACAACTTCCGTGCCCGCAGGCAGAGCCAGACGTAGAACATCGCGAACGGTGATAACGGACGGCATGGGTGCTGGCCTTGTGGCAAGTCTCTTATCCGAGATTATAGCACGCGAGATACACTGTACACGGAAGGGTCTTACCCCGCGGTGACATCATCGAGCCGCGCTCCTGCCGGCTGGCGGACAACGGTGCGTTGCGTAGCAACTGGTGCCACCCACTGTAGAAGAAACCCTATGCTACGTATCCTCATCTGCGCGTGCGCCCTGATGCTCTTTGCTGTTGCCTGGGGCCTGCTTCCCCCCAGGAGCGAGGCCCGGTTCCAGGAAGCCGACACGCCGTGGTCCTCGCCGCCACCAGCGCGACCCTCCTGGCTGCGCGAGGCGCTGCACGGTGCACCGCGCAACGCCTCGCCCACAGCGCCCGGGGCGTACATTGTCGTGCTCGCCGATCCACCACTGGCGGCCTACGAGGATGACCGGCCCGGTCTGGCGGCTACCACTCCTCGGGCGCGCAACGAGCCGAGGCTCGATACAGCGTCTCCTGCTGCCCGGGCCTACCTCGCTTACCTCCACGCCCGCCAGGACGAGGCTCTGGCCCGCGTGAGCGTGGTTCTGGAACGCGCCGTCACACCACGCGCACGTTTCTTGTACGCTCTGAACGGCGTGTCGCTCACCCTCACGCCAGAGGAGGCGGCTCGCGTCGCTACCCTTGCCGGGGTGCGCCTGGTTCAGCCCGACGAGCCGCGCCGGCTCGCTACCGATGTTGGCCCGACGCTCATCGGGGCAGCTCAGCCTGACCTGGGCCCCACGCTCTTCAGCGCGCGCCTCGCGCCTGCGCGCGGCGCCGCTGCGGACGCCGCCGCGCAGCCGTGCGCCCCCGCCGGGCCCCCCTGCCAGGATCGCGCGGCCCTCCCTGCCGCTTCACCACGGGCCGCGATGCCACAGACAGCGCCGGACGTTGCGCCGTCCTCCACCGAGCCGGCAAGCCACCAGGCGCTGCCCGAGCGCACCGGCTGGGCCGTGGTCACCTACTCGGCCCCGACGCGCCGGCTGGCACTGCAACTGGCCCACGGCGAACTCAGCGGGCCGCCGGTGGCCGCCAGCCTGCTCGTCACCGCGCCCGGGCAGCCCGATAGCGTCGCACTCGACCTGATGCCCCTCGCCGTTCCCGAGGGCAGGTTCTACGCCGGCGAACTGACCCTCACCGATACGCCCGAGCTTTCCGCTGCCGCGATTGAGCGGGCCCTGCTGGCGGGTAATACCGTGTTACAGATCACCACCGCGGCCCAGCCGGCTGGCGAGATCCGCGGGCAGGTCGTCCCGGCGCGCGGCGAGGGCATCGTGACCGGGGTGATCGACAGCGGAATCGATCCCTATGCGCCAGCGTTCGCCCCCCGCGGCGATGACGGCTTTCTGGCGGTCAATCCCTACGGGCGCTTCCTGGGGGTCTGCGATCCTGCGCGGCCTGATTTCAACCCGACCTTCCCCTGCAACGCCAAGGTGATTGGCGCCTATACCTTCCCTGCGACCGCAGCGACGGGCGATCCGTTTGGTCGCCCCAGTCCTTTTGACGACAACGGCCACGGCTCCCACGTTGCCAGCACCCTTGCAGGGCACGTGCAGGCAACCAGCGCCGTAGCCGGCGTCGCCACCGGTCCACTCGCAGGTGTGGCACCCCACGCGACGATTGTGGCCTACGATGCCTGCGGCATCAGGGGCAGCTTCTGCCCCCTGGAAGCTATCCTCCAGGCCATTGACCAGGCGGTTGCCGATGGTGTGGACGTCATCAATTTTTCGATCGGCGGCTTCGCAACCGAGCCCTGGCGCGATGCTGAGGCCCTGGCGTTGCTGGGCGCCCTCGAAGGCGGCACGCTGGTCGCTGTGGCCGCCGGGAACGCGGGCCCTGATCCGGGCAGCATCACAGCGCCGGCCAATGCCCCCTGGGTGCTCAGTATCGGCGCAACCAGCCACGGGCGGCGCTTCGTCCGCGACCTCGGCCCGTTTGGTGGAGGCGCCGGGCCAGCGCCTCCCCTGGTGACCGGCGCAGGCTTTGGCGCCGAGGCCCTGCCGCTGACCCCCATTGTTGACGCCGCCACGCTTCCCAGCGCCGATGGCCCCTCCAATCCCGCCTGTCTGCCCTTTGCTGGCCACGTGCGGCTGCAAGGTGCGATTGTTGTCTGCCGCCAACAGATCGATCCCGAGCGCGCAGCAGGTTACGCAGCAACGGCAGGCGCGGGCGGCCTGGTGATCATCTGGCCCGATACCTTCGGCGCCTTCGTGCCAATCAAGCCGCTGGCCCTGCCCACGGTCCATCTCGACGCCACCCAGGGCGCGCAGTTACTCGCCTGGCTGGCCCGGGGCTCTGGCCACCAGGCAGCACTGGGCCCGGCGCGGCGCGACCCGGGCGGCCCCGCCGATGTGGTAGTCTGGTTCAGCTCTCGTGGCCCCAACCGCACCGCGCCCGGCACCCTCAAGCCTGATCTCCTCGCGCCCGGGCTGAACATCCTCGCCACCACCATCGGCTCGCGGCCCGGTGCTCCCGCCTACGCCCTGCTCAGCGGCACCTCAATGGCCACCCCGCACGTCGCAGGGGCAGCCGCCCTGATCCGCCAGGTGCATCCCGACTGGACACCCACCGAGATCCGCGCAGCATTGATGACCACGGCAACCACCGCCACCACGGCTGACGGCGCGCCGGCCCTGGCCCTCGCCGCTGGCGCCGGGCGCGTGCAGGTGGACCGGGCGGCCCGCGCCGGGCTGCTCCTCGATGAGACACCTGCCGGTTTCCGCGCGGTTGATCCCCTCGGTGGAGGCGATCCCACCAGGCTTAACCTGCCCGCCTTCGCCAGCCCCGCCTGCCTGGAGCAGTGCGTCTTCACCCGTGTCTTCCGCAACCCGCTCCCGGTAACCACCACCTGGAGCGCCACCGCCACCGGCGCTCCCGAGCTGACGTTCAGCGTAGAGCCTGAACAACTGACCCTGGCGCCCGGTGCTACCCGAGCCGTGACGATAACCGCGCGCATCGCCCGCGACGCCTTCCGGCCCGAGGGCACCTACCTGTCCGGAGCAATTTCGTTCAGCGAGGCCAGAGGCCTTGCCCCCCCGGCGCGGCTACCGGCGGCGCTCAACGCCCTCAGCGCCATCCTCCCGCCCGCCGTGAGCGTGCGCACCGCCGAATCACGCGGCAGCGTGACCCTCACCGGGCTACGCACCGTCTCGGCCGAGGCACTTACGCTGCGCGTGTTCGGCCTGAGCCGTGGCGAGGTTCACACGCTACGCGTGCCCCAGGATCCCACCCCCGGCAATCCGCTCGATGGAACGGCAGGCGTGGCCCGGCTCGACATTGCGCTGCCCGCGGGCACACCACGGGTGCGCCTGGAGGTAGGCCGCACAACCGCGCGCGATGTAGATCTGTTTGTCTTTGCTGATGGATTAAACGGCCCCGCCGATGGCGTGCCGGAACTGGAGGAGGCGATCTGTATCAGCGCAGGGGGCAGTAACGCCGAGTTCTGCGACCTGCGCCTGAACCATGCACCCGCCCAGACCCTGATCGTCCTGGTGCAGAACTACTCTGGCTCGGGCCAGGCTGAAGATCGGGTAGACCTGGCAGTCACCATCGTGCCGCCGGAATCTCTGGGCAACGCTGGCGCTACCGGTCCGGTGACCGTGCGCGCCGGAGAACCCTTCGGGCTCAGTGTAGCGTGGAACCTGCTCGGCGAACGACCGCCGCCGGATCGTTACCTGGGCGTACTGCAACTCAGCAGCAACCCCGATCCGGCCCGGGCAGGCGACCTGGGGAGCATTCCGATTGACGTGGTCTACGTTCGTCAGTGGTTGTTCATGCCAAGCATCTACGGCCGGTGGCAGTAATCCTGTCCTGAACTCCGCCCGCCCGGCGGGAGAGTGTGGGCAGGCACAGCCCGCCTACGAAGATTCCCCGTCCGGCGGGCGAGTGTGGGCGGGCTGCGCCATCCCAAAAATCAACGTGCTTTCACCTTGTCAATGCGCGGCGCAGCCGCATGGAAATCTGGCACAACGCTCATGCAGCCAGCAGCGCCGGCTCGGAATGGTCAAGCAACGTCAGACCGAAGCGTTCGGCGATGAAATCACCCAGAGCCTCGGTATCGGGAAAGCTCACCACCGTCTCCTCATCGCCCTCGCGATAGGCCACCCGCCAGCGTCGCCCCAGGCGCTCATCCTGCCACACGCGCAACTCAGCGGTCAGAGTCACCACGCAATCCCGCATGATCGTTGCTCCTTCTCCTCGGTATGGTTGCGTTCTGTCTGATCATTTACCATGACGTTGCAACCAGATTGTTGGTTCTCTTGCGTTGATGAGAAGTAGATGAGAGACAACGTTGCCCGTCTTCCGAACACGGTTTCCTGCAACCCTGATGGGAAACTTGCCCGCGCGCGGGAGGGCCGGGGAGGGCTGCGCCCGCCCGGGAACTAACCCGCCAGCGGGGAGGGTGTGGGATGGCACAGCCCGCCCAGGAATAACGAATATGTTCATTCTGGCATTGTGCGCCCCACGAATGGGGCCTGACGTGAACCTATGGGGCAACCAGGGTTCCCCACACCCCTGCCTGTGGGGGCGGCAAGCCCTGTCCACCGGTTGGGGGATGGGGCAACCCGGTTGCCCCTCGCCCCTCCCTGAGCGGGAGATCTGGCCATGGCGAAGTGCAAGGGCGTTCCGGCGACGGAGGGCCCGAAAGAAGCGTGGGGCAAAGGCGCGAGCCGGTGGAC
>JBDNDG010000146.1:0-10380 GCA_046719255.1 Chloroflexaceae bacterium
TTGAGGAACACTGGCTGACCATCGGCGCCCACGCCAAGCGGCTCGCTGGCCAGGTCAATGTCAATGCGCCCGGCCAGCGCGAAGGCTACCACCAGGGGCGGGCTCATCAAGAAGTTGGCCTTGACCTCCGACTGCACCCGGCCTTCGAAGTTGCGGTTCCCCGAGAGCACCGAAGCAACCACCAGATTGCCCTGCTCGATCGCCTGTGAGACCGGCTCGGGCAATGGGCCGGAGTTGCCGATGCAGGTGGTGCATCCGTAACCAACGGTATTGAAGTGCAACTGGTTGAGGTACGCGGTCAGCCCGGCACGGTCAAGGTACTCCGTTACCACCTTGGAGCCCGGAGCGAGCGAGGTTTTGACCCAGGGCTTGACGCGCAGCCCTTTCTCGACGGCCTTTCTGGCGAGCAGGCCAGCGCCGATCATCACCGAGGGGTTAGAGGTATTGGTGCAACTGGTGATGGCCGCGATGACAACCGAGCCGTGACGCAACTCAACCGTCTCGCCATCAATCGTGCAGGGCACACTGGCGTGCAGCGCGGCGGGGGCAACGTCGCCCTTCGGGCTGAGAATGCCGGGCAGGGCCGCGGTAAAGGCCGGGCCGACCTGGCTTAACGCCACGCGGTCCTGCGGGCGACGCGGGCCGGCCACACTCGGCTCGACGCTCCGCAGATCCAGTTCCAGGACATCGGAGTACTCGGCATCGGGCGTCTGCTCATCGTGGAAGAGGCCCTGGGCCTTGAAATAGGCCTCAACCAGGGCCACCCTGTCCGCCGGGCGACCGGAGAAGCGCAGGTAGCGCAGCGTCTCGGCGTCCACCGGGAAAATACCGCAGGTCGCGCCGTACTCGGGCGCCATATTGGCGATCGTGGCGCGATCGGCCAGGGAGAGGGCGGCGAGACCGGGACCAAAAAACTCCACAAACTTGCCCACCACGCCTTTCTGGCGGAGCATCTGGGTCACAGTGAGCACCAGGTCGGTGGCGGTAGCGCCTTCGGGGAGGCTACCGGACAACTTGAAGCCGACGACCTGGGGAATGAGCATCGAGACAGGCTGGCCAAGCATGGCCGCCTCGGCCTCGATCCCACCGACACCCCAGCCAAGCACGCCAAGGCCGTTAATCATCGTCGTGTGGCTATCGGTGCCAACCAGCGTGTCGGGATAGGCCTGGACCGGCCCGGTGGCGCGGGGATTCTCGTCGCTAGAAAAGACCACCCGGGCCAGATACTCCAGGTTCACCTGATGCACGATCCCATTGCCCGGCGGCACGACCTTGAAGTTCTGGAAGGCGGTCTGGCCCCAGCGCAGAAAGGCGTAGCGCTCCCGGTTGCGTTCAAACTCCAGTTCACGGTTGATCAGCAGGGCGGCCTCACTGCCATAGGCATCCACCTGCACCGAGTGGTCAATCACCAGTTCCACGGGCTGCAAGGGGTTGATCAGCGCCGGATCGCCGCCCATGGCAGCCATGGCGTCGCGCATGGCCGCCAGATCCACCACGCAGGGCACACCGGTAAAATCTTGCAGAATGACACGCGCCGGGGTAAAGGCCACCTCACGATCCGGCTCGGCCCGCGGGTCCCAGTTGGCAAGCGCCAGCACATCATCGGCGGTAACGGTCCGGCCATTCTCGGTACGCAGGAGGTTTTCGAGCAGGATGCGGAGGCTGTAGGGCAGGCGGGCGAGCCTGACGCCATGCTGCTCCAGGCTATCGAGTCGGTAAATCTCGTATTCTTTGCCACCGACCTGAAGTATCGATCGAGCGCCAAAACTGTTCGTCATCTGCACTCTCCTGGGAGGAAACCCGGACTGCTGGCCGATTATGGCCCCTGCCGGCGGCGTCGCGCGCGGCCCAGCATGGCTTCAACTGCCGGCAGGGGGCAAGCATCGGCTTTCCCCACCTGGCGTTCGGCGCGTGCCCGGTTTCCTGCACATCACCTCAACCCTATCACCAATGCGATCCGGTAGTGCAATTATAACACGCTGGCAGGAGCGGCCTCGATGGCCCGCTCCCCGCTGCGATCGCAGATGAAGATGGGGAAACCGGGTTTCCCCGCCCCCCTCCCCGTGGGTGGGTTGGGGAGGGTGCGGTCGCCTGGCGCTGAAACCGTATTACGCGCCCGGGGCGGAGGCTTGCAGCCCGGCGCCCTCGGCCCGCAACAACTCCGTGAGGCGGGTCATGAAGCGCAGATTATGGATGGTAGCCAGGCGCAGAAACACCGTCTCACCGGCCCGGTGCAGGTGGTGGAGATAGCCGAGGGTGTAGTGGCGGCAGGTATGGCAGTCGCATCCCGGCGCAACCGGAGTCGTGGCCTTAATATGCTTCTTATCGGCGATGTACACCGTCTCAAACCAGCGCCCGGCAAGGCGAAACCCTGGCATTGAGGGATCGGCGCTGAAGGCATAGAGGCGGCCGGCGCGAGCGTCGCGGGTGGGGAGGGCGCTATCGAACAACTGGTACCCTATGCGGGCGCAGGCAACCACACTTTCAGGATGGCCCACGCCGAGGGCGTGCATGGGCAGGCGCGAGGGGATCAACTCGCGTGTGAAGCGCAGTACCTCGTAGAGCAGGTTACCCTGAGCATCGAGGGGCCAGCCACCGAACCCAAAGCCATCGAAGTCGAGTTCCAGTAGCGCCTCGGCGCAGCGGCGGCGCAACGCCAGATCGCCGCCGCCCTGCACCACTCCAAACAACAACGGGCGCGCTGCACCCGGGCGGCGCTGCCGCACCTGGCGGTCGAACTCCTCACGGCAGCGCCGCGCCCAGCGGATCGTTCGCTCGACTGCGGCGCGCTGTTCTTCGTCCGGGGCATCAACGTGAGTACAATCGTCGAGGCACATGACGACATCCGCACCGTAGGCCAGTTGCAACTGAATACTCTTCTCGGGGGTAAGTTTGAAAGGACGCTCGGCGCCCTCGGGCCAGAAGGTCATCCCCTCATCGCTCAGGCGCCCTGCCCCCGGCTGCTGGCGGATCAGCGAATAGATTTGAAAACCACCCGAATCGGTGACAATTGGTCCATCCCAGGCCGCCATACGGTGCAACCCTCCCAGTGCTGTTACCGTCGAAGAACCAGGGCGTTGCATAAGGTGAAAGACATTCATAACGACACCCCCAACGCCCGCCTCGCGCAGGTCACGCGCATCTACCGCGCGGACTACGCCGAGGGTGGCGTCGGGCAAAAAGGCGGGCAGGGCCAGTGAACCGTGGTTGAGGGCAAGAGTGGTAATCATGGCAGGCCAGGGGGGAAAGTTTTCTGCGTCGAGTTTCACGGAAATGACTTAACAAAACTCAACTTTTGGTGTAAAATGGGGATCAATCCTGTAACGGCCTTTGCGTCCGAAAACCAACACCTTTGGCGGACGAACTTAACAACGCAGGAACAATTGTCGCCCGTGGTGGTTTTTGGCCCGTGAGTGCAAGAAGGGGTAAAAAGACGCGCTGGCTGTCGGCTCCGTACACTCTTCATCCCTGTTTCCGCCGGATAAGCCGCACGGATTGAATAGTTCAGGAGGGTCTTGTGGTCGATCTGAAGAAGTATACGCTGGACGTTGACCTGAAGCAGGGCGTCGTGCCGATCTCAAAAGCTGCTTCCTCGTTGGCGGCGTTGATTAAGCGTTCGCGGGCCAACCATCAGCCGATCATCGTGACGCAGAAGGGTTATCCCACCGGTGTCATTCTCGACGTGGAGCTGTTTACCGCGCTGCGCCAGCTTGCCGATCTCCACCTCCAGCAGGAGGAGACCGCGAACGACGGGGCCGAGGCGTCGGTCGAGAGCTGAGGAGGGCTGCACCCGCTCGAAGCTGCCCTTTCGTTCGGTTCGGGAAGGCAGGTGCTAGGCTGATCGCTCCGATGCCCACCTCTCGTAGAAGGGCCTGGAAGGTGTATGTCCTTCCAGGTCCTTCTACCTTCCCTGCCTGTCTGCGCACCTTCGTCGCGCTGCTCAGCCACACGCGCGCCGCTGCCTTGAGACGCGGGGACGGACAACCCCGCATGCCCGCACCGGGAAGGTTTGGGAGCACTACGCCCTTCCAGGAATATCCATCAGTATAACCCACCTTCGCCTGGTCCACGCCGACGACGCCCTCAAGCGTCAGGTGAGTCTGCTCGCGGCTCGCCGTAACGCCCCCCTGGCCAGGTAACCTGCGCCACGCTCAGGGCCGGCTTCGGCCCGCTCAGGATACCTTCGCTTTCCAGGGTTGCAATTGCCCCGGGGCAACACACCGTTGCCCTTGCGATGGTGCCTGACCTCTGATATACTTAAAGATGTTGATAATCTCGATTCTATAGGAACGGCAGACGCGCGCATGACCTCAGAAACCCGCGAGCAGGTGATCCCTGGCGAGCGAGGGCCCCTGGAACAGATCGAACAGTCTATTATGCAGATTAGCTGGTTGGCCCAGCGCCAGTTTATGCAACTGCTCGACGACGATCGCTTCCGCCTGACCCTACCACAGTTTTACACCTTGCTGCACCTTTACCAGATTGCGGTTGAGTGTAAAATGTCGGACCTGGCCGAAGCCACCCAGCAATCGGCGGCCTCGCTCACCGGTGTGGTCGATCGCCTGGCGGAGAAACATCTGGTGGAGCGCAAACGTCATTCCAGTGACCGGCGCCAGGTCATGGTGGTTGTTACCGACCGTGGTCGCGCCTTGATCGCCGCAATCAAACAGGCGCGCCGTGAACAGATGCAGGCTGCGCTCTCGCATCTGGTCGATCAGGAGGTGGAAGTGCTCATCCAGTTGCTGGATCGGGTGCTGCTGGGGATGACCCGTGTCCTTGAACCTGGTGAGAGTGGGCACTGGGCTTGAGCGCCCCACGGCCATCCTATGCCCTCGACAAGGTTGCTCCCCATGCTCAACGCAGGAAAAGATCTCGTAGATCCATTGCGGTTGAACAGGTTACCTGCCGGTTCATCCCAGAGCGCACTGGAACGCCGTAGACTCTGCTCGTCACGAATCGCTCGAAACTGATATTACTGGCATTACCCGCTTTCCGCGGCTCTGCCGCACACTATATGCGATGGGTTTGCACCAAGTGAGGATCGCAATGAAGAACGACAGGCGTCCGCTCGCCAATCATCCCGACACCGCTTCGGATGCGGTCGGGCGCGGAGAAAGTATGGAGTCCGATCCGTCCCTCGAACGCCGCCTGCCGCTGGTGGTGCTCGGCGAAATGGTCATTATGCCGCACATGACCATTCCGCTCCAGGTACCCCAGGGCAAGTCGTACCGCGCTATGGAGCGCGCCTGGGACGAAGATCATCGTGAAGTGTTGTTGATTTTTGTGCGTGAATCTGAGCTGGAGGGGTACAAGAGCAGTCAGCCACAGCAGTTGCCACCTATTGGTGTTATTGCGCGCCTTGATGAGTTCGCCAAGCTGCCCGATGGCACGGCGCGTGTCATCCTGGAGGGCCTCTACCGCGCCCGCATCTTCGAGGCGGTCCAGATCACGCCGTTCTACCGCGTCCGCTGCGCTCCTGTGTTCGACCCGGACCTCGATAGCATGGAGGTCCAGGCGCTGATGGATACGGTCAAGCAGCAGGTGGACGAGTTTGTCGATCACCTGGGCGAGGTGCCCCAGGAGGCCGTGCAGTTCGTGCACCGCATCGAGCGGCCCGGCCATCTGGCCGACATTGTCACCTGGGGACCGGCCTTTGATTTCAAGGATCGCCTGGAGGTGCTCAACACGCTGGATCCGGCCGAACGGCTGCGCCGGGCCTACCTGGTGCTGGCGCGGCAACTCGAGCTGCTGAAGTTGCGGGCCAAGATCCAGCAAGATACCAAGGAAGTGCTCGACCAGAGCCAGCGCGAGTACTTTCTCCGGGAGCAGATGCGCGTCATCCGCCGTGAACTGGGCGAAGACGACGACGCCGATGATCCCATTGACGAACTGCGGCGCAAGATCCACGAGATGGACGCGCCGGAGTACGTGAAGAACCAGGCGCTCCACGAGGTGAAGCGCCTCGCCCAGCAGGGCATGAACAGCCCCGAGGCCGGGGTGATCCGCACCTACCTGGACTGGCTGACCAATCTGCCCTGGGGTGAGGAGACCCACCCGGAGATCAGCATTACTGAGGCCCAGAAGGTGCTCGATGAGGATCACTATGGTCTCGAGAAGGTGAAGGAGCGCATCCTGGAGTACCTGGCCGTGCGCAAGCTTGCCGGCAATAAGATGCGCAGCCCGATCCTCTGCTTCGTCGGCCCGCCCGGTGTGGGCAAGACCAGCCTGGGCCGCAGTATCGCGCGTGCCCTGGGCCGGCAGTTTATCCGCACCAGCCTCGGCGGCGTGCGCGATGAGGCCGAGATCCGCGGCCACCGCCGCACCTACATCGGCGCTATGCCTGGCCGGATCATCCAGGGCATCAAGTCGGTGAAGTCGAACAGCCCGGTGTATGTCCTCGATGAGGTTGACAAGATCGGCACCGATTTCCGCGGCGATCCGACATCGGCCTTGCTGGAGGTGCTCGACCCTGAGCAGAACAGCACCTTCTCCGATCACTACCTGGAGATCCCCTTCGATCTCAGTAAGGTGATCTTCATCGCGACCGCCAATCAGCTCGAGCCCATCCCCGGCCCGCTGCGCGACCGTATGGAGATCATCGAGATTGGCGGCTATACCGAGGACGAAAAGCTGGAGATCGCCCGGGGCTTCCTGATCCCCAAGCAGCGCGAGTTCCACGGCCTGCAGCCAGACCAGTTCAGCCTCACCGACGCTGCGGTGACCAAGCTGATCCGCGAGTATACCCGCGAGGCCGGCGTGCGCAATCTGGAGCGGGAGATCGCCAGCCTCTGCCGCAAGGTGGCGCGCAAGGTGGCGGCGGCGCGCGAGCCGGGCGCTGAGGCCGAAGTGCATACCTATACCATTGACGCCACCGATGTCGCGACCTACCTGGGCCCCGAACGCTTTAGCTTCGGCCTGGCCGAGGAGCGCGACGAGGTGGGCGTGGCAACCGGTGTAGCCTGGACCTCCACCGGCGGCGATATTCTTAGCATCGAGGTGCTTCCGGTGAAGGGCAAGGGCGGCCTGCAACTTACCGGCCAGCTCGGTGATGTGATGAAGGAGAGCGCCCAGGCCGCGATGAGCTACGTCCGCTATCGCTCCAGCGAACTGGGTATTGACCCGAATTACTTCGAGGAGCACAACATCCACGTGCATATCCCCGAAGGGGCGGTGCCCAAGGATGGCCCTTCGGCCGGGATCACGCTGACTACCGCGCTGATCAGCGCGATGACGGGGAAGCCGGTTCGGCGCGATGTGGCGATGACCGGCGAGGTGACGCTGCGTGGCAAGGTGCTGGGCATCGGCGGACTGAAGGAGAAGACCCTCGCCGCCCATCGCGCGGGGATCCGTACCTTCATCCTGCCCAAGGATAACGCCAAGGATATCGTCGATCTCCCGGAGAAGGTACGCAAGGACCTGACCCTGATCCCGGTTTCCTCGATGGACGAGGTGCTACGCATCGCCCTCGCGCCCGCGCCCGGCGAGGTCTCGCTCCCGCCCGGCGATCCGTCACCCTCGCGCGCGGCGCCTGCTGTACGCTAATGTGAACATACGGGGAAACCGGGTTTCCCCATCCTCCGGCCTGTGGGGAGGGTTTGGGAGGGCTACGCCCTCCCAAACATACACCTGCTTTTCATCGTGGTGTTGTGCGCCCCGCGCATGGGGCTTAACGTGAATGTACAGGGAAACCGGGTTTCCCCACCCCCCTGCCTGCCGGGGTGGCACACTCTTCGCACCAGGAGGGTGCGGGCTCTCAGGCGCAGGCTCCCGACAAACCTCGCGGTAGCGCGCAGGCGCGCCGGGTCATGTCGCGCGGCGCCGGGAGCGAGGGCGAGCTGCCCTCGCTCCCTGGTACACCTGGCGCCGGACGGTGAAGACGCACCGGGGTGGCAGGATACACACCCCCTGCCATCCCGGCACAATAAGGAGGCCGGAAGATGTTTCGCACCATTCTGGCGCCGCTCGACGGATCGAAGGTCGCCGAACAGGCACTGCCAACCGCGGCTCGCATTGCGCGCGCAACAGGCGCGGCCCTGCACCTGGTCCACGTCCATGCGGAGGACGCTCGCGACCCGATCTTCGTTAACGGGCTGCCGGTGATTGACGAGCACCTCCACTCCCTCGCCGCCGAACACGAACGGGTCTACCTGGAACGGGCCGCCGCAACCGTGGCCAGCGACGACCTGGAACCGATGCCCGTGTGTCTCTCCGGCCCGGTTGTGCGCACATTGATGCGCTACGCTCGTGACGTGAACGCTGACCTGATCGTGCTCACCACCCACGGACGCAGCGGGTTCGACCGGCTCTGGTTGGGCAGCGTGGCCGAGTCGCTGGCCCGGCACACCCACGTGCCCCTGCTCCTGCTGCGCCCCTCAAGTAGTAGTGGCTCCCCGAAACGGTTCAGGCATATCCTTGTGCCCCTCGACGGTTCGCCACTGGCCGAGGAGGTCCTGGCGCCCGCCGCCGCGCTCGCCGCCATTGACAACGGCGCGCTGACCCTGCAGCGCATCGTTGACACCCTCCCCCAGCCCACGAGCCTGCCCCTGCCAGAGCGGTACCGGCCCGATGAGGCGACCCTGGCCCGCGAGGAGGCCGCCGCAGCCACGTACCTCCAGGACGTGGCCGCGCGCCAGGCGCCCGCCGGGACGCGCACCATCGTGTCGCACGCCGAACACCCTGCGCGCGCGATCATCGAGACCGCACACCAGCTTGAGGTGGACCTGGTGGCCCTGACCACCCACGGGCGCAGCGCCGTGCGCAGCGTTGCCATCAGCAGCGTTGCCGATAAGGTGCTGCGCGGCATTGACCTGCCCCTGCTCGTGTTGCGGCCCGGCCAGCGCCACGCAGATTGACGCGAAGATCCGGGAAACCAGGTTTCCCCACCCCCCTGCCCGGCGGAAAGGTTCGGGAGGGCGCGGCCCTCCCACGAATTCATCGTGGCAGTGTGCGGCGAAGTACAAGTGGTCCGCGTCTGTGCTATACTGGCGGCGCTACCAGTGGGACGTGAATCTGCCGCAAGCCCGGACCTGCTTCGACGCTGCCGCCGCGCTTGCCACACATCCACGATTCGCAATCAGCCGAAGACGGTAGCGCCGACCTGCCGGAGTACGCTCTCGTGCTGGATCGGCAATTCCGGCCTGACAGTCACGCTGCACGGTGCCCATACCGCAGAGATATCCATCCTGCGGTCAGGAGGTGTGGTTTCCCAACCGTACCCCCTGACGGTCACGCTGTTCTGAGCCATGCCTGAAGATCGGAGGGAACATGTCCACACTGATCGAGGAGATCGTCGCCCGCGAGGTTCTGGACTCGCGTGGGAATCCAACGGTAGAGGTGGACGTCCACCTGGAAAGCGGCGATATTGGACGAGCGATTGTGCCAAGCGGCGCCTCCACCGGTGTCCACGAGGCGCTTGAACTCCGTGATGGCGACAAGGCCCGCTTCGGCGGCAAGGGCGTGCTCAAGGCGGTCAAGGCGGTCAAGGAAAACATCGCCGAGGCCCTGATCGGCATGGATGCCACCGAGCAAATTGCCATTGACCGCGAGTTGATCGCTCTCGATGGAACGCCCAACAAGAGCAAGCTTGGCGCAAACGCGATTCTCGGCGTCTCCATGGCGGTTGCAAAGGCCGCTGCCAGCGCCCTGGGCCTGCCGCTCTACCGCTACCTCGGCGGTGTCCATGCCCACGTCTTGCCCGTGCCGATGCTCAACATTATGAACGGAGGCCAGCACGCCGCCAACTCCACCGACTTCCAGGAGTTTATGGTCATGCCCGTGGGCGCCGAGTCGTTCCACGAGGCTATCCGCTGGGGTTCTGAGATCTACCAGAGCTTGAAGAAGGTGCTGCACGACCGGGGGTTGAGCACCACTGTGGGCGACGAGGGCGGCTTCGCCCCCAGTCTGCCCTCCAATGAGGCGCCGTTGCAGTTGATCGCCGAAGCGGTCGAGAAGGCCGGCTATCGCCTCGGCGAGCAGGTGATGCTCGCCATGGACCCGGCGTGCAGCGAGATCTACGAAGACGGCAAGTATCACCTCAAACGCGATGGCCGGGTGCTCTCCTCGGAGGAGATGGTTGATTACTGGGTGGATATCGCTAATCGCTATCCGCTGATCTCCCTTGAAGACGGTCTCCACGAAGACGACTGGGAGGGTTGGAAGCTGCTGCGCCAGAAGCTCGGCCATAAGGTGCAACTGGTCGGCGACGATTTTCTGGTCACCAACGTGGCGCGTTTGCGGCGGGCAATTGATGAAGACGCCTGCAACTCGATCCTGATCAAGCTGAACCAGATCGGCAGCGTCACCGAGACCCTCGACGCGATCGCTATGGCCCAGCGCAATGGCTGGACGGCGGTGGTCTCCCATCGCTCCGGTGAAAGCGAA
>JBDNDG010000147.1:0-10346 GCA_046719255.1 Chloroflexaceae bacterium
TTACGGGTAGGTTTTTGGGGGCCACGGCCTCTCCACCTCACCCCCCGCCACCCCTTTACCTGATCGGGAGTGGGCGGAGCCGCCGCCCCGAGCGCAGTCGAGGGGGAAGCGTCCTGGTCGGGACCCGTCGCTGCGCTCAGAGTGACACGGCGCGTGCCCGATGCGCCATCCTGTGGCGAGAACGTATTCGACGCATATGAACACGTGAGGCCAGGCCGCAACATTAACCGTTCTCTTACCGTCGTATGTGCGGTAATGGTGGAGCAATCGTCTCCGAGCAATGAACGGTAGGAGCGCGCGATGCAGCCCCGTCTGAGGCGGAGCGCCACCGGGTCGGTGGTGGCGGGTGTATGTGGCGGCCTCGCTGAGTATTTCAATATTGATCCGGTGATCGTTCGGCTGATCTTTGTGGTGGTGACCCTCACCAGCGGCCTCGGGTTGCCGGCCTACCTTATTCTGTGGGTGGTGATGCCCGGAGCGCAACCGGGTGGAACGCAGCCACCGTCGGGCCGGCGCGCGCGCCGGATTGGCCGGGTGACAGAGGAGACGGGTCAGCCGGTCCCGACATACTTCGCCTGCGTGGATCGCCAGGAGCCACTTGAACAGTCGGGGCAAGCTGCCTACGGCAGCGCTGTGGATGTTCAGGAGGCGTCGGGGAAGGGCGGTGAGCCGTTCACCGCTCAGCCACGGGCAACGGAAGGACCCGCTGGCCACGGCGCGGAGCCGGTGGTGCAAACACCGGCTGCGCCAGCGCGCGGCGCGCGGCGCGGGCGCACCCTGGGGCTGATCCTCATCGGCATCGGCGGCCTGGTGATGCTGGATCAGTTCGGTATTGACACGTCGTTCCTTTTTCCCGCTTTGCTGATTGTGGCCGGGGCGATCCTCTTGCAACGGCAGCGCTGAGGCTTGCCAAACCCTTTTCGATCCTGTATAACGAAGTAAAAGACGCAGGAACGCTAACGTGGCGAAGCCACGCCCCATGCGAGTTAGATAGCTGGTTTAGCAGGCGGGTTGCCCCCCACCAGGCGGATTCGCGAGGGCGCAGCCCTCCCAGGAGAATCTCTCTTCATTTAGAAAGGAGCCTGACCATCGAGACCGGAACCATCGCCCGTCGCGTCGTCGAGCTGGCCGAAGATAAGCAGGCCAACGAGATTGTGCTGCTCGACATTCGCCCGCAAAGTGTCATCGCCGATTACTTTGTGATTTGCTCCGGAGAAAGCGATCGCCAGATCCGGGCGATTGTAGAGCACATTGATGAAAAAGTGCACCAGGAGTTCGGGCTGAATCCGCGGCGCGAGGGCACGCCCGAAACCGGCTGGATCGTTCTGGATTACGATGATGTGGTCGTTCACGTGTTCAGCCCGGCGCAGCGCGAGTACTACCGCCTGGAACGGCTCTGGAGCAAGGTGCCGCCCGTGGTCGTCGTGCAGTGAAACCGTCGGGGTAGTGGCGCCCACTGTGAGTTTCCCGGAGCGAAGGTATGAGTCTGAGCGGTAAGGTGGCAATCGTGACGGGTGGAACCGGGGCGCTGGGCGGCGCGGTGGTTGATGCGCTACTGAGCGCCGGAGCCGCCGTGGCCGTACCCTATCGTCACGCCGGTGACCTGGAGGCTCTCCGCGAGCGCCTGGGCCGCGCCGATGACGCGGCATTGTCGGGCGCCCGGGTAGACCTGACAGACGAGCAGGGCGTGCGCGCATACTACGATCAGGTTGCGGCGACGGCGGGAGGGCTGGACATCCTGGTAAATGTGGCCGGCGGCTTCGACGGGGGCAAACCGGTGCACGAGGCGGGTTGGGCAATCTGGCAACAACAGCTCGATATCAACCTGAAGACCGCCGTCATCTCCTGTGCAGCGGCAGTGCCGCACCTGATCCGTCGTGGCGGTGGGGCAATTGTCAACGTGAGCACCCGCACCGCAACGCAGGCGGGAGCCAACCTGGCCGCCTACGCCGCCTCGAAACGGGCGGTGCTGCAACTGACCGAGGCGCTGGCTGCCGAGTTGCGTGACCACAATATCACCGTCAACTCGATTCTGCCCAGCACGATTGACACACCCGCCAATCGCCAGGCCGCCCCCCAGGCCAACCATAGCCGCTGGGTGCCACCCGAGGCCATCGCGCGGGTGATCCTCTTCCTGGTCGGTCCCGACGCACAGATCATCAGCGGAGCCCACGTGCCGGTGTATGGCAAGGCATAGCAAAGCCGGAGCACCTGCGGCCCCCGGTAAGGGCCGCGCACGCGCATCTTCCCGGCTGCGCGCCCGGGTACCCCCGCGCCTTCACCGCACAACGATGGTCAACAAGGGTTGTTAGCGCGAAGAAGCCCTGAGACGACATGGGAATGAGGGCGTCTCGCCCTTGCAGGCGTCTGATGACGAGGTACCCCACTCCCCGAGGCTTTTTCGCGCTACCAGAGGGTTTTCCGGGAGGGCGTGGCCCTCCCGGACGTTTTCGCGCGCGGCCCATCGTTAGCTCAGGCGCATGCAAGCCTGCCTGACCGGCTGGCTTTCCTCGCGTAGCTGTTCGCACCCGGGGACACCCGGGGTAAAGCACCACCCCGGGCGCGCAGGCTTCTCGCCCGCCATGGCCTGGATGCGGGCAAGCTGCTCGCGCTTCCGGGAGAAGGGTGAACACCTACCTCCTCGCTACTCCTCCACGGGCGTATCGAGGAAGGGGTAGAGCATGCCGCTGGTGAGGGTGGAATGGGCCGAAGAGCCTTCGCTGAAGCGGAACGAGCCAAGCACCTTCATGTAGTTGGCCCGCTCGAACGCTGCCGGCTCGGCTACGGCAAGTTGTGACATGCTGCCCTGCATCATGCTGATCGAGTCGTATTCGTGCTCAACCATCCACGCTTCCAGATCCGCAATCACACTGCGCACGCGCTCCTGGTAATTGCCCCGCAACAGCGCCGAGGCCATCATCGCCACCTTCGCGCCGGCCATCATTGCCTTGAGCACATCGAAGGCCGTATGCACGCCGCCCGAGATGGCGAAGTCCGTGTGCACGCGCCCGTAAAGGATGGCAACCTCACGCAGCGGCAGGCGCAGATCCTCGGAGGTGCTGAGGCGCAGATTGGGTAGCACAACCAGGTTTTCCAGATCAAAATCGGGTTGGTAGAAACGGTTGAAGAGCACCAGACCGTCGGCACCAGCCTCGACCAGGCGCCGGGCAACGTTGGGCAGGGCAGTGAAATAGGGGCTGATCTTCACCGCCAGCGGAATGCGCACCTCGTTTCGCACCGCCTGCACCAGCTCGATATAGGTCTGCTCGAGCTGGACGCTGGTCAGGTCGGGGTCAGTGGGGATGTAGTAGATGTTGAGTTCGAGTGCATCGGCGCCGGCCTCTTCGATCAGCTTGGCGTAGTGAACCCAGCCACCCTTCGAGACGCCGTTGAGGCTGCCGATGACCGGAATGCCCACGGAGCGCTTCAAGCGGCTGAGTTGCTCGAGGTACTGCTCTGGCCCGATGCTGTAGCGCCCGGCATCGGGGAGATAGCTCAGCGCCTCGGCGAAACTCTCGGCCCCGTGGCTAAGCAGATAGTCAATCTCCAGACTGGCGTGGATGATCTGCTCCTCGAAGAGCGAATACATCACCACGGCCGAGGCGCCGGCTTCTTCCAGGCGCTGCACTGTCTCAACACGTTGCGAAAGGGGCGAGGACGCAACGACGATCGGGCTTTTCAGGTGCAGGCCAAGGTACTGCGTGCTCAGGTCAACCATCGCAATAGCTCCTGGATAGGAGAATCCGGAGGACCAGGACCAGGCGAGTGCGGGAGACCAGGAGCGCCGGCCCCGGCCGGTGCCGCCCCTGATTTTCCCGCGTCCCCCTGGCTCCTGGTCTTCCAGGCTCTCCGACTTCTCCTACATGTCCTTCTCCAGCATTTGCTCGAGGCGGTGGTAGTGTTCGGCGTTCGTGCGCATCGCTTCGGCGATCAGTTCCTCGGCGCGGTGCGGGTCGCTACGCTGGAGGATCTGGAAGCGGCCCTCGCCAGAGATGTACTGTTCGATCGAAACCGAGGGCGCCTTGGAGTCGATGGTAAGCGGATTCTTCCCCTCGCGTGCCAGGACGGGATTGTAGCGATAGAGGGTCCACATCCCCGACTGCACGGCCAGCTTCTGCTGGTCAAGGCCACGGCGCATATCAATACCGTGGGCGATGCAGTGGCTGTAGGCAATGACCAGTGATGGGCCCTCGTAGGCATCGGCCTCCAGGATCGCGCGCAGGGTCTGCACATCGTCGTAGCCCATCGCCACCCGCGCGACATACACATTGCCGTAGGCCAGGGCCAGCAACCCCAGGTCCTTCTTGGGGGTACTCTTGCCCTTGGCGGCAAACTTCGCCACGGCGCCGAGGGGGGTCGCCTTGCTGGCCTGCCCGCCGGTGTTGGAGTATACCTCGGTGTCGAGGACGAGGATGTTAACGTTGCGCCCGGAGGCCAGCACGTGATCCAGACCGCCGTAGCCGATGTCGTAGGCCCAGCCGTCACCGCCGATGATCCAGACTGAGCGGCGCACCAGCACCTCGGCCAGCGAGTCCAGATCGCGGAGCAGCGGTGTATCAGCGTCGGGTTTGCCCGCCAGTTCGGCGGCGATGCGCTGTTTCAGCAGCGCCACGCGCTCGCGCTGGGCACGAATGCCGGCCTCATCGTGCTGATCGGCGTTCAGCAGCGCTTCAACCAGATCGGGGCCGAGGCGACCGGCCAGGCGGGGGAGCAACTCACAGGCGTATTCGCGCTGCTTGTCAATGGTCAGGCGCATACCCAGGCCGAACTCGGCATTATCCTCGAAGAGCGAGTTGGACCAGGCCGGGCCACGCCCTTCGCGGTTCACCGTCCAGGGCGTGGTAGGAAGGTTCCCGCCGTAGATCGATGAGCATCCGGTAGCGTTGGCGATCACCGAGCGATCACCGAAGAGCTGGCTGACCAGCTTGACGTAGGGCGTTTCGCCACACCCGGCGCAGGCGCCGGAGAACTCGAAGAGCGGGAGCAGCAACTGCGAGTTCTTCACCGTATTGAGGTGGAGCTGCGTCCGGTCCACTTCCGGAATGTCGAGGAAAAAGTCCCAGTTCGCGGCCTCGCTCTCGCGCAGAGGCGCCTGGGGTGCCATATTGATCGCCTTGCGCCCGGTCTGGCGCTTATCCTTGACCGGGCAGGCCTCGACGCACAGGGCGCAGCCGGTGCAATCTTCGGGCGCGACCTGCAGGGTAAACTTGTAGCCTGGAAACTCCTTGAAGCGCGCATCGGTGCTCTTGAAGGTTGGCGGCGCGCCGGCGAGGGCCTCGGGGGCGTAGATCTTGGGGCGGATCACCGCGTGGGGGCAGACGAAGGCGCACTTGTTGCACTGGATGCAGATATCCGGCTCCCAGACCGGGATCTCGATGGCGATATTGCGCTTCTCCCAGCGCGAGGTGCCGGTAGGATAGGTGCCATCGAAGGGCAGCTTGCTGACGGGCAGATCGTCGCCGTGCAGACTGATCATCGCTCCGAGCACCTCGCGCACAAAGGGCGGCGCGCCAGGGGTGACCGGTGGGCGCATATGGTAGCCATTCTGCTCTGGCTCTACCGCGGGGATGGACACCTCGTAAAGCCGATCAATGGTCTGATCGACAGCCATGTAGTTCTGTTTGACCACCGCATCACCACGTCGGCCATAGGTCTTCTTGATGCTGCGCTTGATCTGGGCGATAGCCTCGTCGCGGGGGAGCACACCGCTGATGGCGAAGAAGCAGGTCTGCATCACCGTATTGATACGCCCGCGCATCCCCGTGGCCGCAGCGACCGCGGTGGCGTCAATCACCCAGAAATGCAGGTTCTTCTCGCGGATTGTCTTGCGCACCTCGACCGGCAGTTTCGACCAGACCTCGTCGGGGCCATAGGGACTGTTGAGCAGAAAGACACCGCCGGGGCGGGCGTAGCGCAGCACCTCAAAGCGTTCCAGGAAGCTGAACTGGTGGCAAGCGACGAAATGGGCCTGCCCGTCGCCGATCAGGTACGGGGCGCGGATCGGCTCAGGACCGAAGCGCAGGTGCGAGATCGTCACCGAGCCGGACTTCTTCGAATCGTAGACGAAGTAGCCCTGCGCTTCGTACTCGGTCTCCTCGCCGATAATCTTGATACTGTTCTTATTCGCCCCTACCGTACCATCAGACCCGAGGCCCCAGAAGACGCAGCGCACGGTGCGCTCCGGCTCCACATCGAAACTGCTATCGTAGGGCAGGCTGGTGCCGGTCAGGTCATCGGTGATACCAATGGTAAAGCGGTCGCGCGGATGGGGGGCAGCCAGTTCACCGAAGACGGCCTTGACCATACCCGGCGTGAACTCCTTGGAGGAGAGACCGTAGCGCCCACCGATGATCGTGGGGAAGGGGCGATGTGCGGCGGCGCCGTCGTGGAAATGGCCGCTGCCATAGCTGTAGACCGCCGAGACCACATCGAGGAAGAGCGGCTCGCCAGCGCTGCCGGGCTCCTTGGTGCGATCGAGGACGGCAATGGCGCGAGTGGTAGGCGGCAGCGCGGCCACAAAAGCCTCCGCGGCAAAGGGCCGGTAGAGCCGCACCCGCACAACGCCCACCTTCTCGCCACGCGTGGCGAGGAAGCGGGCCACCTCTTCGGTCACCTCACCGCCGGAACCCATGATCACAATAACGCGCTCGGCATCAGGCGCCCCGGCGTAGTCGAAGAGGTTGTAGCGGCGCCCGGTCAGGGCGAAGAACTGGTCCATCGCCTGCTGAACCACCCCGGGGCAGGCGATATAGAAGGGGTTCACACTCTCGCGGGCCTGGAAGTAGACATCGGGGTTCTGCGCCGTGCCACGCAGCACCGGATGCTCCGGCGAGAGGGCCCGCGCCCGGTGCGCCCGTACCAGTTCATCGTCAATCATCGCGCGGATGACGCTGACATCGAGCGGGGTGATCTTGTTGACCTCGTGGGAGGTACGGAACCCGTCAAAGAAATGGACGAAGGGGACGCGGGACTGTAGAGTGGCACTGTGGGCGATCAGGGCCAGATCCTGGGCCTCCTGCACCGAGCCGGAGGAGAGCAGCGCCCACCCGGTGGCGCGCACCGCCATCACATCGGAATGATCGCCGAAGATTGACAACCCCTGCGCTGCCAGCGATCGCGCGGCAACGTGAAAGACCGTCGGGGTAAGCTCACCGGCGATCTTGTACATATTCGGGATCATCAGGAGCAGACCCTGCGAAGCGGTGAAGGTTGTAGTCAGCGCGCCGGTCTGCATCGCGCCGTGCAGGGCGCCCGCAGCGCCGCCCTCGGACTGCATTTCGTAGACCGTTGGCACGGTGCCCCAGAGGTTTGGTTTGCCCGCCGCCGCGAAGGCATCCGCCGACTCGCCCATCGGTGTAGAGGGGGTGATAGGGTAAATCGCCACCACCTCACTCAACATATATGCCACATTTGCCGCGGCTTCATTGCCGTCAATGGTGATCTGTGGGATCGGTTCGGCAATGCCAGTTGCGCTTTCCAGATCCGGACGTACATCCATGAGGATGCCTCCTCTGCTGAGAGTATCGGGCCGCACACATCGTAACAAGGCTAGTATAGGATTTGCGCCGCCTTGCACGAGGTAAAGGCTGTGCAACCTTTGGTGACGATCTCTTTTCCTCCTGTCGAATATGGCGCGTGCAACAATAGGAGCACTGGCCGGGGCCCGTGCTCCTGAATTGAGCATAGAACCCGGGTTTCTCCATACCCCTGCCTGCGGGCGTGGTAAGTCCTCCGGCGGGGAGGGGCCGGGCGGGCGCAGGGACAACCAGGTTGTTCCACGCCTATGCGTACTTTTGTCCCAAACCAAACATAACGCAATGTGTTATACTGGCCTGTACAGGAGTGACAATTC
This sequence comes from Chloroflexaceae bacterium, assembly GCA_046719255.1. Classification (GTDB taxonomy): domain Bacteria; phylum Chloroflexota; class Chloroflexia; order Chloroflexales; family Chloroflexaceae; genus JACAEO01. Next base: position 7,853 of record JBDNDG010000147.1, read on the forward strand.
GCTCATCTCCCCGCCTCAGGAGCGGCAGGTACCACAGGCATAGACGACCATACGTCGTTGCGCGGCGATGACTCGCTGCGACGAGGTGTTCGCGGGAGGGCACAGCCCTGCCAGAGCTTTCGGTGCACGGGCTACCTGCCTGTACTCCGCGAGGGGCAAAGGTGGAAACGGGCCAGGCCCTCACGGGTCAACGCTCTTTTGTCGCAGGGTAATACATTGCAGCCGGATGGGCATCGGGCACCGGATCGGACGCGGGGTGGTATACGCGGGTCGGCTCTGCTCCGCAGCGTAACGCGGATTGCGCGACTCGTCACTCATCACTCGTCACTGGCATCAGGCTACACAGGGAGCAATCTATGACACCAACGCTAATAGTCCTCGCCGATGTGTTGAGGGATGAGGATCTGACTCGTCCGTTTGGTCCTGGTGCAGTGGCGCTGCTTCAGGCCCTGGTAAGCGACACGGTTGATGTCGCGCGAGAGATTGCCGGCGCGCGAGTGGTGGTGGCCCACGATCCGCAAGTGGCGGTTGATCTGGACCTCGAGGCAGACGTGACGCTGCGGCCACTGGCGGGCACAGACTCACGGGCCATCGCCACACTGCTCGACGAGGCGCTGGCCGACGGTGGCCCGGCAGTGGTGATGGGCGGCGATCTGCCCCATCTGCCACCGTGGCGCCTGCGTGATGCGCTGACCCACCTGGCCGCCGGGGCGGGAGTGGTGTTCGGCCCGAGCGATCGCAAGGGGTGGTACCTGTTGGGATTGGCCCGCGCGGAGCCGCTGCTGCTGCGCACGCTACCCGCACGTGGCGAGAACACCGAGGCGCTGGTCTCCGCTGCCCACGGTCTTGAGCTTCCCGTCGCCGTCCTCCCCGGCTGGTTCGGGGTCAGCGATCTGGCGGATCTGGAGGCTCTGACCAGTACGCTGGGGGAAATGCCATTGACGATTGCCAGGCGCACCCGCGCCGTGCTGGTCGGTGAGATGGCCCGCGCTGTTGGCGGATGAAGGAACCGTCATTTATGGCGCCGTTCATGGTCAGCGGCATCCCATCGCGGTCCGGTACACTGATGTCGTCCTATCCCATTGCGGTATAGCGATACGGAGGAAAGCCGAATGAGGCAGGAACCACACAGCGCGACGAATCCCATGCCCGTGTTCATTGACACCGATGTCGGCTGTGATGACGCCCTGGCCATTGCCTGGCTGCTGCGCCGTCCCGAAGTCCGGGTTGTGGGGATGAGCAGCGTCTTTGGCAACAGTAGCGTGCAGAACACCACCGCGAATCTGTTGACGCTCCTCGGTGTGCTCCGCCGCGAGGTGCCGGTGACCATCGGCGCCTCGGCGCCGATGGTCTATCCTCGAACCAGCGCGGGCGCCCTGACCCACGGCCCTGACGGCCTGTGGGGAGCGCAGCGCCCCCAGGATCTTGACGGCTTGCCTGCGGGCGCGCCGGGCGCAATCGCCGCGGCGGCGCGGGCCCACCCGGGCCTGACCATCATCGCCCTCGGGCCGCTCACTAACATCGCACGCGCCGTGCAGGCCTACCCCGAAGATCTGGCCGGGGTGCGCCTGGTGGCGCTGGCCGGCGCCCACGGCGCTGGCTCAATTACGCCCGCCGCAGAGTTCAACGCCTTTGCCGATCCCCACGCCCTGGCGCTGGTCCTCGAAAGCCCCCTGCAGGTCGAGCTGGTTACCCGCGATGCCTTCCAGACCCTGGAACTGGATCGCGTGTTCGCCCGGCAGTTGGAGCGCGAAGGCGGCGAAGCTGGCCAATTCCTCGGTCGGGTGCTGGCGAGCTACGCTGATGCCGTGAGTCGCCAGATGGCCCCAATCGCCGTGCCCGATGCCGCGGCGGCGATCTACGCGCTGTACTCCGACCTGGGCCTCGCGGTCCCCGCGACCGTGCGGGTCGTTACGGAGGGCGAGTTAACCCGCGGGCAGACGATCGTGGCCCTGAGTGAGCGGCATCAGGCTGCGCTGGTTCTTGGAACTCACGGCGTTGAGCACCTGGCGAAGAACGTGACTGCGCCTGATTTTGATTATGAAGAGGCGCTGCGCCAGGCAAGCGCCCGCGCGCCGCGAAACGCGCGCGTGGTGCTGGAAATTGATGCCCGGGCTATGGCGGAGATTCTGGAAGCTGGCCTGATGGAGTGGGGCATCGAGCGCGCGGTGGGAGGGTAGCTCGCCGATCCGGCGACCCGCAGACCCGATGGCCAGATACGGAAACCGGGCCTGCGGTGAGCCTGTCGAACCGTGCTCCTCCCGGCTTTCAGGTGCAGCGTTTTTGGTGGATGGCGTCCTGATACGCTGCTGATCCTCACCCCCCTGCCCCTTAGCGGGAAAGGGGGGTATGTTGTTGGCGTTGCGATGCACCAGCTCCGCCGGCGCACCGCAATCCTAGATTCTACCCCCTCCCCTGGTAGGGGAGAGGGTAGCGGGGTGGGGTATGCGAGGCATGGGGGGTACCCAAAAACCCTACACCTGAGCAGCCCTTC
>JBDNDG010000148.1:0-10324 GCA_046719255.1 Chloroflexaceae bacterium
CTCGACGCCTGCGCCGCCCGCGGAGTGCCGGTGGCGCCGACATATGGCCTGACGGAGACCGCCTCCCAGGTCGCCACCCTGGCCCCCGCCGACACCCTGCGCAAGCCCGGCTCCGCCGGGCAACCCTTGCTGCCCACCGAGGTGCGGATCATCACCGCCGGGCGCGACGCCGCCCCCGGCGAGGTAGGCGAGATCTGCGTGCGCGGCCCCACCGTTACCCCCGGCTACCACGGGCGTCCCGACGCTACCGCCGCGGCCATCGTAGACGGCTGGCTGCACACCGGCGATCTGGGCTATCGCGATCCTGAGGGCTTTCTCTACGTCGTTGATCGGCGCAGCGACCTGATCATCTCCGGTGGAGAGAACGTCTACCCGGCGGAGGTCGAGGCCGTGTTGCTGGCCCATCCCGCCGTGGCTGAAGCCGGGGTCACCGGCCTACCCGACCCGACCTGGGGACAGGTACCGGTTGCCTTTGTGGTGCTGGCTACGGGCCAGCCGCCGACGGAGACCCTGGCCGCCGAGGTGCTGGCCTTCTGCCGAGAGCGCCTCGCCGCCTACAAATGCCCGCGTAGCCTGCGCTTCGTTGCCAGCCTGCCCCGCACCGCCGCCGGCAAGCTCCAGCGTTCCAGACTGCGAGACCTCTTCGAGAGCCGGTAGCGTACCGCGGGGGTGGCACGCCCTCCACGCCGGGAGGGGGTGGGACAGCGCGGACCCCACAGGCGCCAACCCGCCCGCGGACGCGCGGAGGAGCATCGCCCCTCCACGCGCTATTGCCCACTGCTACGGCCACACCAGCCACCGCTGCAACCGATCGAGCAGAACCAGCATGACCAGGATGAAACCGAGACCGATGAGCAGAGGCACCAGGGGGTTCGCAGCGCGCTGAGACGTCGGTCGCGTAATGATCACCGTCTCTACCTCTGGCTCGCCGCGATTGAGGATCGCGGCGAGAAACACTGCCATGGCCAGGCCGGCGAGAACGAGCAGTTCCATCGGACCCTCCTCTCGTGTATGGCCTTCTTCGCGCAACCCTGCAGGGGGCAATTCTATTCTACAATCAGGTGCGGAGAAATTGTATAGGTCTTTAGTGGGATCTGCAGCAAAAAAAGGAAAAAAACGGGTCCATCCTCGCCCAGGAGAAACCCGTCATCCGCCCGGCGGCGCGGAGCGAAGCCGCACCGCCAGCAGGCAGGAGGGGCAAGCCTCAACGGTCAGGAAAGGTGGGGGTACCCCGACTTCCCCATCTCCCCGCCCGCTGCGAGGGCTGGCACCCGGCCACTGAACGGCAGCACAAGGAACACCAGAGCGCTCCCCAGACCAACGGTGAGCAGCGCCGCCGTCCAGAGCGCATAGTTCAGCGGCACGGCGTAGGTCAGCGGGGGATGCTGGCCGAGACCATAGTCAACCAGGATCGACAGAGCATACCAGGAAACGATCCCCAGGCGTACCGGCAACCCCGGCGGGCCGATGCGCGTGGCGAGCAGGAGACCCTCACACGTCAGCCCGATGTGGGACACGAACAGCATCGCCTCCAGCGGCCAGTAACCCGGTACAAAACCGGCCTCGCTCCAGTGGCGCAACCAGAAGGCCAGGGTCCACAGCCCGTACTTGATGCAGGCAAAAGCGGCAAAGGCATTGAACCAGCCCCACTGGCGCCCGTAGTAGAGACCGAGGAACGCCACCGTCGCCAGCAGGGCCGCCAGGGGACAGTCAGGAATAAAGGGCCAGGCCCAGAGTGGAGCGGCGGCCAGTTGCGGCCCATACCAGACCCAGCCGCCCCAGACCACCCCGACGGCATTGGCGGCCATACAGCTCCAGAAGATCAGCGGGTTCCGCAGGATCAGGTTGAGCACCCGTTCGAGCACGTGAGTCATAGGTTCTCTGATGTGAACATATGGGGAAACCGGGTTTCCGCATCCCCCTGCCTGTAGGGGCAGCCAGCCCTCCTCATCGGTTTGGGCACCGGGTTTCCCCATCGTTTCAGCGCAGGCGCCGGATGGGCACCCCACCCACGAAGGCCCCCGGCGGCACATCGCGGTTGACCAGGCTCATCGCTGATACCGTCGCCCCGGCGCCGATCACCACGCCGGGCAGGACGGTGCAATTCGCGCCGATGGTCACATCGCGCCCGATCAGCACCGGCCCGCGCCGCCACTCGTGCCGCGTAAACTCATGGCAGAGAATGGTCGAGTTATAGCCGATCACACAATCTTCCCCCAGCGTTATATCCTGGGGGAAAAAGATATCGAACATCACCATCAGGCCGACCGAGGCGCAGGCGCCGACACGCATTCCCAGCGCCCGGTAGAGGGCATTCTTCAGGGGCAGAAAGGGGACGTAGCGCGCCAGCTGGATAATCGCCGCGTTCCGGGCCACGCGCCCGTACCCACCCGTGACCCGCGGAAAGTACCAGAGCGCGTTGTGCGGCCCCGGCGAGGGCACGATCCTCAGGCGGCCCTTGCGCACCGCGCTGGAACCCAGCCCGTCGGCCTCCCAGGATTCGAGCGCCTGCCCATTGCCCTGCTGCATAGTTCCTCGCCAGGCTCATTGCACCGCGTCTCAGTGTAACACAGCAGGCCCCCTTGCGGCTGCGCCGCGCGCCACAGGAAAGAGATTCTTCCGGGAGGCTGCGCCCGCCCGGAACCTACCCTCCGGGAGAGGCACGGTTCGACAGGCTCACCGCAGGTGGGGCAACCTGGTCGCGCGGGAAGGCATTTGCCGCTCAACCGCTTCGGCCCTACAATGCAATAGGAACAGTTTTCTACCACCCCGCGAAGGATCACCGCATGAAAATCTACACCAGAACCGGCGACGCCGGTGAGACCGGGCTATTTGGCGGCCAGCGGGTCGCCAAGGATGCGCTGCGCGTGCATGCCTACGGTAGCGTTGACGAGTGCAACGCTGCCCTGGGGGTTGCCCGCGCCACGGGCCTCGAACCAGAACTCGACGCGCTCCTGGCGCAGGTGCAAAACCACCTCTTCGTCGTTGGCGCCGACCTGGCGACGCCCGGTGAGAATCCCAACATTCCGCGGGTGGGCGAGGGCGACGTCACCTTTCTCGAAGGCTGGATTGACCGTCTGGAGGGCGAACTGGCGCCCCTGCGCCAGTTCATTCTGCCCGGAGGCGCCCCGGCAGCCGCCTATCTGCACCTGGCGCGCACCGTCTGCCGCCGCGCCGAGCGCTGGGTGGTCAGCCTGGCCCGGGCCGAGCCGGTGAATGACCAGGTTATGGCTTACCTCAATCGGTTGTCGGACCTGCTGTTCGTCCTGGCCCGCGCGGTCAATGCGCGTGCCGGAGCCGCCGACGTGCCCTGGGTCAGCCCGCGCCTGAGGTGATATAGCCCGCGCGCGGGAGGGCGCAGCCCGTCCGGGAAACAACCCTGTCCACATCGTGTGAGAGGATGGGGAAACCGGGTTTCCCCATCCTCTCCCTGAGGGGAGAACCCGGGAGGGCGCAGCCCTCCCGGCTACCTCTACCCCACGAGTTCAGAAGCGCGTCCCAAACCTCCCGGGCGTCAATCCGCCGCGTAGACCTCGGCGGGGAAGGCGTAGCGCACGCCAGTAAGTCGCTCGGAGACCTCCCAGAGCCGGCGCGCCAGCGCCGGATCGTAGGAGCGGGCATTGGAGCGTTGCGGCACCGGGTAGCCGCGAGCGCCGCCGAGCCCATCGGGGCCGATGAAGTCGCCACCGTGGGCCTCGGGCGCCGTGGCAGCATAGAGCGTCGGCAGGGCGCCCATCGCAGCGCTCTGGGCAAAGACGCGGTTCAACATCCCCGACATCAGTTCGCCAAGCGCGAAACCATCCATCCGCGGGCCGACCTTCTGCAACTCGGTGTCGGCGTAGCCCGGGTGGCAGGCGAGGCTGATCGCCCCGGCCCCCGCGCTCGCAAAGCGCCGCTGCAACTCGTAGGCGAAGAGCAGATTGGCCAGCTTGCTCTGGCTGTAGGCCATCCAGCGCTGGTAGCCCTTCGAGCCGTCAAGATTGTCGAAATTGATCTGCCCAAAGCTGTGGGCCATGCTGCTCACCGTCACTACCCGCGCTCCCGGCGCAGCCAGGATCACTGGCAACAGCAAACCGGTCAGGGCAAAGTGTCCGAGGTGGTTCGTGCCGAACTGCAACTCGAAGCCATCGGCGGTGCGGCGGTAGGGCGTCGCCATGACCCCGGCGTTGTTGATGAGCAGCGGCAGGGCGGCATACCGCGACATAAAGCGCTCTGCAAAGGCCCGCACACTGGCAAGGTCGGCCAGATCGAGCAGGTCGAATGCGACCTGCGCCCGCGGATGCGCAGCGCGGATCTTCTCTACGGCAGCCTGCCCTTTTGTGTCGCTACGCACGGCAAGAATGACATGGGCCCCTTTGCCTGCCAGGGCCTTCGCCGCTTCAAAGCCAATTCCGCTGTTGGCGCCGGTAATCACCACCAGCTTGCCCTTCTGATCGGGAATTGCGTCAATGGTCCAGTGCTGTGCCACGAATCAAACTCCTTAAAGTATGGTTCAAACGCGCCTGACAACTGGCGTTCAGCGCCACCGCTCTACGAGCCGGTTGGGTGGAGGGACAGAGCCGTGGAGCGCCTGTAACGTTGAGATACCCGCTCTTGAACCTGGTTCTTACACCCGCGGTCTCAAAGAAAATTTCCGGGAGAGCTACGCCCTCCCGGACCCTCCTGATGGCAGTGCTGCGCTCCGGCAGGGGCAACGCGCAGTACCGCGGTGACACGCCTTGCTTTACATCATGCCGGGTTTATGGCAAGAGGTCAAATGGGAGAGTGAGAACGGGGGCGACCCTGCGAGTGGCTCATCAAGCCGGTTATGATGGATACGTCGGTGTAGCCGCCCCCATCACCAGCATCGCGACCGACCACGCGTGCGGGGAGGGCGAAGCCCTCCCACGTCTCCTCCCGTCGCGTCCCCCACCTAGGCTGCCTTCAGCGCGTTCATGAGATCCAGGGCGCCCTTCTTGGCATCGGCGAAGAGCATCAGCGTATTGTCGGCGGCGAAGAGCGGGTTGGGCACGCCGGCAAAGCCCGGGCTGAGGCTGCGCTTGATAACAATCACGCTGCGGGCCTTATCAACGTTCAGAATCGGCATGCCAGCGATCGGGCTGCTGGGGTTGGTGCGCGCCAGGGGATTGACCACATCGTTGGCGCCGATCACGATGGCCACATCAGTCTGCTCGAAGGTGGGATTAATCTCATCCATCTCCTTCATCTGCTCGTAGGGGATGTCGGCCTCAGCCAGCAACACGTTCATATGGCCGGGCATCCGTCCTGCCACGGGATGGATGGCGAACTCCACCTCGACACCGCGCTCCTCGAGCATGAGCACCAGGTCGCGCACGGCGTGCTGAGCCTGCGACACGGCCATCCCATAGCCTGGCACGATGACCACCCGGCGCGCCCCTTCCAGCAGCAGCGCCAGTTCATCGGCGTGGGCGGCCTTGATCTTGCCAGCGTAGACCTCATCGCCGGTCGCCGCCTCTTCGGATGGCACCCAGATGCCGAAGAGCACGTTGGTGAGCGAGCGGTTCATCGCCTTGCACATAATATTGGTCAGGATGATACCCGAAGCGCCCACCAGCGAGCCGGTGATGATCAGCGCGTTGTTGTTGAGCACGAAGCCCGTCGCCGCTGCAGCCAGACCCGAGTAGGAGTTGAGCAAGGAGATAACCACCGGCATATCCGCACCACCGATGGGAAAGACCAGTGACAGACCGAGGATGCTTGCGGTGACCACCAGCGCCCAGTAGGCCCAGGTGGCGCTCGGGTCAATCACCAACCAGACCCCGAAGGCAGTGGTGAGGGCCAGGAGGGCGGCGTTCAACATCTGCGCCCCGGTAATACGGATGTCGCCGACCAGGCCCTGGAGCTTGGCGAAGGCCACCAGGCTGCCCCAGAACGTCACCGCGCCGATCAGCCCCGAGGCGGCAGTGGCAATGGTGAACTGCAACGGAGCGCCGCCCGCGACGGCCAGCGTCTCCAGCAGCGCCGCGCCAGCGACCAGGGTCGAGGCGATGCCGCCGAAGCCGTTGAGCAGGGCCACCATCTGCGGCATATCCGTCATCTGCACCCGATTGGCCATCAAAGCGCCAATACCCGCCCCCAGCACCACACCGGCGATGATCCACTCGTAGCGCACCACGTGCAGGTCGAGGAGCGCGGCCACTACGGCAATCAGCATACCGATTGCCCCGAGCCGGTTACCCCGCACCGCCGTGCGCGGATGGGTCATACCCTTGATGCCAAGAATGAACAGCACTGCGGCAACCAGATAGGCCAGATTGATCAGATTCTCACGCATCGCCCTCAATCCTTCCGCCGAAACATCGCGAGCATGCGCTCGGTCACCAGAAAGCCGCCCACTACGTTGATCGTCGCGAACACTACCGCCAGGAAGCCAAGGATCGTCGTCAGCAGCGAGATCTGGGCCCCTGCCGAAATCACCGCCCCCACCAGCGTGATGCCGGAGATGGCGTTCGAGCCGGACATCAACGGCGTGTGCAGCGTCGGCGGAACCTTGGTGATGATCTCAAAGCCGACGAAGACGGCAAGCACAAAGACCGTCAGCGAAATAACCAGCAGTTCCACGGATGTCTCCTCAAGAGCGTATCGGGTGCGTGATGCAATGGCATCCACAGGCTCAGGACGTGACCGTATCGGTCTGGGCGAGCAACTCACGGAGGCGCGCGTTGGTCACGGCGCCATTGTGTGCCACCAGCGTCTCGCGCACGATCTCATCATCGGTGTCGAGGGCCAGCCGGCCATCCTTCACGGCGAGCTTGAGCAGATTGACCAGGTTGCGGCTGTAGAGCTGGCTGGCGTGGTTGGGAACGGTGGAGGCCAGGTTCGTCGGGCCGATGATTGTGACACCGTGCTCCACCACGATTTCATCCGGGCGCGTCAGTTCGCAATTGCCGCCGTGTTCGGCCGCCAGGTCAACGATCACTGAGCCGGGCTGCATCCCGGCGACCATCTCGCGGGTAATCAAGACCGGAGCGCGCTTGCCGGGAATGGCCGCCGTGGTGATCACGGCATCGTTGCGCGCGACCACTTCGCCCATCAACTGCCGCTGGCGCCGATAAAACTCCTCGCCCTGGGCTCGGGCATAGCCGCCCTTGTCCTCGCTATCGCCGGTCTCCAGGGGCAACTCGACGAACTTCGCGCCGACGCTCTCCACCTGCTCCTTCACCGCTGCGCGCACGTCGTAGGCCTCGACACGGGCGCCCATGCGCTTGGCATGGGCGCAGGCTTGCAGCCCGGCCACCCCTGCGCCAATGACAAAGACCCGCGCGGGGGTGATCGTGCCGGCAGCGGTCATGAGCATCGGGAACATCCGCGGCAGATGCATGGCCGCCAGAATTGACGCCTTGTACCCGGCGATGGTGGCCATTGAAGAGAGCGCATCCATACTCTGCGCGCGACTGATCCGCGGCACCAGTTCCACGGCCAGTGCGCTCACGCCGCGCTCGGCCAGGGCGGCAACCTGCCGCGGGTCCCAGAGCGGGTCGAGGAAGGCGAGAATGGTTTGCCCGGCCCGCAGGAGCCGCAGATCGCCCTCGGCTTGCAAGGGCGCTGCGCCGCCGGCACGCACCTGGAAGAGCACATCGGCGGCGGCGAACACCTCGGCCCGCGAGGCGGCCAGCGTGGCGCCCCGTTCAACGTACTGCGCATCCGGAAATCCGGCCCGCAACCCGGCTCCCGTCTCGATCAGCACCTCCAGGCCCAACTTCTTGAGCGTGGGCACATCGCCAGGCACCAGCGCCACACGCTGCTCTCCGGGAAAGATCTCCTGTGGAACACCAACAATCATGGATACCCCCGTGCACGATGCCACAAATGCTCACCGCAAATGACCCATGGAGCAGTTCGCACGGCGCTGTGCAAGACCCTTTCACACCCTGGACTTACCCTGGGCACTTGAGACCTCAAGTATAGCACAAATCAGGCCATTTGGGAATTGCTTCACAGATGGCAAAACGGTTGACGAGCGCCCCGTGGATCTTTATACTGTCTTGTATCCATCGGCCAGTAAACGAAGAACCTGTTCAAACGCCACCGCTCGGCTCGATGCTCTGGCCAGAGTGATCCGGAATTATTTGGACAAGCACGACTACTGTACGCCAGCGTATGTACCCTTCTTCCGGGCCACACATTCTGCCAGCCGCTTTGCCTGCGGCCTTAGCCCATCGGCGCCCCGACGGGGTCGCGGCTGAAGCGCGCTGCGAAGCCCGCGTCTATCAGCCACTCGAACCGGTGGACCCGGCGACAGGGGGGCGGGCGACACCGCGCGTCACGCCGGAGTCAGCGGCAGGCGATGCTGCCCAACCACGCGTTGCGTCGGCGCGTCTGCATGTGCTGGCGCTGACGTTGAGCGGCGCGGCAAGCGCTGCGCTGGCCCAGCACCTCTTTCTGCAACGCGCCGCGTTGTCGTGGACGGCGCTGGGCCTGGCGGCGCTGGCAGCCATCACCATCAGCCTGGCCTTTGCCCGGCAGCGGCTGTGGTGGATGCGCGGCGCCGGCCCCGCGGAGCACCGCCGCGCGACGACGGCCCCGCCGCGCGCGCCATGGCGGGTCGGGCTGCTGCTGGCGGCAAGCCTGCTGGCGCTGCTGCCGCTCGTGGCCCTGGGCGCTGACCAGTCTGCCTCGCCGCAGCGCAATCTGAACTGGACGGTTCTGCCCTGGGCCATGGGGCTGGTCTGCTACCTGGCGGCAATGGCCGCCCCTGCCGGCGGGTCAGGGCGCTGGCGTTTGAGGCCCGCGGCCCTGCTCGCGCCCCTGGCAATCGGGGCGCTCGCGCTGCTGCTGCGGGCCTGGAACATCGGCGCCATCCCGCCCACCCTGAGCGGCGATGAGGGCTCGCAGGGGTTGGAGGCCCTGCGTGTGCTTGCGGGAGAGATCCGGAACCCCTTCAGCACCGGCTGGCTCGGGGTGCCGACGATGAGTTTCTACTTCAACGCCTTCAGCATCGCCCTGTTTGGGCAGAACGCCACCGCTCTGCGTCTGCCCTGGGCGCTCGTCGGCACCGCCACGGTGATCGCCACCTACGCCCTGGTGGCGCGGCTACACGGCCGGACCCTGGCGCTGATCAGCGCCGCGCTCCTGGCAGGCTTTCACTACCATCTCCATTTCTCGCGCCTCGGCTCAAACCAGATCGCCGACGGTCTCTTTGCCACCCTGGCGTTGCTCTGCCTCTACCGGGGCTACGACCGGCGCAGCCCGCTCGATTACGCCCTCTGCGGCGCAGTGATCGGCGTGGCCCAGTATTTCTACGCCGGGGCGCGCTTCGTTGCGGTCCTGATCGCCGCAGTGCTGCTTGTGCTGGCCATACGCGACGGGCGGGGCTTCTGGCGCCAGCAGGGCCGGGGCGTGGCCGCCCTGGTGGGCGCGGCGCTGCTCGGCGCTGCACCGATGATCCAGTACGCCATCCGCTTCCCCGAGGAATACAACGCCCGCCTCAATGCCATCGGCATCATCCAGAGCGGCTGGCTGGAGCGCGAGCAGGTCATTCGCGGCCAGGGGGCCCTGCCGATCTTGATTGACCAGTTCTGGCGCGCCGCCCTGGCCTATAACGCCTACCCCGACCGCACGGTCTGGTACGGCTCGCCACATCCGCTCTTCGATCTGGCCCACGGCACGCTTTTCATCCTGGGGTTCGGGTTCGCCCTCACCCGCCTCTTCGACCGGCGGATCTTCCCCCTGGTGGCCTGGTGGGGCGGGGCCATTGTTATGGGGGGGATGCTTACCGAAAGTCCACCTTCGAGCCAGCGCCTGGTGACCACGGCCATCCCGGCGATTGTCTTCGTGGCTCTGGGGCTGACCCTGCTGGTTCAGGGCCTGGCGCAGGCCCTGGGCGCGCTGCACCCCCGGCGCCTGGCGCTGGCCCTCGGCGTCGCCACGGTCGCCCTGGCGGCGCTGAGTGTGCGCTACTACTTCGTCGAATACACGCCCACACGGGTCTATGGCAACGCCAATGCTGTGCTGGCGACCGAACTCGTTCATTATGTCAATAAGCAGCGCCTCGCGTCTGCCAGCCGGCTGGTCTTCTTCGGCTGGCCGCGGATGAGCGTGGATTTCGGCACCATTCCCTACCTGGCCCCGCATATCGAGCGGGTTGATGTGCACGATACGTTGCAGGAACCACCAGAGCCAGCGCTCGCCGCCCGCGATCGCCCGACCATCTTTGTTTTTGTACCTGAGCGAGCGGGTGAATTGGGCCTGGTGCAGTTCACCTTTCCCTACGGTACAGTCGATCAGGTACACTCGCCCCTGGATGGCTCACCGCTGTTCATCGTGTATCAGGTATCGGCCCCAGCGCAGCGGCGCCGACCGC
>JBDNDG010000149.1:0-10254 GCA_046719255.1 Chloroflexaceae bacterium
TCGCCAGTATGATGCACCATATGCGCCGGAGGTTACAGCCGGAAGGGGCAACCCGGTTTCCCCTTCCCCCTGCCTGTGGGGAGGAGGGTTTGGGAGGGCTGCGCCCTCCCAGGAATAGCGCTTGTTATTCTGGCATTGTGCGGCGCAGCCGCGTGGACGGTTGAAGCGGACGGTCTCTGCCAGGACGTTGCGCTGCGCTCAGCGTGACAATGCAGGGGCTTAAGAAGGGTCACAGGAAGGGCCGGCCCTCCCAGTGACCCTCCGACTCTTCACGTCTGCGGCGAGGCAACCAGGCGACCCCTATTCGCACCTCACGCCACCTGGTAGCGCAACGGCGGCGCGGCATCGAGGCCGGGGCGCGCTGCGCGCGCGCCGCGCGCTTCGTAGAACACCAGGACCGACCAGCCCGCCCCCGGAACCGTTGCCGTAGAGACCTGCACAGCGTGAATGTGGACGGAACTCAAGAAGACGTTCAGGCGCGCCTCGTCTTCACGGGCGTGTTCCGGCGCCGGGCGGATGGTGAAGTGACGGCACTGCATGGTGCTGACTCCTGCTGCGATGAAGCTGCGTTGTTGCCCATGTACCGCCCTGGGCGCCCGGAAGTTACGCTTCGACATCCTGCTCGGCCCGTTCGCGGGCGCTGCCGATACTGAAGTACCTGGCCTCGGGGTGGTGCACCACAATCGCCGCCGTGCTCTGCTCTGGCACAAGCTGGAACGCCTCGGTGAGCGTGACGCCTATTTGCTCAACGGGCAGGATCTGGAAGAGCTTACCGTGCTCCTCCAGGTCAGGACAGGCCGGGTAGCCCCAGGAGTAGCGTTTGCCGCGACTCTCGCCGATGCCGAGGCTCTGCCGGATCAGCCGGTTGGTGTACTCGGCCAGGGCCTCGGCCAGACTGACACCCAGGCCATGGACGTAGTAGCTGCGACTGTAGTCGCCCTGGCGTTGCAGCTCCTCGGTCAGCGCGTCTACCCGTTCGCCCATCGTCACGACCTGAAAGGCGGCCACGTCGTACTCGCCGCTCTCGACGGCGCGGAAGTAATCGCTGATGCAGAGGCGCTCCCGCTCCGGCTGCCGTGGAAAGACGAAGCGTGTCAACTCGCGCCCGCGATCACTCGGGTCGTAAACGATCAGATCGTTGCCGTCGCTCTGCACGGGGAAGTAGCCGTAGACCACCTTTGGTTCGAGCCAGCCCTCGCGCTCGGCCTCGCGCACGAGATCGCGCACCTTCTGGTCGAACTCGGCCTTGAGCCGCTCCCACTCGGCGCCTTTAGCATTCTTCGCGCCCCACTGTAGCCGGTAGAGAGCGTTGCGGTCCAGACAGGCCACCACGTCGGCCAGGCGGATGCGCGCAGTGGCGCGGGCGCCCCAGAAGGGCGGCGTCGGCACCGGTACGTCCTGGCGCACATTCGAGCGCACCTGCGCGCCACGCTGGCTGGCCTTGCCCAGATCCGCCAGCGCCACCCGTCCGCGCTGGCGCTGGTGCAACACTGTGGCCGCCTCGGCGATGGTGGCGCGCACCAGTTCCTCGCGCTGCGCCGGATCGCTCAGGCGGTCCATCGTCTCCAGCCCCTCAAAGGCGTCCTTGCAGTAGAAGACGCCTGCCTCGTAGGGTTCCTCTTCACCGACGAAAGTGATGCGCAGTCCGTACTGGCGGTTGATGGCCGCCCCTCCCACCAGCACCGGGAAGTTTAATCCCCGCTTGTGTAACTCTTGCACGATCAGCGGCATTTGTTTTGATGTGCTTACCAGCAATGCCGAGAGACCAATCGCGTCGGCGTTGACTTCCACCGCCTTTTCGATGATCGTGTTCGCCGGTACCTGCTTGCCCAGATCGTAGACGGTGTAGCCGTTGTTGGAGAGGATCGTGTTAACCAGGTTCTTGCCGATGTCATGGACATCGCCGTACACTGTGGCAAGGACCACCCTGCCCTTGCTGGCACCGTCGAGCCTATCGAGGTAGTGTTCGAGCCGCGCCACGGCCTTCTTCATCACCTCCGCCGACTGGAGCACAAAGGGTAGAATAAGCTGGCCCGCGCCGAAGAGATCGCCGACCTCCTTCATTGCTGGCAGCAGGACATTGTTGAGCACATCCACTGCGGCCCGTCCCCGGGGCGTGCCCTCGCTCGTTGCCGCCTGCGCCGGGTGGTCGGCATCCAGGCGACGGGTCACGGCGGTGTCAATATCCTCCTCGATCCCTTCCTTCTTCCGGTGGAGGATCTTCCAGTGCAGGCGCTGATCCACGCTCATTGTGGCAGTCGGGTCGCTCCGTTCACTCTCCTGCGTGACCCGGTTCTGCTCATAGTAGGCGATAAAGCGCGCCAGGGCGTCATCGCGGCGGTTGAAGATCAGGTCTTCGCAGACCTCGCGCTCCTCGGCGGGAATCTCGGCGTAGGGGGTCACATGGGCGGGGTTGATGATCGCCGTATCGAGGCCAGCGGCGACGGCGTGGTAGAGGAAGACCGAATTGAGCGCGGCGCGGGCGTGAGGCGCCACGCCGAAACTCAGATTGCTGACGCCCAGGGTGGTGAAGCAGCCGGGGATCTGCTCTTTGACCAGGCGAATGCCCTCGATGGTTTCAACGGCGGCATTGCGCAACTCCTCCTGGCCGGTGGTGATCGGAAAGGTGAGCACGTCGAAGATCAGCGCCTCGGCGGGAATGCCGTACTCCTCCTCGGCGATGCGCGCGATGCGCCGCGCGATGGCGACCTTGCGCTCGCGCGTGTGGGCCATACCCTCTTCATCAATCGTCATGACCACCGTTGCGGCCCCGTAGCGGGCGACGAGCGGCAGGATGCGGTCAAGCTTCTCACCGCGTCCACCCTCCAGCGACACCGAGTTCACCACGGCGCGACCGGGGTACACGGCCAGCGCCGCCTCCAGCACATCGGCCTCGGTGGTGTCAATCACCAGCGGCAGTTCGATGTTCATGGTCAGCTTCTTCAGCAGCGTGACCATCATCTCCTTCTCGTCGGAGCGCTCGGTCATGGCCACGCAGACATCGAGCATGTGCGCGCCGCTGTCAACCTGTTCGCGGGCCACCTCCAGCACTCCGTCGTAATCGTTGTTGAGCAGCAGTCGCTTGACCTTGCGCGAGCCGAGGGTGTTTACCCGTTCGCCGATCATGGTAAGCGTCACATCCTGCTTCAAGGCGGCGGCGCGAATGCCCGAGGAGACGCTGGGAATGTATTCGATCTGCCGGGGCGCGGGTCGGCGGTTGTAGCCGACCTCGGCGCGCAGACGCGCGATATGGGCCGGCGTGGTGCCACAACATCCTCCAACCACACTCACACCGTACTCGCCCACAAACTCGCCCAGGATGCGCGCGAATGGCTCTGGCTCCATTGGATAGACCGTCTGGCCATCAACCTCCAGCGGTAGGCCGGCGTTGGGAATACAGGAGATCGGCTTGCGCGAATGAGCGGTGAGGTACTGGATCGCCGCGCGCATATGCTCGGGGCCGGTGGAGCAGTTCAACCCGATCACGTCCACGGGCATAGCCTCCAGGGTGGCGATCAGCGCCGGCACATCGGTGCCGAGCAACATGCGCCCGGAGAGATCGAGAAAGACCTGGGCCTGCACGGCCACATCGGGGCGGTTCAACTCGGCCTTAGCGCGACGGATGCCGTCGAGAGCGGCCTTGACCTCGAGAATATCCACACTGGTTTCCACCAGCAGCACATCAACGCCGCCTTCGATCAAGCCAATGGCCTGCTCACGAAAGATCGCGCTCAGCTCCTCGAAGCTGATGTCGGAGAGTGCCGGATCGTCGGACGAGGGCAACTTCCCGGTCGGCCCCATCGAGCCAGCGACGTAACGCGGACGGCCATCGCGGGCCTCGAACCGATCGGCGACCTCACGGGCAAGCCGGGCGGCGGCGCGGTTGATCTCGAGGGTGCGTTCACCCAGCCCCCACTCCTCCAGACGCAGGCGGGTAGACTGGAAGGTGCAGGTCTCCAGCACATCCGCCCCGGCTTCCATAAAAGACTCGTGGATGCGGCTGATGACATCGGGTCGGGTGATCACCAGGTAATCGCGGTTACCGAAGGTACGTTCGCCGCCGTAGTCCTCAACGGTCAGCGTGAAGGTGTCGATGCTGGTGCCCATCGCGCCGTCGTAGATCAAGACGCGCTCGCGCAGGGCTTCAAGGTAGCTTGGCTTAGGCTTCGTCACTGCGGTGATGCTCCTCATGCGTCGTGGCGCAAAAAAACCTTCACACGCTGGTGTGAAGGCTCCGATGACCTCATCTTCCCAGCTTTCGCTGCCGGAATTAGCACCCTTCCAGGCTGGCGCGCGGCGCGACACCGTTCTGGGGGGTTGCTGGGGTTTCGTCGGGCCGGTCCCTCCACCCCTCTTGATGAGCGCTATGCACTTCCGCCGGAGTATAGCACGGCGGGCGAACCAGTGTCAATTGTGGTTGCGCAGGTAGGCAGGTGGGCATGACGTTATATTCTGCACGAACTCCGCGCGACTGTGACCCTGCCGGCAACGGTCGTGCCTCACCCGGGCGCCCGTAACGAGGTTTGCGCCGTGCGCCGGGGCGCGCGGTTGCCCCGTGATGGCCGCGCACGCGCATACTTCGGCCTGACCCGCGCCGGGGCGTGCGGTTGCCCCGCGGTGGTGCCGTGCGCTCCCGGGGCCGCCACCCATTGCCCCGGGGCGCGGTTGCCCCCGGATGGACCGATACCCACCGCCGGAGGCGGGCCTTGCACCGGCCCCGGTCGCGAGGAACAGCGATTGGTCACGCGCCGTCCCCCACTCCGCCGGTATCCCGGCGCTGTCGTTTCTGATCGAGGCGTTGCTCGGCGGCGAGACGCTCCAGATCATAGGTATTCTGATCAACAAAACGCATCCCCCGGGCCAGTGTCGGGTGAACCGCGCTAATCTCGCGAAACATCGCCTGGGCGATCTGCCGATATGTGGGGTGGCCCTGCCGCGCGCTGCGCAACTCAAGCAGGTGGTAGGCTTCGCGCAGGTTCAGCTTGACCCGCCAGCGCACCCGAAAGCCGAACGGCACGGCATACTGGGCCTCATGCGGAAACTCGGCCTGCATGGCGGTGTAAACCTCGGCTGCCTGTTGCATTGCCGCGCTATAGGCGTGGGCCACGCCAATCTCCTCAAGCTCCGGCGGCACAATAAAGCCGTGAACCACCGTAAAACGCTGGCGCTCCTGGGTGAGGACGCGGTGGCGCTGGAGATCGCGGTATGCACCGATGTCGGCCAGAATGTCGAAGGTGTAATACGGCTCCTCGAAGGCGCGCCCGGGGCGCTGAAAGCGCGTCGCGCGCTCGCCAACAGCGGCGTTGATGAGCGCAACCCGCTCGCTCTCGGGCATAGTCGCAACCAGTTCGTACAGCGCCGCGAGCGGCAGATCCAGGTGCGGGTACAGGATCGCCGCCACCGTTTTCAACTCGGCCTGGGGGTCGAAATCAACCAGCCGAACCGTCACATCGTCCTCAGGCAGACTGGGGAGGTCCAGACCGGCGGCCCGCGCGGCCACCTGCTCGCGAGTTGCGGTGAGGTAGGCGGCGTAGGCCTCCCCGCGCTCACTTTTGGAACGCTTCACAAACGAAGGAATCACCTGATCCAGCTCGGCCTGCATCGCCTGGCTGAGCTGCCGTGCCTCGGCGAATGGGGCGGCGGCCAGCTTGATGAGCAGATACTCGAATGCGCGACCATTGCCGAACAACCCCACGTTTGTGCGAGTGGCCATGGGCAACAGGCCGCGGAGCAGGTCGCAAGATTTGGCCTGAACAGCACTGGCGTAGGCCCGCGCTGAGACCGTCGGGTCGCGGGGAAAGCGGGCCTGCACCCAGGCCTGCACCGGCTCGAGGAGCGCGCTGTAGGTGCGGAACAGATCGTCCATAGCCGCCGTAAAGCGCGTAGCGTACCGCGAAGCCATCAGCGCAGGCTCGCGCAGATAGGCGTATCCTTCCGGCCCTTGCTGGTCGAAGCGCACGTAGCGGGTAGACTTCTCGAGGGGCGACAGTCCGAGACGACTGTCCTCCAGCAGCTTGGCGGCGATGTTGCTCACGCCCTCACAGGCAATGTGGGCGCCGCCAAGCTCGGCCACCGAGTCGTCGCCGTAGCCGATCAGCACCCGGTCGTAGAAAGCCTCGGCCTGCCTGACGGCAACCAGTTGTTCAGTCGCATTAGCGCCCGCGCCGGCCACGATGGCGCTGAAGCCAGACTCGGGGGCATTGATGAACTCATCGAGCAGCAGACGGCGCAGGCTTCTGGTGCTGCGGCTGTAGCGTGAGAAGAGTGCGCCTTTTACGACCTCCGGCAGGTTGCGCAGGCAGAAGATCGGCCGTTCGGTATTGGTCACGAACGGCTGTAACAGCGCGGTCTCCTGCGGGGTGAAGTATTCAGGGCTGCGATCAAACATCACCTGGCTCCTGGGATAGTTTCGGCGAGCAAGTCATGGCATTGTACTCCATCGCTCCCGCGCTGCCCACGACAATGGTGTCGGGATGGGAGGGCTGCGCCCTCCCAGGAACAATTCTTTTCATTCTGGCGTTGTGCAGCACAGCCGCAAGGACGGCTGAGATGTGGGAAAAGCGGGTTTTCCCAACGCCCTGCTCCAGGAAAGGGGTGGAGAAGGCGGCGCCTTCCGGGGAAAACTGCCTGGCATCTCATCGCTGCGCGACGATGCGTGACGATCAATCCTCCCCATACACCAGCGCACCCAGCTCGGTATGCGCCTCCTCGGGGGTCAGGCCGCCGTGCATCCCCAGGAGGCGCTGCTTGAAGCGCCCGTCTTCCCACCAGACCGCCTCGCCGGCATAGGGCAGCACCACCAGGTCGCCAGCGCGCGCCAGGAAGACGGGGGAGACCTGGGGGCCGAAAAACCCCTGCGCGGCCAGGTCAACCACGCGGTACACTTCGGCGCGCCCGGCCAGCAGCTCACTCAACGCGGCCCGCATCTCCTCTACCCGATCCGGGTTGAGGTAGAGGAACAGGTCGCGGTTGGAGCCGCCCGGTGCCAGCGGGCGCCCATCGGCGCCGATGGGCGTGGCGGCCACCAGTTCGGGGAGGAGGCGGTTGACCAGCAGGCTGGTGGTGGGGTTCACCCCGATCTGCCCGTGGTCGGCGGTGAACAACAGCAGCACGGGCCGCCCTGAGCGTGCCAGGGCCGGGTGCAGCAGCCGGTCGAGCGTGGTCAGCACCGCGTCAATCTCGGCCTCGACGTGAGGCGCCGCAGGGCCGTAAGTATGGCACAGGGAGTCAACCGTATCCACGTAGAGCATGTAGTACGCCGGACCGCGGCGGGCCTCCAGACGCTGGCTGAGCAAGACAATCGCCTCGGCAAGCGTGTGGTAGGCCACCGTATCCGCGCCCGCGCACACGATGCGACTGTAGGACGAATAGGCGTAGGAACTTTCCATGAACACCGTCGAATGCACCCCCGCCGCCGCAAGGCGCTGGTACAGCGTCGCCGTGGGGAACAGCGCTGCCGGCTGTACCCTGGCGGCCGCCAGGGTCTCACGCTCACGCTCGCCAGCGTAGGAGAACAGCAATGGCGCGATGATCCGGCCCAGGGTCGGCTCGTGAAAGAACCACTCGAACACTCCCGACTGACCCGGCGGCTGGCCGGTGTGGATGGCGGTAACATGGCCGGCGGTGGTCGAGGGGAACATCGTTGTCAACCGCGAGACCACGCCGTGGTCGAGCGCGCGTTGGAGGAATGGGTAGTGTTCAACGTGGGACGCGAAGAACTGCCAGCCAAGCGCGTCGAGGAACAGCAGGACCACCGTTTCGCGCCGCTCCAGGCCACCAGGGATGGCCGCAGGCGGCAGGGTGGTGTCACCCGCGCCGGTGAGCAGGTACTCGATGGTACCGGGAATCGCGGCGAAGCCATAGCCAGTGTACAGTGGGCGCACGAACCGTTCACCGAAGCGGGCCGCTTCGACCGCGGCAACAGACTCAGGGTTCAACATCGGTAACCTGCCACTCCAGCGTCTGACCAGCATAGAACGGCACCACATCGCCGTAGCGTTCCGGCACCTGCCAGGGGTGCCGGGCCAGGCGGACGCGCCGGGCCGGCGGGGTGACGCCGTACACTCGCCGGGCATTGTCCGAAACGAAGGCTTGCAGGTTCGCCAGCGCGTCGTGGCGCGCGAACAGCCCGGCAAGCAGCGCCAGGGCCACCGGCGCGCTGAAGACCCCTGCGGCACAGGCGGCGGCCTCCTTGCGCTCGCGCGGGTGCGGCGCCGAGTCGCTGCCAAACATCAGGCGCGGATGGGCGCGCAGCGCCGCCGCCTGCAATGCCGCGCGATCTTCCGGGCGCTTCGGAATGGGCTTGCAGAACAGGTGAGGCTGGAGCAGCCCCCCGGCCACATCGTCGAGGGTGGTCAGCAGATGGTGTACCGTGACCGTCGCTGCGAGATTGGGGAAGCGCTCGAGCAGGTCGAGGGCGGCGGCGGTGGTAATGTGCTCCATAACGATCGTCAGGCGCGGGAAGCGTTCGGCCCAGCGCGCGTAGATGGGCAAAAACTCCGCCTCCCGGTCGAGCACAAAGCCGTGGGTCTCGCCGTGAACCAGCAGCGGAATGCCCAGGCGCTCCATGGCGGCCAGGGTGTCCTCTACCGCCTCCAGGTCGCGCACGCCCCCGGCGCTGTTCGTGGTCACACCCTCGGGGTAGAGCTTGATGCCGATGATCTCATCCCGCGCGGCCGCCAGGGTAGCTGCGGGGTAGGGCCGGAAGAAGAGCGTCATCCAGGGCGTGAAGGTGAGGGGAGCGACGGCCTCCAGGATCGCCGCGCGGTAGGCCCGCAGCCGCTCCAGGCTATCCACCGGCGGCGTCAGGTTGGGCATAACCACCGCCCCCGCGAAATGGCGGGCGCTCAGTGGGGCGACCTGGCGTAGCATGGCCCCCTCGCGCAGGTGGAGGTGCATGTCGAGGGGCGAGTCGAGCGTGATTTCCACAGAGGTACCTCGTGCAATTGCAGATGTGAACGCACCAGCCGGCCCCGCGCCTGCCGGAGGGACGGCCCGGCGGGAAATCGTCGCACCCACCCCTTCGCCAGGGCCTGCGCTTTTCGCCCCTCGCGGCGCTCAGAACAGGCTCCGGCCTGCCCGGAATGGGTTCGCTTGCCCACGCCGCAATCGCCCCGCTCCCGCTAAAATGTTCCGTTGCGCCTGGTTCTGTGCTATCATACACGCGCTGAAGAAGGAGAGAACCATGGGCGACGCGGAGAATCGGCGTGGGCAGACGCAACGTCTGCCCGGCCGAGAGGCGTCAGGGCAAACCGGCAGGTCCGGCCAGACGCGGCGCTACGATCCCGATGACGACGAGTGGCTCGAGCGGGAGCCAGCCGATGCCAACTGGCGCAGGGAACGCTCAACGGGCCAGCGCCGCCGGGCGCGCAGCCTGCTGCCGGCTTCGCCCCAGGAGTTGCAACTCTGGTTGCAGGCCGGCGGCTGGCGCTACCTGGCCGGTATTGCCCTGCTGAGTGTCGTGCTGCTCATCACCCTGCTCGCCTTTGCCCGCACCGAACAGCGCGAAGCCGGTGTGGGCTTCCGCGAGCCGACCGTTGTTGTCACAACCCCCCTGCCCGGCAGCGGGTCGTCCGGCGCACCGTACCCCGTGTTGACGCCCGAAGGGCCGACCGCGGCCCCGGCCGGGCGCTTCTACATCGTCAGCGGCACGAATGGCCAGGGCCTTTTCCTGCGCCCCGACCCTTCGACCACTGGCGCACCGATCACAACTCTGCCCGAAGGCACGCGGGTGGAGGCGATCGGGCCGGACGTGCCGGGCGGCGACTATCTCTGGCGCAAGGTGCGCGCCCCCGATGGACGCGAAGGCTACGTGGCGGCCGACTTTCTCATTGACGCGCCCTAGATGTGAACGTCGGGGACACCGGGGTTCCCCGGGCCCCTGCCAGCGGGGAGGGCCTGGCCAGGCACAGCCCTCCCAGAACATCTTCATTGCTCCGGGGGATACTGAACGCGGCAACCATGTGTAACTTCTACCGGCGGCCCGGCGCTCAGTCCTCGCGTGAGCGAGTGATCACCGTGCGGGCGCTGCGTTTCTCGGGCTTCGGCGGGGGTGGGCCGAGCACCAGGGCAATCACCTCATCAATATGACTGACCAGGCGCACGTTCAGCTTTGAGCGCACCACCGTTGGGATTTCGACCAGGTCACGGCCATTCTTCTTTGGCAGCACCACTTCGCGAATGCCGGCGCGGTAGGCCCCGAGCACCTTCTCCTTGATCCCACCCACAGGCAGCACCCGCCCGCGGAGGGTAAGT
>JBDNDG010000015.1:0-25037 GCA_046719255.1 Chloroflexaceae bacterium
CCAGGGTCCAGACAAGGTGTTACTGCCCGTCAATCCGTATTCGAGCCAGTAGGTTCCGGGCGCGAGGGTCTCTACGTCGCTAAACGGCCAGGTGATCGTCACCGCCATGATCGGACGGCGGGTCTCGTTCGGCAGGTCACTGCGAACCCGGTAGACATTGGTAAAGGTGTTCTGGATGATCGTCCCGGCGATGGGCCCGGCGATGACCGCGCCGCCGTTGCCTGGTATGCCGTTCCAGAGACGCAGGTCAACAACGCCGTTGATCGTTGAAGTCGTTGGACTGTCGATCTGATACCCATATAGTGTCACAGCCGATGGGCGCCAGCCGTTACCTGTCACCACAAAATCGTCGGCCAGCCGCGCTCTAAGGACCCCATCTCCTGCCACGTTACCGTCGTTTGGTTCGGTCTGGTTAGGCTGTGCCAGGAACCCCCAGCCGGTATCGGGCAGTGTCGCCATGCTGAATCCCGGTGCAGTAACGAACGTGCCGTTCGTGTACAACGGGGAGGTGGAGCAGGAGGGCTGTACATTGGCGCGCGCCGGTCGCGGAATGATCGTGGCGCCCCCAATGACTCCCAGCGCCAGGCCGATGAGCAATACCACGCGAGTGAACATTTTCATTTTAAGGGCAGATAAAGACATTCTGAGCGCCTCCTTCGAAGCTAACCTGATTCCGATGCAGGCCTCATTGAACGGTCTTGACTTTCAGAAGCCCATACAACTGCGCTGCACCCTGGCAAGATGAACACAGGTTTGTTCCTGGGAGAGCGTAGCCCTCCCAGGCTCTCCCCTCGGGGATGGGTGTGGGGAAACCCCGTTTCCCTATACACTGACAAGATGAAGCCAGGATTTTTCCCGGGAGGGCTGCGCCCTTCCAGACCCTTCCGCGCGCGGGCTATTTTCACATCCGATGGTTCGCTGGTACAGAGCATAATCGAGCCAGATGAGACCCTGGTGAGGCTGGTGTGATCATTCGCTAGAAAAACGTTAATCTGTTCATCTGCCAGCATGGCGCTATGCCTGCAAGGAAGTTGGGTGGGCAGCAATGGTCGAACACTCCAGGGCCGTTGCAAAACCGTTGGGACAAGCCCCAAACCCCGGTTTTCTGGTTAGCTTTGGCGGCGAAGCCGCCAGAACGAAAAAGCTCTTGTGTGGCGGCGCAGCTGATCCAGACCCCACTGCTGGAGGCGGAGCTGCATCGGCCCTGGGAACCCTCTCAGCGCCCATACACATGAGCGAAGCGGATTTGCTATAATACAAGCCAGGCCTCCCCTTTCCAATCTAAACGCACGCTTCGGCTCGGCCTGCCAGCCCGGGGGTGCCGCTGCACACCTCTTCGGACCTCTTCCAGGGCGAGATGCGCCCCTCACGCTGTCGGCGCCGCTGCCGAACCATGCCTGAAGGAGTCAGACCGTGTCCACCCCCGCCGGGCCGCGTCGGGTCACCCTGTTCGTCACCTGCATTGTGGACCAGCTCTACCCGGAAATCGGCAAAGCCACGGTGGATCTCCTCGAACGTCAGGGGGTGGCGATTCACGTGCCCCGTGGCCTGACCTGCTGCGGGCAGATGGCCTTCAACGGCGGGTTCCGTGACGAGTCATACGCCGTGGCCGGGCGCACAATTGAGTTGCTGCGCGGTCAGGGCGATGTGGTGCTGCCCTCCGGCTCATGCGCGGCAATGATTCGCCACCTCTACGCCGAACTGTTTGCCCATAGCCCTTACGCCGGCCCCGCTGCAGAGCTGGCCGCCCGCACCTACGAACTAACCGAGTATCTGGTGGATGTGCTCGGTGTCACCGACGTCGGCGCCCGTTTCCGGGGACGCATCAGCTACCACGATGCCTGTCACGGGCTGCGCTTCCTCGGCGTGGGGCGCCAGGCCCGCGCGCTGCTGGCGAACGTTCAGGGGGCTGAGGTGCACCCGCTGCCCAACCGCGATACCTGCTGTGGATTCGGTGGCTTGTTTGCCATCAAACAGTATGCTATTTCCGAAGCTATGCTCGATCGAAAGATTCATGACGTTCATGCCGCAGAACCTGATCTGCTGGTTACTGGCGATGCTTCGTGCATGACCCAGATCGCCGGTGGCCTGTCACGCCGTGGCAGCCCGGTTCGCGCGCGTCACATTGCCGAGGTTCTCGCCAATATGGTCGATGCGCGACCGGTATGAACGTTGATCGCCGGGGCGCGAAATGGCAAAGTATGGCGCAGGTTCGGGAAGGCGCCCCTCCCAACCGCCGCACCCGATCCTTCCCCGCGGAGGAACGAGCCGTACGCTTCTCCTCGACACTAGAGGGCCGGGAAAGGGACAAGCAGAGCATGGCACACCTGGTTGACAGGCTACCTGGTGTACTGACCCTTGAGAGTCTCACGATAAGGATGCTTACAATTGCATGAGCACGCACTCCCTGCACTTCTTTGACCGCGTTGATACTGCGCTCCACGACGAGACGCTACGCACGGCGCTCAACCGTGCTACCGCCCGCTTTGTCGGCAATCGTTCCGGAGCCATCGGCGCGCTTAGCGATGCCGATACGCTGCGGGACCAGGCCCGCGCCATCCGCGCCCATGCTCTGAGTCGCCTCGATGAGTTGCTCGTGCGCCTCGCTGAACGGGTCGAGGCTCGCGGCGGGCACGTCTGCTGGGCCAGTGATGGTGAGGAGGCCAAACGCTACATCGCCGAACTGGCTCGCAATCGCGGTGTGCGCTCGATTGTGAAGTCCAAGTCCATGGCCTCCGAAGAGATCCACCTCAATGAGGCCCTCGAACGGGCCGGCGTTGAAGTGGTCGAGACCGACCTGGGTGAGTACATTATCCAGATCGCCGGCGAGACGCCCTCGCACATTATCGCCCCCGCGATCCACAAGACCCGCGAGCAGATTAGCGCGCTGTTCGAGCAACATCTCGGTATGCCACCCACCACCGAGGTGCCGCCGATGATCCGCGCTGCGCGTCAGGCGTTGCGCCAGCGCTTCCTGCGCGCCGATATGGGCATCAGCGGTGTCAATTTTGGCGTCGCCGATGAGGGGGCCGTGGTTATTGTCGAGAATGAGGGCAATGCGCGCCTGACCACCTCTGTGCCGCGTATCCACGTGGCGATTATGGGTATCGAGCGCATTGTTGAGCGGCTTGAGGACCTGGGGGTGATGCTACAGGTGCTGGCCCGCTCCGCCACCGGCCAGAAACTCTCGGTCTACACCAGTATCATCAGCGGTCCCGCTCGCCCCGGCGAGGCCGACGGCCCGGAGGAGTTCCATCTTGTGTTGCTGGACAATGGCCGCTCGCAGATCCTCGGCGGCCAGTATGCCGAGGCGCTGATGTGCATCCGCTGCGGGGCCTGCCTCAATGCCTGCCCGGTCTACCAGAGTATCGGCGGCCATGCTTACGGTGGGGTCTACTCCGGGCCGATTGGCGCCATCCTTACGCCCCTGCTTCAGCCCGACCTGCCCGATAATCACCTGTTGCCCTACGCCTCCTCGCTCTGCGGGGCCTGCCAGGAGGTTTGCCCGGTGCGTATCGCCATTCCCGACCTGCTGCTGCGCCTGCGCGCCGATGCGGTCAGGGCCGGCAAGTTCCATCCCATCGAGAAAACGGCCATCCAGGGCTATGCCGCGATGATGAACAATCCGGCCCTCTACCGGGTCGGTGGGAAGTTCGCCCGGCTCGGTACACGGCTGCTGCGGCGCAAGGGCCGCATCCGGCGCCTCCCGCCGCCCCTGCACCTCTGGACCAGGGGGCGCGATTTTCCTGCTCTTCCCGCCCGGACGTTCAGCGAGTGGTGGGAGGAGCGCGAACGCCAGCGCCACAACGGCTGATCTGACGGACGGAGTGCTCCTTCGCCGCAGGCGGAGCAGGGCATACCCTTCCACACGCTCCTCGCGGGCAGGGGCGCCGCACGACAGGCTCGCCGCCGGTGGGCAGGCCCGCTTTCCCCGCCCCGCCTTTTGAGGTACATGCCTATGAGCCGCGATCAAATCCTCGCCAACCTGCGTACCAGTCTGGCCTCCAGCCGCTCCTGGCTCGAAAAGGAGGCAAGCGCTGCGCCCCACGCCGCCCCGCCCTTCGTCCATCCCCCTGCCGCTGATCTGGTCGCCCAATTCAGCGCGGAACTGGCGAAGCTCGAAGGGCGCACCTACCCGGTTGCCGATGCTGAAGAGGCCCTGGAGGCGATCGTGCGCCTGCTCGACGAACGTGAGGCCCGCCAGGTGATCGCCTGGGATCTCGAACAGATCGACCTGCCCGGTCTTCCGGCGATGCTCGCCGCGCGCGGCGTGAGCGTCCTCGATGCGCGCGTGCACGGCGCCGCCCGCAAGGAACGCTTGCAGACCCTGGAGCCTGTGTCGGTGTGCCTCTCGGGGGTCGATTGCGCCATTGCCGAGAGCGGCACGCTGGTGCTGCGCCACGGCCCCGGTCGCCCCCGCCTGGCCTCGCTCCTTGCCCCCTGCCACATCGCTGTGGCGCAGCGCTCGCAACTGGTGCGCGGTCTGGGTGAGGCCCTGACGTTCCTGCGCGAACGCTACGGCGCGGCGCTCTTCGATGCAACCAGCCACCTGACCTTTATCACCGGCCCGTCGCGCACCGCCGATATCGAGATGACCCTCTCGCTGGGTATCCACGGTCCGCCCGAGGTCCACGTGGTGGTGCTCTGAGTCCTGGTTTCAGATTTGAGCGCCCCGGCTTGAGCGTGGCTCTACGGCTGGTCCGTGGAATGGGAAGGTCTGGGAGGGCGTAGCTCTCTCGGAGAACAACCTGCCGACGAGGAGGGTCTGGGAGGCGCAGCTCTCCCGGAGAACAAGCAAGTTCATTCTGGCGTTGTGCGGCGCAGCCCCATGGACGGCTGAGATGAAACCTCGTTGGAGTATCGGCGTTCATTGCCGTGGTGTGCCACGCCGTCGCGCGGATATCGGCTCTGAACTGAAACGGATCGTGCCATGTCGTCAGCTCGCCCAACGGTGTACGTTACCCGCCGCTTGCCAGAGCCGGCCATGCGCCTTCTGGCGGAGACATGCCTGGTCAGCCTGTGGGACGAGGCGGAGCGTCCTGTGCCCCGGGATGAGTTTCTGCGCGGGGTAGCCGGCGCCGAAGGTCTGCTGAGCCTGCTCACCGAGCGGGTGGACGCCGAGGTGCTGGCCGCTGCTCCGCGCCTGCGCGTGGTGGCGAACATGGCCGTAGGCTACGACAACATTGATGTGGCGGCCTGTACTGCGCGGGGCGTGCTGGTGACCAATACCCCCGACGTGCTGACCGAAACCACCGCCGATCTCGCCTGGGCGCTGATGCTCGCCGCTGCCCGGCGCATCGTCGAGGGCCAGCGCATGATCGCCGCAGGCGCGTGGGGACCCTGGCACCCGCTGCAGATGGTGGGGGTGGATGTGTACGGTGCAACGCTGGGCGTGGTCGGCGCGGGGCGCATTGGTGGAGCCGTGTTGCGCCGGGGTCGTGGCTTCGCGATGCGGTTGCTCTACCACAACCGCCGCCGGGCTCCTGCGCTGGAGGCCGCGACCGGGGCGGTGTACCGGCCCTTCAAGGATCTGTTGCGCGAGAGTGACTTCGTTGTGGTAACCGCGCCGCTGACGCCCGCAACCCGGGGGATGTTCGGTGCGCGCGAGTTCGCGCTGATGCGTGATACGGCGGTCTTCGTCAATGTGGCGCGCGGGCCGCTGGTACACGAAGAGGACCTGGTGGCAGCGCTCCGCGCCGGGCGCCCGCGGGCTGCGGGCCTCGATGTTTTCGAGCGCGAGCCGATCGGCCCCGAGCATCCCCTCCTCAGCCTGCCCAACTGCGTGTGCGTGCCCCACATCGGCAGCGCCACCCTGGCGACACGCACCCGGATGGCGACCCTGGCCGCCGAGAATCTGGTGGCCGCCCTCACCGGGCGACCACTGCTGACACCGGTCAACCTCACGGAACTCGCAGCCCTCGGGCGGGTTGTCCCTTCGTGGGTACGTGGGGCAACGGATCGATGAGCCGTCCCAACCAGGCCGCCACCAGCAGCGCGTGGAGGTAGCGTGGTTCACCGATTGGATGGGCTGGCCGGGGCGCAGCGCAGTAGCGCGTGTACACGGGGCGTTCGCCGGTGGTGGGAGGCGCTGCGGTGGGACGGGCCGGTCGGCTCGGTGCGCGCTCATACTGGATCGTCATCGCCATCCTCCTTCCTGCCGCGGGTCTTGTGTGCTGGAAGCGTTGCCCGCATCGTGGTAGAGTATCTGGGTCTGACATATGTAGCATAGCACGCTTTGACGACTTTAGCTATAGGCAAACTTCCCAATTATGACGCATTGCTCGCCGACGCAACCCGCGCGTCGCGGTTGCGTTGAACGGATGCTTCGCACCCTGAGCGGCCCGTTGCTCGCCCTGGCGCTCGTAGCCGGCGCCCTGGCCGCGCCTGTCGCGCGCCAGCCGGGGCTGGCGCCGCTCTCGGCCGCCGATCCCTTTCTCGCCGCCCAGACGGCCGCGTTGCTGCCGGCCCACATCGGCGACCTGGCCCGTGCCGCCGAGTGGGATCGCTACACCATTGTCGCCACGGCTGACCCCGTCGCGCTGACCGTGCGCGGCACCGTCAGCGTCACCGTCACCAACCGCTCGGGCCTGAGGTACGACCGGCTCTACTTCCGGCTCTATCCCAACCATCCCGACTATGGCGGCCGTCTCGATGTTACCGCCGCCAGCGTGGATGGCCGGCCCGCGACCTCAGGCACCGAACAGGGCGATACCCTGCTCTGGCTGGCCCTGCCCCGAGCGCTGCCGCCGGGGGGCATGGCCCGCGCCGATGTGCGCTTCGTCGCCCGAACGCCGCGCAACGCCAGTGCCCGCACCTTTGGCGCCTTTAACCAGGAGGCCGGTCTCTGGTCCCTCGCCGGTTTCTACCCCGTCCTCGCCCGGCAGTTCATCGACAGCGGCTGGGATCGGCGCCCCATCGAGAGCCGCGGCGACTTTGCCGTGACCAATGTGGGACTGTACGAGGTCACGGTGGAGTTTCCGAGTGCCTGGACCCTGGTCAGCACCGGTTCGCGGGTCA
This sequence comes from Chloroflexaceae bacterium, assembly GCA_046719255.1. GTDB lineage: Bacteria > Chloroflexota > Chloroflexia > Chloroflexales > Chloroflexaceae > JACAEO01. The sequence goes on from JBDNDG010000015.1 coordinate 7,018, forward strand.
ACAGCCTTCCGGCGCGAGCCGGAAAGCGCCGCGAACGCCTGGTGAGCGGCCCACAGCGCGAGTTCTACCTCGGCTTCACCCGGGGCCTGGAACAGGCAAGCGCCGTGGTGGAGGGTACGCGCATTGTTAGTCACTATCAACTGGCGAACGCCGATGCCGGGCGCCGGGCGCTGCGCTTCGCCGAGCAGGCCCTGCGCGCCTACAATTTGCGCTACGGCCCCTACCCGCTGGCCGAACTCGAGGTGGTGCAGGGCGCCATGACCACCTTCCTGGGTATGGAGTACCCTGGCGCGGTCCTGATCGAGCAGACGCTGTACACCGACAACGACCGGGTGCTGGAAACCACGATCGCGCACGAGATCGCCCACCAGTGGTGGTACAGCCTGGTGGGCACCGATGCCCAGGGCGAGCCGTGGATCGACGAAGGTCTGGCCAGTTATGCCCAGGTGCTCTACTACGAAGCCGTAGGCAACGGCGTGCGAGCCGCGGAAGAGCTGGAGTACTTCCGCGGTCTCTATCGCCGCCTGCGCGAAGCCAACCGCGATGCGCCCCTGGCCACGCCGCCGGGCGGACTGCGCGGCAACTATGTGCCCGTGGCCTACGCCAAAGCCGCGCTCTTCTTCCACGCCCTGCGCGGCCAGATCGGAGAGGAGGGCTTCGGACGCTTCCTGCAGCGCTATCTGGCCGAGGGCAAGTACCGCGAAACCGCCGGCCCTGACGTGTTGCGCGCCGCCGAGGCTGCCTGCCTGTGCGAACTCGATACCCTGTATGAGGACTGGGTGCTCAGCGCGGCGCCGGTGGCGATCCCCTAGCGCACTTCCAGGCGACCTGTTGCACATCTCACGTGAACACAGGCCGTGCGCGGGAGAGTGTGGGAGAGCGCAGCCCGCCCAGGAAGAAATCTGTTTTCATTCTGGCAGGGAGCGGCGCAGCCGCATAGACGCCAGCAATCTGTAATCGCGCCAGGGGACGTCGCTGCGGATAACTACCGCCGGGGTCCCCAACACCTGAACCGCTGCACACGATGGAGAGGCATCTATGAGCCATCCCGAGGACACGCCCCGACTCACGCATCTCGACGAGCGAGGGCAGGCACACATGGTGGACGTAGGGACCAAAGCCGATACCCAGCGTGAGGCTGTGGCGCGCGGCAGCATCACCATGCAGCCCGAAACGTTACAACTCATCGTGAGCGGCGCCGCGCCGAAAGGTGACGTGCTGGCAGCGGCGCGCATCGCAGGGATCATGGCCGCCAAACGCACACCGGAACTCATTCCTCTGTGCCACACCCTGCTCCTGACCCACGTAAGCGTCACCATCGAACCCGACCCCGTGGCGAGCGCCTTGCACATCGAGGCGCGGGTGCGTACCCGCGGGCCGACGGGCGTAGAAATGGAGGCTCTGACCGCGGTGAGCGTAGCTGCGCTGACGATTTACGATATGTGCAAAGCCGTGGATCGGGGCATGCGTATCGGAGACATTCGTCTGGCCGAAAAACGGGGCGGGAGGAGTGGCGAGATTGTGCTGGAGTAGCCATGAGCAAGGGAATCTGCGGGTGGCGCCTCAAAGCAGGTTGACAATCTGGCGTTCAACTCCACATTTCCACAGCTCTACCCCTCCACCGACCGGTCGCGAGGGGCCGTGGCGCAACAGCCACGGGATGCCTAAACCTGTCTGCAGGTCACCCCGGGCGCCCGGCCACAGGCGTTTCGACGTCGTCCAGGGCCCGACGCAGGCGCGCAAGCTCCCCGGCGATGGCCTCGGCCTGATCCATACGCTGGAGCGCCTGTTCCTCCAGCGCATCGCGCTGGTGGCGCAGATCGCGCAGGCGCTGCCTCAACCGCGCGCCGGCCACCCCGGTGCTGGCAGCAAGCGTGGCAATCTGCTGCTCGAGATCGGCGAGCGACCAGGCCAGCTCGGCCACTTCAGCGTTGATCGTCTTGTAGGTGCTAAGCAGTTCACGGTACCGCCGGGCAACGTCCTCGCGCTCCTGCGGAGCCGCGGTGTCGTTGTGCGTTCCCATTGACCGTACCCTCCTTGCTCCCGGTAGCTCGTCAATCTGGTTGAGACGGATGGTTGCGCGCGAGGCAGGCGTTGGTTACCCACGCCATCCGTTGACGCCTTCAGCACAATCATCGCGACGAGCCACCAGCCGCACAGCGGAATCATACCACACTCGCTCGATGAACGTTGGCGGCGTGGAGGCGGGGCAGGGCTGATACAGCCTCTGCCTCCGGCGGTCGGGTGTGGTGCGGCGACGCCGCCCCACGCGGGGGTGGCCGGGCGTGCCCCGTGGGGGCGTGGGCCGCCCCCGTACACGGCCGGCCCCGGATTATGTAGGGCCGACGCATGCGCCGGCTCCGCCCCCTACCCGCACCGCGGCGCGTGTGCGTATGCTTCGACCTCGCCCCCGTGTTGTCTCCCGGCCCTGCGTGCCACGGCCCCGGGGGCGCCCCGTGTCGCCCCGAGGCCGCGGGGGTGGCCGGGCGTGCCCCGTGGGGGCGTGGGCCGACCGGGGGGCGTGGGCCGAAGCATGCGCGCCGGGGTGCGCGCGCCGGTGGGGGGACGCTGGGGGCGCATGCGTCGGCCCCAGGCCCATCGGGGCATCCGTGAGGATATCTTGACACCGAACGTATGTTCTATTATACTATCAGCCAGACAAGGTGTCCATCTCTACGAGGTCGGCAATGATGATCACCTGGCGTACCGCGTCCCTATCCCGGTGTCATACGGGCGCGGGGCGGCGTCCCGCAGAAGAACCGGTCGCGTTAACCGCCCGGCGCTACGGTTTTCTACCGGCGCGCTTCCGCAGCCGGGGTGCCGTCCACCTGATTGTACAGGTCGAGGCGATCTGGGAGGAGGCGGGCCGCGGCCGCCGTGCCGCCCGGCGCTATTTTGCCGTTCGCTGTGCCGATGGACGCCGCTGCACGCTGTTTGAGAACCCGCGTGCCGGCACCTGGCACGTTCGCTGGTAGGAGGCGTCCATGCTGCCCAAACGTCCGCCCTTTCTGGTCTGGTACGACGATAATCCGAAACTGAGCATTGCGCGCAAAATCGAGGAGGCAATTGCGGCCTACAGTCGCCGCTTCAACGGGGTTCGCCCAACGCTCGTCCTGGTGAACGAGGCGGAACTGACCGACATGGCCGGCGTCCAGGTTCGAGGCGTTGCCACGGTGCGACCCAACACGTACTGGGTGGGTCAGGTCGAAGCGCTGGAAGAGGCGCCCCACGCGGCGGGGGCGTAACGCGGGGCCGCTTCGGATTGCGGCGTGGGGGATGCAGAGCGCCGCGATGAGGTTGTGGTAGGCTCCGGGCGGAGCGCGCCGCAATCGGGTGACGTCACGCGCTGGCTGGAGTGCAGCGTGGAGTGTGCTGCGATGAGGTGCCGGCGCGCGCTGGCTGGAGCACAGCGTGGAGTGTGCTGCGATGAGGTGCCGGCGCGCGCTGGCTGGAGCACAGCGTGGAGTGTGCCGCGATGAGGTGCCGGCGCGCGCTGGCTGGAGCGGCCACGCGATACGGCCGCACAACGCCAGGATGCAAACCGCAGCGGCGTAGTGGCTTCAGGCCTTGCCATCGAGCACGGCAAGCCCGAAGAGAGCGTGAGGATTCTGGGGATTGATCGCGAGCACGTTTTCCAGGGCCGTGCGCTGATCCTCCGGGTCATCCACGGCGCCGCTGAGCCAGAGCCAGGCTTCCTCGTTGTGCTCATCGGCCTCGACGACCTGGAGAAGCAGTTCGCGGGCTCGTTCCTTGTTTCCCTGGTGGAGCGCCAGCGCGCCCTCGTACAGTAAAGCGGCCAGTCTGGTATCCACTGCTCAGATGCTCCTCTGAACTTGTATGCTCTTGTATGGCGAGATGCGTCGCTGTGATGACTACTCAGACGCTTCTCTGAACCTGTATGATTTCCGCCAGAATACTTACGGCGATCTCCTCGGGGGTTCTGGCGCCGATGGGCAGGCCGATCGGCCCGTGAATGCGCGCGAGATCGGCGTCGGAGAAGCCTTCGGCCCGGAGACGCTCCAGGCGGCGGGCGTGGGTGGTTGTACTGCCCAGGGCACCAATGTAGGAGGCCCGTGAGCGCAATGCAACCCGCAGCGCCGGATCGTCGATCTTCGGGTCGTGGGTCAGTACCACCACGTAGCTCCGCTCATCGAGGCGCCCTTCAAGCGCCTCATCGGGCCAGGCCAGCACCAGTTCATCCGCGTGGACCAGACGCTCCTGGTTGGCGAATGACCGGCGGATGTCCACCACCACGGTGTGAAAGCTGAGCACTCTGGCCATCTGCGTAAGCGCCACTGCGATGTGTACTCCTCCAACGATAAACAGGCGCGGCGGCGGAGCAAAGCTCTCGACGAATACTGTTACGCCCTGATCGACCAGTTCGACCTCGCGGGTGAGGCCGCGCGCCAGGAGTTCGCCGGCTATCTGACGCACCGCCGCGTCCAGGGCCGCGTCACCCAGGCTGCCCTGGCAGCTCCCATCCGCCTCGATCACCAGTCTGGCCCCGATGGCTAATGGGCCGCGGATGATGGTCGCCGTCGCCAGGGTGCGCTCAGCGTGGATCAGCTCGCCAAGCGGCTCTACGAACACGTCTATCGTACCACCGCACGCCAACCCGACGCTCCAGGCGAGCTCGTCGGCGACGCCGAAGTGTAGCAGGCGGGCCTGGCCTGTTTGTATCGCTTCATGGCAAGCCCCCAAAACGGCGCCTTCAATGCAGCCGCCACTTACCGAGCCGACCATGCTCCCGCCCGAAGATACGAACATCTTCGCGCCCACCTGCCGCGGTGATGAGCCTATGGTTCGGACTACGGTGGCCACGGCCACCCGTTCGCCGCGGGCCAGCCACTTGCTGATAGTCTCCAGGTACTCGCGCATACGGTCTGTCTGAGGGTACGTCAGAATGCCCTACGAAGGCCCGGCGATCACCAGCATGTGGCAGACTCGGGCGGGCCGGGTGATGAACGTTGACTGCGACCCCGGGCCTCCTACCCCGCCTGCCGGGCGGGAGAGGGAACTCCACTCCGCCGCCGCACATCGTAGTACTGCCAGAACCACACGCCGCCGACGATCGCGATGCCGACCAGATCGGTGAGCAGGCTCGGCCAGAAACAGAGGAAGGTGCCGAAGGCTGCGATCAGCCACTCCCACCAGGTCGTGCGACGCACCAGGAAGAACATCGAGACCGCGGAGAACGCAAGCGTGCCCATCGTGCCTGAGAAGAACGCCAGCGCCACATCGTGAAACACGAGGTCGCGCAGGGGTTGCCCACCTTCGCCAAGCAGCAGAATGGCCGGGCTAAAGGCGAAGAGGAAGGGCATCACGTAGAGGAGCTTGGCGAATTTAAAGGCGGTCCACCCGGTCTTCCAGGGGTCGGCTTTAGCGATGGCGGCCCCGGCGTAGGCGGCCACGCAGACCGGCGGCGTAATGTTGCTGTCCTGGCTGAACCAGTAGACAATCATATGGGCAGCGAGCAGCGCCACTCCCATATCGGTGAGGGCCGGCACCGTCAGCACGGCGGTGATCAGGTAGGCCGCCGTTACCGGCACGCCCATACCCAGGATCAGCGAGGCCAGGCCAATCAGAATAATCGCGATGACCAGATTACCCCCACTGAGACTGACGATGATATTGGTGAAGCGCTGGCCGATGCCGGTGGCGTAGATTGTCCCCACAATCATCCCGATCACGCCGACGGTTGCGCCGATTACCAGGGTATCACGGACACCGTCCTGCATCGCCTCCAGGACGCTTCGCACCAGGCGCACCAGGCTGCGCCCCAGGGCGTGCAGCACCCCGCCCCCCAGCGCCGCCGGATTCCGCAGATCGGCTAGATTCTCCGGGGCGATGGCGAGCAGCGCGATACAGCACATGATCGACCAGAACGCCGCGTAGCCCGGTGAGTAGCCAATCATCATCAGCACGACGATCACCAGCAGCGGGGAGGCCATGTACCACTCTTTGCGAATGATATCAATTGCCCGTGTGCCGGTATCAATACCTTTGAGGTCGTGTTTCTTGGCCTCGAAGTGCACCATCGTCAGTACCGAGAGAAAGTAGAGGATCGCGGGGAAAATCGAGATCACGACAATGGTCGGATAAGGCGTGTTGGTCAACTCGGCCATCAGAAAGGCGCCGGCGCCCATAACCGGAGGCATGAACGAACCCCCGATCGAAGCCGACGGTTCGATCGCCCCGGCCACGTGGGGCCGGAACCCGGCCTTCTTCATTAAGGGGATGGTGAAGGTACCGGTGCTGACCGTGTTGGCGATCGGGCTGCCCGAAATCGAGCCGAAGAGCGCCGAGGAGATGACCGCCACTTTGGCCGGACCACCAGTGCTGCGCCCGGCAAGGGCCAGCGGCAGGTCGATGAAGAACCTGCTCGCCCCCGACTTACGCAGAAAGGCGCCGAAGAAGATAAACAGGATGACGTACGAGACCAGCACATTGGCCATAACCCCAAAGACACCCTCCTGGTCGAAGAAGAGCGTCGTGGCGGTGCGTTGCGCCGTCCGGCCGCGATGGGCGAAGGCTTCCAGCACCGGCACATCGTAGAGCATGTAGCCGAAGCGCAGGTAGAGGATAAACAGCGCGCCGATAATCGTCATCGGCCAGCCGAGTACGCGCCGGGCAATCTCGAGGGAGATCAACAGCCCGATGGTGGCGATGACAAAATCGGTCTGGTTGTATGCGCCAGCGCGGAACTGGAGTTCGCGGAAGTTGATGATGTAGTAGCCCACCGTGGTAACGGTCAGGGCGATGAGGATCAGATCGATCACGCCGGGGCCATGCCGCGGAGCCAGCAGCGCCCGCAGCCAGTCGGGTAACCGGTCAAGCCAGCCCTCAATGGATGGCCGCGCCCGGCTCCGTTTCGGAATGACAGGGTAGAGCAGCAGGATGAGAATGTAGGTCAGCATCACGTAGATGCCGCGCTGCCACTGTACCGGCGCCGGTAGTGTGCCGGCCGTATAAATGTAGAAGCCGGCCATGCCCACGGAGATCGTAGCCACCACTGCAGCCCAGAACCGATTGAGAGTGCGCGTGGACGGCTCGTCGTACTCCTTGAGCTTCTGCAGCGTCGCTTCGTCAACGCTGTCGGCGCTATTCGGGACCCTGGAAGCCGCCGGTTTCGGTTCATCGGCGGGTGGTTGCTGGTTCGTGGGCTGCTGCTCTGCCATGGCGACAGGATCTCCTCATCGAGAACTGTAGATACGGAACAGGGCGTGGTTCAGGGGCGGGCACTTGAATCTGGCCGTTGCTCCAAACTCCTATCGCTGCCAAACCTGTCAGGCGTGGCAGCGCGCGTATGTTCATGGCCCGCGCGCGGGCGGGTTTTGGGAGGGCGAAGCCCTCCCAGGAACACGCATGTTCATTCCGGCGTTACGCGACCCACGAATGGCGCCTGAAAGGTTTATCGCGAGACTTGCCGCGTGCGCCACTAACGCAGTTCGGCCGGGATGGTCACCCCCTGCTCTTCCCAGAAGCGCACTGCGCCGGGATGGAGCCGGTTGGCGATACCCTCGATGCCTTTCTCCAGTTGCACCTCCTGCGCCGAGGGGTGAGCTTCACGCAGCCGGCTCAGCCCCGCCTCTGAGAAGACCGCTTTCAAGGCGTTGTAGACCACCTCTTCGGGCACGTCGGCATTGGCCACCCAGAGAGCGGTGTCCTGGAAGCTGGAAACGTCTTCATCAACGCCGGTATACTTTCCACCGGTGAGCACACGGGCGGAGTAGAAGGGGTAGGCCTCGAAGAAGCCCTTCTCGACGCCGGGGTTGTAGACGTCAATCAGGCGGATGTCGGTGTAGGTCGTTGCCTCGGTCACCGAGGCGTTCGGGAAGCCTGCGAGGATCCAGAAGCCGTCGAGCTGGCCGTCGCCCATTGCGGCAGCGGCCTGCGAATAGCCCAGGTACTCGACCTTGACCTTGTCCATCAGACCCATGTGGGTAAAGTAGCGCTCGGCGGAGAGCGCCGCGCCCGAGCCGGCATTTCCGAGCGCGATGCGCTTGCCCGGCAGATCGTCAACTGTCTCGATGCCGCTGTTCTTCGTCACCACCAGGTGGATCACGCCGCCGTAGAGTGGAGCCACGGGGAGCACGTTGGTGTACCTGGTCGTATCGTTCGGCAGTTGGCCCTGTGCGCCGAGGGCTACATCGCCCGAGTAGACGATGCCGAACTGGAAGTCGCCGGAGTTGACGCTACGCAGATTCTCTGCCGAGCCACCGGTGCCTTCAGCGGTCAATTCGAGGTTCGGGTCGGCCCCGGCCACGATCAGCGAGAGCACATCGGCATAGACCTGGAACACCCCACCGACGGGCCCGCCGCCGAAGGAGTAGCGGAGCTTCTGCCCGCCCGCCGCGGGCGCCGCCGTCGGCGCGGGTGCCGTCGTTGGTTGGGCAGCCGGCGCCGTGGTAGGCTCGGCGGCGGGCGCGGTCGTGGGCGGTGTGGCGGGAGCAGCGGCGCCACATCCGGCAACCAGCACGACGATAACGGCCAGGAGCAGGACTCTGAGCGATGAAACCACCTTGTTTCCTCCTTAAGGTTCCTGGAGCGGACATCGAGATGACAGCGCACCGCCACAAACACTGTGGCTGACGCGAGCAAATGATCGATGCTGGGGAGCCGAAGGTCTGCCCGGAATTATACTTATAATACGCGCCACGAGTCAATGCGTAAAGGTTAACAGATGACCATTCTCACAAATTTCCGAACGGAACGCATTCCCACCACTGAGGTGACCCTCAACGTCGCCCTGGGGGGCAGCGGGCCGCCCCTGCTGCTGCTCCACGGTTACCCGCAGACCCACGCCATGTGGCACAAGATCGCCCCCCGTCTGGCTGCTGATTTCACAGTGATCGCGCCCGATTTGCGGGGTTATGGTGATAGCGACAAGCCTCCTGGCGATCCTGAGCACGCCACATACAGCAAGCGCGCCATGGCCCGCGATATGGCCGGGTTGATGACCACCCTCGGCTTCCAGCGTTTCGCTGTCGCTGGCCACGACCGCGGCGCCCGCGTTACCCACCGTCTCTGTCTCGATTACCCCGAACGGGTCAGGCGCGCAGCCGTGCTCGATATCGCGCCGACCTATACGATGTTCGCTAGCGCCGACAAGGAGTTTGGCGATGCGTACTACCACTGGTTCTTCCTCAGCCAGCCTTACGATCTGCCGGAGCGCTTGATCGGCGCCGCCCCCGAGTACTACCTGCGCGCCAAGATCGCCCGCTGGTCGCGCAATCCAGGCGCCTTCACCGAAGCGGCGCTCGAGGAGTACCGGCGCTGCTTCTGCGATCCAGCCACCATCCACGCTACCTGTGAAGACTACCGTGCCGCGGCGAGTATCGATCTGGTTCACGATGCTGCCGACCTGAAACGCACCCTTGCCTGTCCGCTACTGGTGCTATGGGGGGCAAAGGGCTTTATCGGAAAAAAGTACGATGTTCTCGGCGTCTGGCGCGAGCGGGCGAGCGATGTGCGTGGTCGCGGGTTACCCTGTGGCCACTACCTGGCTGAAGAAGCGCCCGAGGAGACGTACTCGGAACTGCGGGCGTTTTTTCTGCAACCCGATGGGGAGCCGGACCCTCCGGCCACCCTGATGTGAAACTCGCCCGCACGCGGGCGGGTTTGGGAGGGCGCGTCCCTCCCAAGAAAACAACCCGCCAGCGGGAAGGATTTGGGAGGGCGCAGCCCTCCCAGGAACAACTATGTTCATTCTGGCGTTGTGTGGCGCAGCCGCATGGACGGCCGATGTGAACGCCGGGTTTCCCCACCTCTCTCCCCGTGCGGCCAATGCGCTTCCGATGCAGCCTGCATCGCATATCACTCCGCCGAGGAAGCCGGCTCGTCCGCCTTGTTGGGCGCGGATGGTTCCTCGAGCATGGCCAGGACACGCTCGACCAGGGCGCAATCCAGTTCGTCCAGGTCCCGGGTGAGCCGGTTGAGAAGGCGTTCGCCGGCCCAGATTTGTTCAGCGGCGCGGCGAAGGCGCCAGCCTTTGCGCTCGATGTCGCGCAGCGCCAGTTCTACCTCGGCGCGTTCGCTGGCGTCGCCGCGAGCAACGGCGACGATGCCCTGCAGCAGCGGTTCAAACTGCCGCAGCGCCTCCTCGCGGCTCTTCGCCTCATCGCCGTCCAGCGGGGCAATCACCCCCGCGGCGGTGAGCCGTTCGACTATCTGTGCGCGCTCAGCCAGTGGCAGGGCGTCGAGGGCGAATTGCAGGCCGGCCCCGTCACCTCGTTCCAGCGCACCGCGCACGGCTGGGGGAAGACTGGCAAGGAGCGCCTCGGTGATCCCGGGGTTGATGTCTTCGGCGGCGAAGCGATGACGCTCGGCGAAGTCGCTCAGACCGAGTTGCTCGAACAGGGCGGCGGCCTGCTCCAGGTAGGGCCGGGCCAGGTCCGGGCGACCTTTGCGGCGTAAGGCCCAGCCGTAGTTGCCAATCTGGGCCGCTGCGGCATAGTGCTCACCTGCCGCCCAGTAGAGGCGTACCGCCTGGTTCAACAGGTCGGTGGCCCGGGCCAGATCACCCTGCTCCAACTGTGCGCGCCCCTGCGCAATCAGGGCGTCGGCTTGCTCTTTGAGTGGTGCGCTCATACCTCGTTCCTGACGTTAAAAAATGGAAAAACCGGGTTTCCCCCACAGGGGTGCAAACCTTCGCCCACCGGGAGGGGCGTGGGGAACCCGGGTTTCCCCCACGGGGGTGCAAACCCTCGCCCACCGGGAGGGGCGTGGGGAACCCGGGTTTCCCCATATGTTCACATCAGCGTAGCGCCTCGATCAGGGCCACTTGCACGCCGAGGCGCCGTCCGTCGGAACTGGCCCGGTCAAACTGCCGAGGTGTGAACGTCGGCGTGCGGAGTTCCAGCACCAGTTCGTCACCTGTCCACCCGTGGGCCGGCAGGGCAACGGTATGTTCGGACCACTCGGGGCCAATCTCTGCCTGGCCCACCCGGGTTGAGCCTGCCCACAGCGTTACCACCACCGGGGCGGTGCCTTCGGGTCGTCCCGAGGCCAGGCGCAGCCGCACTTCCCGCGTGTTGTCGGTATGATCCAGCCGCACCCGGGCCACGCCGGTGGTCCAGCGAAGGTTGTGTTCACCGGGGCGCGGGCCGTGGAATCCGGCGATGAAGCCGAGATCAAGCCCATCGCCCAGGATGAGCCGCGCTGGCGCCGGCGTGATCCCCCGTTCCCACAGCCAGCCCTGGAGATCCTGGAGTGAGGCACGTTCGTAGGCCAGATCAACCCGCGCGCCGGCCGTGTCGCCGAGGGCGCGGCGCACGTCACCTCGCAGTACACGGGCCTGGGGATGGTCGGGCATCACGGCCACGGCTTCGTCGAGGCGCCCCAGGGCGGCGGGCACATCGCCGATCAGCAGATCGGCTCGCGCCAGGGCGATACGCGCCAGGGCCGAGCCTTCGTCGCGCAGCAGGGCCGCCTCCGCCGCGCCCCGCGCCGCCGCGGCGTCGCCGCGATTCAGAGCCGCCTCGGCCCGCCACAGGTGCCAGTGCTTCAGCCCCAGATGCCAGCCCAGGGTCAGGTAGTTGGTGTGGAGGAGCGTCAGCGTCAGGACGGTGAGGGGCGCCAGCGAGGCAATGAACCGGTATGCGCGCTGGCGCGTCGCGCTCGCCCGCCGGTGGGTGTTGGACCGGACGGGCGAGTCGGCTGCCGCGAGGGTGGTGCCTGGCGGTTGCCGCGTCGCGGTCGAGCCTTCCATAGCGGCCGGTTGTCCGCCCGGGGTCGAGTTGGCCGGCCGGGACGCGCCGGGGTGCCGGGGTTGGCGGGTCGTTGACGCGGAACACTGCGACGCCAGCGTTACGCCAGCGAAGGGCAAAAGGGCGGGAAAGAGCGGCAAACGGTAGCGAAGTTCAACGTGAAAGACCATCGTGGTCAGGATAACATACAACGCCCACGGACCGAGCAGCCAGGCTGGGGAACGCAGCGTGGCGCGCCAGCCAGGTGGCGCACCTGGCTGCGGCAGCAACCCCCGCGCCAGGCCGAAACTGCCGGCCAGCGCCAGCAGCAGCCACAACCCATCCCCGAGGATCAGGCGCAGCCCAACGTCGAACGGCCGCACCCAGATCTGCGGGCGCGCCCGCAGATCATCGGCATATTCCAGGGCAAAAAACTTCAGCAATTCACCCCACGCCTTGGCCATGAAGCGTGCCGGATCGTCGCGAATCGCCGCCCAGCCTGCGCGCGCCGCCAGTTGCTGCCGCGCCAGCCGGTCCTCGCCCAGGGCAAAGAGTTGCGCCTTGACCGCCTCACGTCCGGCGGGGTCGTTGTCGAGCCACAGGTTCTCCGCGCCGGTGGTATCGATCAGGATCAGCCCACCATAGGCCAGGTAGTTCCGGGTGGTCCAGGGCAGAATGGCCAGACCGCCGGCCAGCACGAGCGCCGCGGCCCATCGCCAGGCCGCCCCGCCTCGACCGATGTACAGCCAGAGGCCCCCCAGAGGCAGAAGCGGCAGTGCCATTGAGCGCACCAGGCTGAAGAGTCCCACGGTCAGCCCTGCCGTTCCGGCGCGCCACGCCGCGCCCATACGGCCCGCTCGCACGATCAGCCAGAAGCTGGTGGTCAGCCCGAAGAGAAACAGGGTTTCGGCGAGTAGCTCGGTAGCGTTAGCTGCCAGGGTGTAGCTCAACGCTGCCAGGAGGGCGGCCACCAGCCCCGCTCGCCGCGCTGCTGCGGAGGGGCGATTGAGGGCCAGGGCCACCTCCCGGCTCAACAGATAGACCAGCGCGATGGTTGCTGTACTCAGCAGGGCCTGCACCAGCCGCAGGTTCTGCACGAGCGAGTCCACCAGCACGATGCTGGCGGCCAGGAACAGAGGATAGATGGGCGGGCGCATGAACAGCAGTTCCTGGTAGCGCCATTCGCGCAACAGGATCAGCGCCGTGTTGAAATACTCCTGCTCGTCGCCGCCAAGGGGCTGTAACTCGCGCCAGCGCCACAGCGCCAGACGCAACGCCAACCCGGCCAGGGTAATGAGCGCCAGCGGCAGGAAGTCGGGCGGTAAACGCTGGAGTCGGGTCATGGTTCTTCTCTGCTGTGAACACCGGGGAACCCGGGTTTCCCCCGCGCCCTTCCCTGTCGGGAGGGTGTGGGAGGACTCGCCCGCCCACGCCACTCCGGGTCACCGTAGCTCGGCCCAATCGAGCTGGTAAGCCAGCAGGCGCAACTGGCCCTCCTGGGGTCCCTGCTGCCCGATCATGTCGAGCGCGTCGGGCACGAAGGTGGGGGCGCGCAATTCCACCACGTAGGTCGCACCGGGCGGGCGGGCCGGCAGGTCCAGACAGGCAACCCGCAGTTCACGGGTCAGGGCGATGGCGCCGAGGGCCGTTCCGTCCAGGAACGCCTCGACCTGTGGCAGTGGTAGATCCTGCGGCCAGGCGCCACCCAGGCGCAGGCAGATCTGGCGGGGCGCGCCGGTGCCGGCTTCAGGGAAGCGCAGCGCGGACACGCCCCTGGCCCAGCGTACGGTTGCATCGAGGGCAGGCTCGTAGCCGCCCAGGTAGAAGCCTCGCAGGTAGCCCAGGTCATTGTCGTCGGCCACGGCAATGCGATCGTCGGGCAGCCGAGGGGGGTACAACCAGGTCCAGGCCCAGAACACGGGGTTCTGGCTGTCCACCAGTTCGGGGCCGAACTCGCGCCGCGCAGCCTCGATCTCGCCCATCTGACGGAACAGCTCGCCCGCAACCACTGCTGTCTGCCAGGGCTCGAGCGGGCGCACGGGGTTGCGCGCCAGGCGGTCCAACCCCTCGTCCGGGCGACCCTCCAGCCCATCGAGCAGCGGCGCGCCCACTGCGGCGCTGTAGGCCGGCAGGTCGGGGTTGCTCAGGGCAGCGCGGGCCGCCGTGACATCACCCGCGCCCAGCGCCGCGGCCAGTCGCTGCTCGGCAAGATAACCAGGGCGCGTCTGCACGGCGATCCGGCTGCTGGCCAGGCTGGAAGGGTAGGGACCAAGGTAGGAGGCCCAGGCCGAAGCGGCGCCGGGCGCGCGTGGTTCCAGGTAGGCGTAGGGCGCCGTCGCCACCAGCAGCAACAGTGTGCCCAGTACGGCACAGGCTGCGCCGTAGCCGGTGCGGAGCGCGGCTCGCAGCCATGGCCCACCGGCCAGTGCCACTGCGGCCAGTAACAAGACAAAGGGCATCAATGGCACCCGAAAGCGGTTGATCGCGAAGAGCAACGGCGCCGTTCCCAGGTTGTACATCAGCCAGAGGCCGATGAGTCCGGTAAGGGCCAGGCCAGCGGTGGTCGGGCCTCTCGATGCGTCGCTCCCTCGCGCTCGAACCTGGATCCGCAGGGTGGCCCAGCCCGGTGCGGCCAGGGGCAGCGCCAGGACGTAGAGCGTGTCGTCCAGCAGCAGCAGGGCCAGGGTATACCAGGGCGGCACATGGCCCAGGGCGAAGCCGCGGGTCAGGCGCTCGTCGCCGGTGTAGTTGATGCGGAAGAGATCAATGAATTCAAGCGCGACCTTCTGCGCAAAGGCGAGGGGCCGGGCGCGCAGCAAACAGCCAGCTTCGGCGCTCATCAGACGTTGCCGATCGGCCTGGGTGAGTTGCTCAGGTGGCCGCTCCAGGGCCGCCATGAGGCGCGGATCGGCGGCAGCGTACAGGCAGGAGCCGGCCCGTTGCACACCCCCGTCCGGGGCGCGCCGCGGCTCCAGCAGCGCCAGTCGCTCCGCCTGGCTGCGTCCGGCGATAGGCAAGAGCGCCAGGACAAAGTTCCGCGTGGGGAGCGAGTCGCGCCCACCGTCGAAGGCGGTGCGCGCGCCGAGGAGGAGATTGAAGGCCCCTGTGGTGTCAACCAGGATCGGGCCGCCGTAGGCCCGACTGGCGTAGAGGCTCCAGGGCAACACGATCGCGAAGCACGCCAGGGCTACCACTGCTGCGTATCCAACCGCCCGCCGTGTGCGCCCTCCTGTCCAGAACACCCAGCCCAGCGCCAGGGGGACGAAACCCAGCGTCAGCCCCCGCGTCAGCGTGACCAGGCCGAGGAGCGCACCTGCTGCGCCGGCCCACCCCGCGGCCGCTGTGGACCAGCCCGGCGACGCGGCTTGCCCACCCGCGCGCCTGCTCCAGAACCCGAAGGCCAGCATGGCAGCCAGGAGCAGGGTGATAAACAGCGTCTCGGTCAGCAGCAGTTGGGCAAAGGTGGCGAAGGGAAGGTACAGTGCCACCCCCAGAGCGGCGATCCCCGCCGCGCGCCGCTTACCGGTGATCTGCAGGCCCAGGGCATAGACCAGACCGACGTTGAGCAGGCTGAGAAACGTCTGCGAGGCAACGATCGGCCCCGGTTCACGCCCAAAGGCCAGGATGTGCGCGGCGAGGAAGAGCGGGTACATCGGAGCGCGTGTCCAGAAGAACTGCGTGTGCCAGGCAAACCCGCGCCCCAGGGCCAGCCAGTCGGCTGCGGCGAGGTACTCTGCCTCATCGCTAATGAAGCCCGCGCGGGGCAGGCGCCCCCACAGCGCCAGGCGGAGCGCCAGCCCTGCTCCCAGCGCAAGCAGTAACGGCCAGTGGGTTCGCAGTGCCGCCCCGATCCGCGCGCTCATGGTTGCGCAGCGCCCGCCGCTGCGGGCACAATCTCCACCGTGCCCAGCACCAGCCGTCCAGCGCCCAGGTTTGGCTCGCCGACAACGGGTAGCCGGCCCGCGGGCGTGGCATCGTCAGGGTTGAAGACGCCAAGGAGCAGGGTGTAGCGCCCCGGGGCCAGGTCGGCGGGGAGGTGAATGGCCCGATCATCACGGGCCGGCTTGCCAGGCAACCAGACGCTCGTGGGCAAATAGCCTTCCAGCGGCGGCCCGTCGTCGCTGGCGAGCGGCGGCGTCTCACAATCGCGGCACAGATGGAGGAAAAAGCTATAATCGATTGCCGGCGTCGCCGACACGTCCCAGAAGAGGCTGACAGGCAGGTTCCCCCCCGCCCGGTACACCCCCGGCCCATAGGCCGTGGTCGCCTTGAAGGTGTAGCCCAGCAGGCGCAGGTTGCCACCAAAGACGGCGCTGGCGGGGGTGGCGGGTTGGAGCGTTGTTCCGGTGAAGTATGCCTCGGGCGCCTCCTGGCAGAGCAGGTGCACGCCATTGAAGCGCCAGATCCCGCAGGGCCAGGTGCGCTGCTCGCGACTGTAGGCCCAGAACAGGCCCACCACGCCGTATTCGTCGCCCGGCAAGGGCACGTCCACCGTGCGGGCGTGGTCGGGGGCGATCAGCAGGAAGCTGCGCGAAAAGCCGGCCAGCCGTTCGCGGCGCTCCACTTCCCACTCGCGCCGGCCGTAGGTCGTTGGCCCGCGCCAGAAGTTGCCGAAGGTCAACGGCTCAGGCGGCGGATCGGCCAGGTGGCGAGCCATGTAGTAGTCGTACAGCGGGCGCAGGTAGCCGGGATGCACGACCACCGCGTCGTCGGGGTGGACGCGCCGGGCCAGTTCGCCAATCGCCTCACGGTACTGCTCTTTCACCGGGTCGCCGGAAAACGGCCCCTTCGCCGGTTGAAACAGGGATAGCGCGCTCGTACCCAGCGCCGTTGCCAGCAACCCCAGCAGCGCAACCTGCTCCACCGAACGGCCGGCAGTGAACGCGAGCGGATAGGTCAGCAGCAGGGTCCAGGCCGGAAAGATAATGATCAGGTACCGGGCCTCGTAGATCCGCGTAAAGACCAGTTGTGCCAGGAAGAGCGCCAGCGGAACGCTGAATAGTATCAGAAGCGCCGTGGCGCCCCGCTGGCGGGGGCCGCGCAGATCAAGCACGGCCCCGCCGAGGCCCCAACCTGCCAGGGCCAGCCACGGCAGCAACCACCACCACGGCGCATCGCCGGGCCAGCGATCCAGGGCAAAACGCACAAACGTAAGCCAGAGAGCCTCGACCGGCCCGGCCGGGATGTACGCTCCCGTCGCTGCGGTCTCACCACCCAACCCCAGAGCCATGCTCACCACCAGCCCGACGGCAGCCAGACTCAACCCTGCCCACGCCAGGCGCTGCCACCTCGGCGCAGGAGCCAGGGTCAGCAGTGCAACGACCGCAATCGCCAGCACCAGCAACACGGCGAGCCGATGCACAAACAGCGCGCCCAGACCAGCAACGCCAGGCGCGATCCAGGCCCGCTGCGCGCCGTTCACAGCGGCGCGCAGCGTCAGCCACGTCATCGCTGCCGCGCAACAGAGCAGCAGGCCGTAGACCTTGGCTTCCTGAGCGTACCAGAGCGCGTAGGGAGCGGCCAGAGCCACCCCCGCCGCTGCCAGCGCGTAGCGCCTGGAACGAGAGCTGGCTCCGTTCAGCCGCGCGCATTCCATTGCCGCCAGGTACATCAGGGGCACGCTCAACGCCCCGGCCAGCGCCGAAGGCATGCGCAGCGCCGCCTCGGAGTCGCCGAACAGTGCCATCCAACCCTTGAGCAGCAGATGATAGAGCGGGTAGGCCGCAGTTGGATTGATCAATTCGCTCAGCAGATAGCCCCAGCCAGCCCGACCCAGGGCCCAACTGTTGCCCTCATCCAGCCAGAGGCTCTGGGCATCGAGCCGGTAGATCCGTATGAGCAACGCGGCAACGAAGAGCGCCAGAAACGCCCATCGCCAGCCCTGCTCGCACCGGCTGAACAATCCAGCAACCTCTGGCCGGGTCGCTTTTCCTGCAAAGAATATCGGCAACCTCAACGATGTAACCCCTCGCTCCGGTAACGAACTGCTCCAGAACCGGTTGCAAACCATACTGTCCCATCTGGCTCAACCGCAACGCTGTGAGCACGGCCGTTACCAGACAGGCCATCAAGTACCGCATCTCCTTCGCTCCCCTCAACCAACAAGCGAACGTTCTGCGCCTACGGCCAGACGAAACACCTCCTCAAACCGCTCCGCCGTCCGCTCCCAGGTCAATTCGCGCTCGACGCGGGTGCGAGCCGCGACGCCGAGGCGGTTCGCCAGTTCCGGGTCGGCCAGCAGGCGCATGATCGCCGCGGCCAGCGCGTTGGGGTCGCGCTCGGGCACGACCAGCCCGTGGACGCCATCTTCGATCACATCGGGTCGCTGGCGTA
>JBDNDG010000150.1:0-10250 GCA_046719255.1 Chloroflexaceae bacterium
CGATCTGCTCTGCTCTCCCAAACCCTTCCGGTGGTGAAGGAACCGGTCGCCTTCCCCCGTCGGGGGGAGGCCGGGCGGGGGGCAGAGCGCGGCAAACCCGCCCCTCAGGGAGAGGCACGGCTCGACAGGCTCACCGCAGGCGGGGAAACCCGGTTTCCCCGATATTCACATCAGAAATGAACCCGGGGTATGTTTGACTGGTTATTTGGCAAGCGTCGCCCACCCGCCCCGACGGCGCCGGTTGTCCCGGAGCGGCCAGCCGCCGTTGCGCCGATTGACCTCCGCGTGGCGATGATCGTTCACGACCCGGTGCTAGAAAGCCGTGGCGGTCGGCGGCTGCACCAGCATTTCGGCTGGCACGACCCCGACGCCCTGGCGCGCCAGTATATCGCCGACCTGCATACCTGCTCAGGGGGCATCGCCCGCTATGTCATCGTTGAACACCATGTGGTAGACGGCTACCCGGTAAAGATCGACGGCTTCGTCTACGACGACGAGCACTACCTGGCCTGCTGGGCGCGCCGGGGCGGCTTCCACCAGCCCGACGCAGCCGACTACAGCCGCCTCCTCGACGAGTTTGCCATTGCGCCGAAGGTGCTGACGGGCGAGATTGACGAGGTCTGGCTCTTTGCCTTTCCCTACGCCGGCTACTACGAGAGCCACATGGCCGGCGCAGGCGCCTTCTGGTGCAACTCGCCACCCCTGGCGGGCAGCGAGCGCTGTGACCGACGCTTCGTGGTGATGGGGTTCAACTACGAGCGTGACGTCGGCTGCATGCTGGAGAACTTCGGCCACCGTGTCGAGTCGATTATGGCCCATGTCTATCGCGGGCATCGCAGCGAACGCAACCTGTGGGAACGTTTCACCCGCTACGATCTGACCCACCCCGGTCGCGCCGAGTGTGGCAACGTTCACTTTGCGCCCAACAGTCGCGCCGACTACGACTGGGGTAACCCGCGCCCGGTTGTGTGCTACGCCGATGCCTGGTACCACTTCCCCGACCTGAGCGCTCCGCCGCGGATGCTGGACGCCAGCGAGTGGGGTGGGGGCGATATGCGCCTGCACCACCTCTGGTGGCTAGCGCACCTGCCCCGTGCCGCTGGCGAAACCGATGGCGTGCTCAACAACTGGTGGGCCTACGTGCTGCGCCCGGAGCTGGTGAGGTAAGCCCAGCCATAGACCGTATCTCCCGCCGCTTCCCCCGAACACTACCAGGCGTGGATCTCGACCGAACAGCCACGCAAGAACCAGCGTTCTATCCACGAACGAGACGCAAGCGGCGGAACGGTGGCTCCCTCTATGGTTTCGGACATCACAAAGCGCCCGTCACGCCTCCACACAGCAATCTGGTAGCGCCCGCTCATGAGGTTGCGGATATAGAGGATTGCCTGGGCCACATCGTATTCGGCATCGGGGTTCGCGGGATAGCCGAAGTGCTGGTGGTGCAGGTCGAACCCCACGATTACCTCATCGCCGCCTGTGCTCAGCCAGAGCTTGCGCCCGGATGGCGACCGCACTTCGAGCCGCAGCGAGCCATCGGCTTGTTCACGAAGCCCGGGCAGCAGGTCCGGGAGTTCTTCGGCAATGGCGCGGCGAACGGTTTCAGAGTAGGTGTTCAGGGGCATAGAGTTCCCTCGCGGTAGCCCGTGCGCACCCCCGGGTACGGTTCAGGCTTCGAGGTCCCGTGCTTGCCCCTCCTGGGAGGCTTGGAGGGGCGAAGCCCCTCCGCCCCCCCCGGGCGACGTCTCGTGATACGACCACCCACCTCGATACAACCCCTCACCCCCCGATCGCCACCGAGGCGGTCATGTTCCAGCGCAGCCGCTCATCCCAACTGCCAGGCTTGACTACGACAGTGTAGACGATATCACCCTGGCGGTTCCTGCCCAGAGGTTTGATCTGCGCCACGGCGCCGGGCAACTCAAAGCCAGGCAGGGCGTCGAAGGTGATCCGTACCGGGTCGCCTTCGCGGATCTGCACCACGCTCAACTCGGTGAGGTCCTCGGTCTCGATCTGCCAGTTGCGCAGATCGGCCAGCACGACGGCCGGTGCGGTTGGGCCGGCCACTTCGCCGATCTTGAGGTTTAACTCGGCCACCGTACCGGCGATGGGAGCGTCCAGGGTGGCGCGTTCGAGGGCGAGCCGGGCCTGTTTGAGGGCCACTTCGGCGCCGCGCACGCGGGCCGCGGCGGCGCTGAGGGTGGCGTCGGTGGGATCGGCCTGCAACTCGGCGAGGCGCGCCTCGGCATTGCGCACACCGGCCTCGGCGGCAGCTACGTTACCCGCGCGCTCCGCGCCGCTGAGCCGCGCCAGCCGCGCCTCCGCCGCAGCGATCTGCGAGCGCGCCGCCGCGATGGCATCGGCCTCGGCCGGGCTGACCAGGCGCGCATAGCGCGCCTCGGCGTCGCGCACGGCGGCCTCGGCCGCCTGGATGCCGGTGATCTCGGCCTGCCGGGCTTGCTCCAGGGTCAGCCGGGCCTGGGCCAGCGCTGTCTCGCCGTTCTCCACCGCCCGCTGGGCGGCAGCCTCACGGTCGCGGAACTCCTGCGGCAGTTCGCCGGGTTGTTTCTCACGCTCACGGTTCTGCCAGTAGACGCGGCTGTACTCGTCCTGGGCGTTGCGCAGGGCGTTGGCGGCCTGCTCCAGGTTCAATTCGGCGGTGATCCGCGCCTGTGCCAGCGCATCGCGCTGCTGTTGCAGACCGATGCGCGCCTGGTCCACCGCAGCCTGGGCCGAAGCCACGTCGGGGGCCCTGGGGCCAGCCTGCAACTCGGCCAGGCGGGCGCGGGCGCTCTCCAATTCGGCCCGGGCTGCGGCGATATCCGCCGGGGTGACGCTGCCCGCGGTGGCCTGCAACTGGCCCCGCGCGCGGGCGATCTCGGCCTCGACGGCGGCGATCTGCTCCGGGGTGGCCCCCTCCAGCAGCCGGTCGTAGTCGGCCTGCGCCTGCTCCAGGCTGACCTGCGCCTGCTCGACCCGCAGGCTCAGGTCGCGAGTATCGAGGCGGGCCAGGGGCGCGCCGGCTTCTACGGTGTCACCTTCCTTAATCAAAATCTCCGCCACGGTACCGCTGGTCTCGAAACTCAAACTGACGCTACTGGCCGGAACGACCTTGCCCTCGGCGATCACTGTGCTCCCGGCCTGCACCGCCGGTAGTACGGTCGCCTGGGGCGACTGCGTCTCGGCGGTGGGAACGGAGCAGGCCACCAGGCCGGCCAGGACCAGGCCGGTTATGGTACTGATGAGGATCTTCCGCATCGCGGTAGGCTCCTTTTCTCAAGCTACCGGGAGGTAGCCGCTAGTGCGATTGCAGATTGCCGATCGGGTGCGGCGCATCGGGACGCAGCCGATGGCGCGCCGGGTTACGAACAGGTTGCCTGGAACTGCACCCGGCTCCAGTGCCGGCGGCGCGCGTGGCTTTCTCGTTCGGAGGGGCCGCAGGCCCCTCCGGGCCTTCGCCCTGGCGCGCGCCGGCATCACCAGGCCGATCCAACCAACGCCACCACCCAGCCGGTCGGGGCCGTGCGCTGCTCATTCGTAGGCCAGCACGTCGCGCACCGTGACCCGCGAGGCGTTCCAGGCGGGCAAGAAGCTGGCAATGGTCGCCAGGCCGACCACAATCCCCAGCCACTGGGCCACGCCGATGAACGAGAACACGAAGGCAAACGAGTTTTCAGCCTGGAAGATGGCCGCCAGTCCCTGGTTCATCGCGAAGCTGACCGGGGCGGCCAGTATGGCGCCAATGATCCAGCTAATCAGACCGATGAGCACCCCCTCGGCGATCACGATGCGCTGGATGGCCCAGTCGCCCGCGCCAATCGCGCGCATCACGCCAATTTCGCGGGTACGCTCGAGGACATTGATGCTCATGGTGCCCATCAGGCCCAGCCCTCCTACCAGCGCCAGCAGCGCGGCCATCAGCAGAAGGAAGAAGATGATCATGTCAATGCCGATGCTGTTCTGGGCGCGGAACTGGGCCAGGGTGCGGGTGAAGCCAACTTCAAGCCCCTGCCGCTTGAGCAACTCATTCGCGGCAGTGGCCACCCGCTCCTGTGTGGCCGGGTCACGCTGGTCAGTGATCAGACGCACCTCGCTGGCCATGCCCGTGTCGCCCATCTGGCGGCTAAAGGTCGGCAGGTTGACGTACAGAGCGGCAATGGGGAAGGGCGTTCGTGAGAGGCCCACCACGGTCATAGACAAGTCTTTGCCCGCTACCTTGATCCGCACCACATCGCCCACGCGAGTGGTGGGGTAATCGGCCAGGTAATCGCTGGTGAGCACCACCGCCCCGTAGTCGTCGGGGAGGAGCCAGCGTCCCTCATCAATCTGCACGCGCAGCGCGTCGCCATCAGCGGGTGCGGCAATAACGCTGTAGGTGTCACTGCTCTCCCGGTCGCCGGCTTCGATCACCCGCGCGTTGTAACCGTTCCAGTACTCTACAGCTACCACGCCGGGCAGCGTAGCGAGCTGATCGAGCACCGTCGTGCGGTAGGGCCGGTTCATCGAGATGAAGACATCAATATTCAGCTGCTGGTAGACCCGGTCAATAGTTGTGTAGAGGCTCACCCGCTGGCTGATCACGGCCATAAAGATCAGGCCGGCCAGGGTCAGGGTAGACAGGGTCAGCGCCAGGCGGCCCTTGCGGCGGAAGGTGTTGCGGAGTGAGAGCAGCATTGGCCGGGAGAGGAAGCGGATATGCTCCAGCATCCGGTCGAGGGGGCTGCGCCCGAAGCGGCCCTTGCCCAGCCCATAGCTTCCGATGGCCTCGCGCACGGTCACACGCGTGCCGCTGAGGATCGGCGCCAGCGCCGCCAGCACCGGGATCAGCAGGCCCGCGGCAATCTGCTGGACGAGGACCGCGGGGGTGGGAGCCACGCTGGAGATGTTGAAGTTGAACAACCCCACGAAGAAGGCGGCCAGGCCCCAGGCGCCCAGTACGCCGAGGGGAATGGCAATGATCAGCGACAATGCGCCAAAGGCCAGCACCGTCACCAGATAGAGTTGCACGATGTCGCCGTTGCGCGCGCCAATCGCCTTCATCACCCCGATCTGGCGGATCTGCTGGGTGAGCAGGGCGCTGATCGTGTTGACCACCAGAAAGCCACTCAACAACAGGGCGAAGAGACCGATGATGCTCAGCAGCAGCGTAAAGGCTTGCACAAAATCATCAGCGGGGTAGGCGCCCGGCTTGCTGATGAAGATGCCCCCCGAGATCCGGCCGCTTTTCTCGATCTTATCCTCCACCTGCTCGGCGATGGCGCGCACATACTCCTGATCGTAGCGATGGTCGGCCACCAGAATATCCACCGAGTTGTAGCCGGGCGGCACGCCGAGCAGTTCGGCCGACTGGTCGCTGATATAGCCGTAGCCGATATTGGCCAGCGCGGTGGGAAAGCCACTGCCGAGGTTATAGACCACGCCGCTCACCAGCAGGTCGAGCTGCTTGCCGTCACGCCGTTCGATGCGCAGCATCTGGCCCTCAGCGGCGCCCAGAAAAGGCAGGGCGGCCCGCTCGAGCACGATTGTGCGGCGCGGGGGCGGCCACTGGCCGCTGAGGGGCGTCGGGACGTACATCCGCAGGTCCTCGATCTTGCCGATCACCTGGAGTTGCAGGTCCTTCCACTCGCCACCGGGCGTCAGCGCGCGCACGGTGACACTGCGCGTGGCCTGGGCCTCGGCGACGCCAGGCATGCGTCTGATGGTCTGCACCAGATCGTCGTCAATATCGTTGGCCGCAATCGAGGCGCTGGCCGGGTTGGTCGCGTTCCAGTCGCCGTTGAGGTCGCGCATCAGAATGGCGCGCCCGCCAGAGACCATGCCGATGGCGAAGACGCCGATGGCGATGGCGAGCACAACCAGCAGCGTGCGGGTCTTGTTGCTCCAGAGATCGCCGAGCACTTTACGCCAGCGTGGTGCGAGCATGGGCATCTCCCTTTCAGCCATTTATGCGGCTGGGCCGCACACTGCCAGGATGAACACCGGGGTGTCGCTGGGAAGGCCCGGCCCTCCCAGACCCTCCAGGTGGAGAGGGCGCGCCTCCCCGGTGGGCAGGGGCGTGAGGAAACCGGGTTTCCCCATATGTTGACATCAGGGTAGCGCGTGCGCGCTACTGTTAGCAGCGCGGCGCTCGGCGGCCACCCGCTCGACATCGGCGCGCGTGCCTTCTGACTCGACCAGCAAGGCGTGGAACTCATTGCGGTCCAGGGCGACCACCTCCACCGGGCCGTTATCATGGGCCGCGCGCACGGTCGCGTTGCGCACGCCGCCGCCGAGCAGCGCCAGCTCGCCGAAGTACTGGCCCTCGTTCAGCACCTCAACGATCAGCTCGCCGCCCCCGGGCTGGTCAATAATCACCTCGACCCGGCCCTTCGTAATGATGTAGAAGTACTCGGCCTCGGCGCCCTGACGCACGATCGGCTGGCCCGGCGCGTAGGTAAGCCGATCGATCTGCCGCGTCACGCTGATCAACTGGTCGAGGCTGAGCCGCGGCAGCGCCCTGGCAAGGTACTGGTTGACAATCTCGCCGTCGGAGACGATCACCGAGCGCGTAGCGCGCCGGGCCAGGTCGTTGTCGTGAGTAACCATCACGATAGTCTTGCCCGCATTGACCAGGTTCTCGAAGAGTTGGAACACCGCCGCCGAGGTCTTACTATCGAGGTTGCCGGTCGGCTCGTCAGCGATGAGGATCGGTGGATCATTGGCCAGCGAGCGGGCAATGGCAACCCGCTGCTGCTGGCCGCCGGAGATCGCCGAAGGCAGCTTATGGGCCTGATCGGCCATCTCGACCTGCTCCAGCAGGCGCAGCGCCCGGGCGTGCCGTTCGGAGGGCCGGTACATGTTGCAGAAGTCCATCGGCAACATCACATTTTCAATCACGCTGAGCGACGGCAGCAACTGGAAGAACTGGAAGATGATCCCCAGATTCCTGCCGCGCCACACCGACATGCGCCCCTCGCCCAGCGTGTGTACCGGCGTGCCGCCGACAAAAACCTCGCCGGAGGTGGGCCGGTCAATGCCGGTAATCATATTGATCAGGGTTGACTTCCCGGAACCCGACTTGCCGATGACCGCGACAAACTCGCCGGCGTCCACCGTGAGATTGACGCCCTTGAGGGCGGTGAAGCTCCCGGCGGCGCTCTGGTACGTTTTGACTACGTTCCGCAAATCGATCAGATGGCTGCTACCGCCAGTATCGGTTCGCGACCGGTTCGCGCCGTTTGGTTTGAGCCAGCGTCCGAACATTGTCTTCTCCTCCGGTCCGGCCAGTGTACTGCCACCAGCGTAGCACCTTCTGCCACTGACGGCATGGGTCTCTGGTAGGGTTGTACCGGGCGATCTGGTGCGCCCCTGGCTGCGGATGCCTCATCCTTAAGTATGAGACAGGCCGGAGCAAACAATGTCTCCATCAGGGCGCGCGGGAACCGGGTGGAGCGAATGATCGCTCGCCGCACCCGGAGGCCCGGACTCCGCTCGTTGACCCCTTGCCCATTGTCGTGATCCGCGCGCTCTTGCAATCCAGGTTCACATCGGTTGTCACCCTACCACCTGATGTGCTTGACAGTCCGCTGTGGCTGCGGTAAGGTATCAGTAACAAACGATCTTCGGGGCAGGGTGAAATTCCCGATCGGTGGTATAGCCCACGAGCGTGTTGCGAGGCACGCAGGATCCGGTGCGACTCCGGGGCCGACGGTTACAGTCCGGATGTAAAGAAGATCCAGACGACGCAGTGGCGCGCGACAGAGCGGGTGCTCATTCGCGTACGCTGTAATCTGGTGCATCCGGCATACCATGCCGCTGTGCACTGTCTGGTTAGTTCTGCCCCGATGTGCTCATGCACAACGGGGCTTTGTGTTGAGAGGGTGGGTATGCAGCAGACGTTACCGATGCAGCAGGAGATCAGGGCGCCGCGGGTGGCGCGCGCGCCGTGGATCGGCCTGGATTCCTTGCAGTGGGCCGGGTTGCCCGCGGCGATCATGGGCCTGCTGGTGCTCTGGCAGGCCCTGGTCAGCGTGGGGGGCTACCGCCCCTTCATCCTGCCCGGCCCGTCCCTGGTCGCCGAGCGCTTTGTGGGAGCGGCGCAGAGCGGCCTGCTCTGGAAACACACGGCAGCAACGCTGCTCGTGGCCCTGGGCGGGTTCGGCCTTGCCCTGCTTGTCGGGCTGAGCCTGGGGTACGTCCTGGCGCACCTGCCCTGGCTGGAGCGCGCCACGGCCCCCGTGCTGGCGGCCAGCCAGGCCATTCCGGTGGTAGCCGTCGCGCCCCTGATCATCCTCTGGTTCGGCCCGGGTCTGACCGGTAAGCTGCTGATCGCCGCGCTGATCACCTTCCTGCCAGTGCTGATCAGCACTGTGGTGGCACTGCGCTCCATTCCCCGCGAGTTGCGTGAAATGGCCCTGATCAGCGGGGCCAGTCGCTGGCAGATGCTGCGCCACGTCGAGGCGCCCCTCAGCCTGCCGGTACTCTTCGGTGGCATCCGCACCGGGTTGGCCCTGGCCACCACCGGGGCGGTCGTCGGTGAGTTCGTGGCCGGCCGTGAGGGCCTGGGCGCACTGATCAACATCGCCCGCGGCCTCTTCGATACTCCGCTGATCTTCGTGGCCCTGCTCACCCTCGCAGCGATTACCCTGTGCCTGTACCTGACCGCATCGCTCCTGGAGCGGGCGCTGGTGCGCTGGGAGCTGGGGTGAGGTGAGGTGCGGGTGTGGAGATGTGTGTGGAGGGGGTTTGGCAGGGCAAAGCCCTCCCAGAAAACAACCCGTCGGCGGGGAGGGTGTGGAAGGGCTACGCCCTCCCGGGAACAAGTATGTTCATCGGGGGTTGTGCGCCCCGCGAATGGTACCTGGTGTGAACAGCGGGGAAACCCGGTTTCCCCATGCCCCCGCCCACGGAGAGGAGGCAGCCCTCTCCGGAAACACCCCGCCGGAGGGGAGGCTCAGGGAAAAGGCGGGTTGGCACGAGTCGGTACCCTGAAGCATCGTGCTTCTGAGCTAGATACGATGAGGAAATCACAATGTTCAGACATCTCTGCCTGACGAGCATGCTGGCCGTGCTCCTCGTCGCCTGTGGGCAGCCGGCGGCGCCCGTGGCCACGCCGACCGAACCGGTGCCCACAGCCGCCTCCGCGCTGCGCCAGGTGACCCTGGCAATGTCGTACATTCCGAATGTGCAGTTCGCACCCTACTATATGGCTGCGGCGAAGGGTTACTACGCCGAGGCCGGGCTTGAGGTCACCTTTGACTACAACTTTGAGACCGACGTTGTTCAGCGGGTGGGTGCCTGGCCCGAGAGCGGCGTCGCCTTTGCTACCGCATCGGGCACCTCCACGCTCCTGGCCCGCCAGCAGCGCCTGCCGGTCAAAACGGTCATGACCCTCTACCAGCAGTTCCCGATCGTATTCTTCGCCAAGTCGAGCACCGGCCTGAAGAGCGCCGAGGACCTGAAGGGTAAAACCGTTGGCATTCCTGGCAGCTTCGGCGAGAGCTTCTACGGTTTGCTGGCCCTGCGTTACGCCAACCAGCTTGACGAGGACGCCTTCACCGTGCAGGAGATAGGCTTTACCCAGGCTCAGGCGGTGTTGGAAGATAAAGTGCCGGTGGCAATTGGCTACGCGATGAATGAGCCAGTGCTCCTGCGTCAGCAGGGCGTCGAGGTGGATGTGCTGCGCGTCGCCGATGTGTACAACCTGGCGGCGAACGGGATCGTCGTGAGCGAGCGGTTTATCGCCGCGGAGCCGGAAGTGGTGCGGGGTTTCGTCACCGCGTCGCTGAAGGGGTTGCGCGCCACCCTGGACAACCCTGATGAAGCCTTCGAGGTCAGCCTGGGCTTTATTCCGGAGGCCAATCTGGGCGATGTGGATCTGCAGCGGCAGGTGCTCCTGGAGAGTCTGCCCTACTGGTACAGCGAGAAAACCAATGTCGAGGGGCTTGGCTACACCGACGTTGCCCTGTGGAAAGCGACGGAGCAGTTTATGCGCGATGCGGGGTTGCTGGCCTCTCCGGTGGAAGTCAGCGACGCGTTTACGAATGAGTTCATTCGGTAAGTGGCGCATCCGCCAGGTTGTCGTACACGGGGAACCCGCGTTTCCCCACCTGCAATCCGACAGGCTCACCGCCTGCGGAGCCTGCCGGATCGTGACCCTACCCTGGCATGGCAAGCGATCTCAACACTGGTTGGAAGGCGGGGAAACCTGGTTTCCCCACGCCCTTCTCGCCGCGAGGGGCGCGGCGCGCCTGGCGCACCGCCAGAAACCG
>JBDNDG010000151.1:0-10220 GCA_046719255.1 Chloroflexaceae bacterium
GCGGAGCGCCCTTGTGCAACGCTGTCAGGGGGCAGACCCATGAGCAGCATCCCGGCGTCGCTGGCGCTGCTCACCCCCAGGGCCACGCGCCCGGCCGGTCCCTCGACGACCGAGGTCAGCGCCAGGCGCCCGTCGCGGCTGGAGGCCACCGGGGCATTAAAGCCCTGGGGGCCATTGATCGCGGCGACCACGTGGTCGAGCAGGGTGACCATGGGGCGGGCCGGGTTGGCCACCGTTATCTCGATGGGGTCGCGGTCATCGAGCTGGATGCGCAAGGTATGGGCGACACGCAGATCGGCGCCCCGGCTCAGATCGACCGTTCCGGTGAGGCGGGCCGGCTCGGGCAGCCTCCCACTGGCCCGCCCGGCGGCGAAGCCGAAGAGCGTCGTGGCTGCGTCCTCGCGTACCCGGCCACGGGTGTAGAAGGGGCGACGCCGGCGCTGCTCGGGGGCACGCAGCACGATCGCGCTGGAGGCGCCGCTGGTCGGCGAGCGCAGCACCAGGCGATCGTCGTCGAGCGAGGCGACGGTGGTGCCCAGTGCGGCATTGAGCGCGTCAATCACGTGCTGGGGGCTGGTATGGGCAGGGTCGGCGGGGTTAGCGCAGTCGATCGCCAGCAGCGGGCCGCCGTCGATGCTCAGCCAGAGCCGGCGCAGGCGGCGCAGATCGAGTGGTTCGCGCAGTTCGACCTGGCCACGCAGCACGGCACGTTCGGGCAGGGTGCCGCTCACCGTGCGCGGCGCGATGCCGAGGATCAGGCTGGTGGCGTCGGCGGCCTCGTTGTCGGGGGTGAGCACCTCGACCCGGCTGCCGGCGCCGCTGGTGGGCGAGGTGAGCGTGATCCGGCGCCCGTCGCTGCTTGCCACGGGCAACGCCAGGGCCGTATTGATCCGCGCGACGATCTCGTCGGGCATCGTCGCGTCGGGCTGATCGCCGGTGCAATCGATCTCGACCGCGGGCGCGCCATCGATCCGCAGCTTGAGCAGGTGGCGCTCGCGGAGATCGAGGCCCTGGCTCAGGTCGCTGCGTCCGGCGAAGCGAGCCGCGGCTGCGCCGGCGCCCCGCGTCTGCAGGCGCGCCGCGGAGCCAAGCAGCCGGGCGCGGGCGTCTTCTGCCGGGGCCGGCGGCAGCTCGAGCCGGCTGGCCGGGCCGCTGGTCGGCGAGCTCAGGATCAGATAGTGGCCGTCGTGGGCGGCAACCTCGGCGCCAAGCGCGGCATTGATCGCCGTGCAGACCTCGTCGAGGGTCGTCGCGGCCGGGTCGTCGCCGGTACAGTCAACCTCGACGGGCATGCGCCCGTCAACGGCGATGCGCAGGTAGCGCGCGCCGCGCAGATCGACGATCGGCAGGCCGCCGAGCGGGGCGTGGTCGACCAGGCCCTGAACGCGGGCCGGGCGCGCGTCGGCACCGAGATAGACGCGGGGCGCCAGGCCGAAGAGTGCATCGGCGGCATCACCGTCCGGGGCGCCGAGTTGCAGGGCCGCATCGGCGCCAACCAGCCCGGAGGTCAGGAAGAGGCGCTGGCTGTCGTGGCTGGCCACCGGGATGCCGAGCGCGGCATTGATCGCGCGGGCCACCTCCCAGGGTGTGGTCGCCTGCGGATTGGCGCCAGCGACATCCACCGCGGCGATATTGTCGCCATCGACGGCGATCACCAGCTGCGAAGCAGCGCGCAGATCGACGCCGTCGCCCAGGTCGCGGGCGCCGACGAGGCGCGCCGGGCCGGGCGGGACGCCGCGCACCTCGGCCTCGCGGAAGCCGAACAGGCGCAGGGCCGCGTCGTCGCCAGGGCGGCTGACGGTGAGCAGCTCCGCCGGGTCGTTTGGGCCGGGCTCCAGGGGCTCCTCCAGCGAGAGGGCCAGCGTGGCGGCGGCCAGGTTCAGGATGCCGCGCGGGGTGGCGGTTCCCTCCAGATAGGCGCGCACGTAGCGCTTGAGATGGAGGCGAAAGGTCTCGACATCTTCGTCATCGCGGGGCTCAAGGCTGAACAGGTCGGCGAGCAGCGCCAGGTCGCGGATCCGGTCGCGGCCCGCATCGGCGAAATCGACCCAGTGGGCGCGCATCACCTCCACCAGCAGTTCGTCGATCTCGTCGAGCCGGCTGCCCGCGGCACCGGCGACGACGTAGAGCAACGAGGGCGCGCTCACATAGCGCCAGGGTTGCGGGTAGGCGCGATAGATTGGTGGCAGGTAGCTCAGGATGCGCTCGGTTTTTGCCATAGCTGAACTCGCTTCTCACGGCCCGACGAGTTGAATGTCGGCAGGCTCCAGCTCAATCACTGGCCAGTACTGGGCGGCGACCTGGACGGTGAACTGGCCGCTCTCGATCTGCGCATCGCTGGCCGGGGTCGTGCCGTCGCTGCCGACGATCAGCTCGCGGGCGGCCTCGCGCTGACCGGCGCGGCTGCTGTCGTCCACGACGGCGCGCCAGACCAGCAGGTCGGCGATGACCGATTGCTCGGCCACCAGGTCGGGCACCTGGGCGAGCGCGGCCAGCAGATCGGCGCCCTTGACGGGGGTGGCGCTGCCCAGGCCAGCGGCAAAATCACCCAGCGCCTTGATCACATCCTGCTTGAGCTGCAACTGGCCGGCGGCGGTCAGCTCGCGGCGCAGGGTCAGGCGCAGGCGCGGGTGGATGAAGATGTAGCGGGCCACAATCGCCACGCTGATCCCGGCGGCCCGGCGCGCAAAGACGGCGCTGACCACACTGGCGTAGCGGGCCGGCTCGACCTCGACGATCATCTGCACACGACCGGGCACGGTGCGCTTCGTCAGGCCCGCGGGGTCGGGCGGGTACATCGGGTCGGCGATCTCGACGTTGTCGGCGCCGCCCTCGAAGGCCGCAAGCTGCAGCGCGTCGAGCGTACACTGGCCGAGGCCGCGCAGGGCGGCCCTGGCGCGGCGGCGCAGATCCTCGTCGCTCTCGTCGGCGCCGCCGAGGACGAGCGGGTCGAAGTTGACCACACGCTCGATCCCCTCGATCGGAAAGATCAGCGTGCTGATCGCGCGCGCAGCGGCACGGCCGGCCGGCCCCTTGAAGCCCGCGGCGGCGCGCACCGGCACGTCGATGCGGGTCTGGCCGCGCTGCAGGGTGCGCTCGGCGGTGGTCTCGAAGATCACATTGTCGGCAGTGGTAAGCTTCGTGCCCTGCGGGATGGTGATATTGCCGGTCGACGTGCTGGTGCGGAAGAAGCTGACCAGCCCCTGGGCGAAATCGCCGTCTTTGCGGGTGATGCCCAGAATGGCGACCACAAAATCGAGCGCGCGCCCGCGGGCCAGATCGATGAAGCCTGACTGGTAGGCCAGATTGACCTGGCTGTAGGTCACGGCCAGTTCGCGGCTGATCGCCTCGGCCAGCGTACGGGTCACACTGCCGACATTGATGTCGGTCAGGGGCGAGCCGCTCACATCGCGGCGAAAGTAGTCGACATAGAAGAGCGGCGCCTCGGGGTCGGGCCGGTCGCCGTTCTCCAGCCAGACCAGGGCGTTCTGGGCACGATTGAAGCTCCAGTCGACCTCGGGCACGAAGCTGTAGTGCTCAAGCTCGCCCTGGGCGTTGCGGCGCGTGCCGGTGACGCCGCGCACATCGCGGGCAGGCTCGGCGAGCGGGTAGATCGGCTCGCGCACATCGTAGCGCTGCTGCTCGTTGACCACACCGCCCACCAGCGCGACGAGCAGGTCGTCGGCGATCTCGGTGTACGGGCGGTCGATCAGGTTGTCGCCGAAGGGCATAGCTGCCTCCTAACCGAGAAAAAAGGGGAAGACCAGGTTGATCACCTCGCCCGACTCGGCCACCTCGGCGAGGATTGTGATATCGATGCGTGTCGGATTGGCGCTGCGATTGGTGGTGACGCTGAGGGCGAGCACCTGGCGGATGCGTGGCTCCTGGGCAATCGCTTCGAGCACGTAGAGCCTGGCCCGGTTGCGGTTGACCTCGGTGTTCAGTTCGCCGATCAGCGTATGCAGGCGTGAGCCGTAGGTAGGGTGGCCGAGCGGCTCCAGCGCGCCGCGCGGGGTGAGCAGGCGCAGCAGGAGAGCCTGGCTGATATTGGCGGCGCCAGTGACCACAGCCAGATCGATGCCCTGCCGCAGGCCTTCGCGCAGGTCACCGGCAGTGGTGCGGTCATCGCCGCGGTCGACAGGGCTCAGCAGGTGCAGGTCGGTGCCCAGACGGGCCAGTTCAATAGCCATAGCGAGTCTCCGTGGTTGGGCGATAGGCCGCAGCGTTGGCGGGTCGGGCCGCAGCATTGGCGGTTCGGGCCTGGTACTACAGTTGGAGGTTGTGCGCGACCACCCCGCTATCCGCCACGAGAGAACACAAAGAGCGCAAGATCGGGCAACATCCGGCGGTTTGCGGCAGTTTTTTGTGTCCTTTGCGTTCGTTTGCGGCTCACCTGCGGGCGTCTGAGCGAACCTGCAACTGTCGTACTAGGGCGGCGCGGTATCGACGAAACTGGTCGTGGCCGGTGGGCCAAGGATGACCAGGATGCCGGGCGGTGTCGGGATGCGGTCGCCCATGCGCAGCAGGGGCCGGCCGCCCACCAGGATACCGCTTGAGGCCCCCGTCGGGCCGACGAGCAAGGGGTAGGGGGCGCCGCTGAGCGAGTTGATCATCAGGCAGATGGCGCCGCCCGCGGTGGCCAGGGGCATGCCGTTAGCCATGATGAAGGGCGGCAGCACGCCGATGATCGTGCCGCTGTCAGGCGCGCCGGTGACCCCGGGGGTCAGCAGCACGGCACACCCGATTGAGACTGGAGATCCTGGCATGGCCTGCCCTCCGCGCGCTCCCTATGCCGGCGAGAAGATCGTCGTCCCGTTGACCTGGATCAGGCCGCCTTTGACGGTCGCCGTGGCGTTGCCGCTGAGCGTCGCGCTGATCCCGCCTTTGACGCTGGCCTGCATGCCGGCGTCGATCGTGGTATCCATGGTGCTCTTGAGCGTAATGCTGCGCCCTTCGATCGTCACGTCGCCGGTGCTGGTTTTGAGCGTGATGTTGCCGGCGGCCTCGATCGTCAGGTCGCCGTCCTGGTTGAGCGTGACCCTGGTGCGGCCGGCCTGCACCAGCGTGCTGCCGCCAGCAGCGCCGGCCTGGTCCATCACCAGTTCGTTCTGGCCGGCCACCAGCTTCACCTGGTCATCGACGATCTGCACGGTGATCTTGGAGGGCAGTTCGATCAGGATCTCGCGGCCCTGTATGGCGCGGATGGCGGCCATGATCGTCGCCGTGTCGGCCTCCTGCAGCGGCAGCCGGAAGATGATCTCGTCGGTGCGATTGGGCGGTGGGCGCTCAGTGTCGGTGTAGAGCCGGCCAATGATGATCGGCTGGTTGATGTCGCCCTGGTCGAAGGCCAGCAGCACCAGGTCGCCCACGTTGGGGATGGCCGCCGTGCCGATATGGCCAGTGGCCACCGGCACCTTCTTGAGCAGCAGGTCGCTGCTCTTGAGCCGCACGTCACAACTGTAGTTGTCGCGGTCGCCGGCGTCAGCGTGGGGATAGGTCGCCTCGACCACGCCCTGCTCGGCGATGCGCATGCTGCGCAGTTCGTCGCGGATGATCTCCTGGATGGTGGCAAGCAAGGCAGTCATGGCAGCCCCCAGAACTCGACGCTGGTGATCAGGCCGCGCTTGCGGCTGAGGTGGTGGCCGATAGCCCGCACCTGGAAAGTGTCGTTGAGCCGCGCATCGGGCGCCTGCTCGATGCGGATGGCATCGCCGAGCTTCAGCTCGGGGCGACCGAGGGCGCGCAGCTGGCCGATGC
The DNA here is from genome assembly GCA_046719255.1 of Chloroflexaceae bacterium. GTDB lineage: Bacteria > Chloroflexota > Chloroflexia > Chloroflexales > Chloroflexaceae > JACAEO01. Next base: position 5,758 of record JBDNDG010000151.1, read on the forward strand.
GGGCGCGCTGGTTCGCGCGGCGCAGCACACCCTCGGCGCGCTGGTTGGCCGCCGCGCTGGTGCGTAGCGCCGGGTCGGCCAGTAGCAGCGTGGCGCTGCCGGCGCCGCCGCTGGCCTGGCCGCGGCGAAAGTTGCGGGTCAACCAGCTGGCCGCATCGTCGCCCTCGGCGCTGGCGGCGCTCTCGCCGGCCACCTGCACCTCGGCGAGGCGCGGCGGCAGCACACGCAGGCGGTAGTCCAGGATCTCCTGCCCGTAGATGAAGGTCTGGTCGGGCGCGGTGTCGGTGAACTTGCGAAACTGGAGCGTGCCATCGGGCAGCAGGTAGGCGTCGAAGCCACAGCGTTCGGCCAGGCGCTGGATGTGGCGCGCGGCGTTCAGCCGGTCATCGATCACATAGCTGGGGAAGCTGATCCCGGCCTCGACGGTCCCGAGCTGCACGCCTGCCCGGCCCGCCAGGTCGCGCACGATATCGCCGGCGCTCATACGCTCGTAGGTCTGGTTCACGCACAGCTCGATCAGGCGCTGGGCCGGGCTATGGCCCACCAGCTGCAGCGCCGTGACCCGGGGCACCAGTTCGGCCACGCGGCCGGTGAAGACCCGCCAGCTGCGGTCGTCGAAGCCCAGGTCGATCTCCAGCTCGTCGGCGAGCGCCGGCTGGACGCCGCCGAGGGGTGCGAGCTGGAGCTCGACCCGGTTGGCCAGGCTGGCGATGGCGCTGTGCACCTCCAGGCGCACCAGGGTGCTCTGGCTGATGTTCTGGCGCGCATCGATCGTGCTGGCGCCGATGCGCAGGCGGTAGCTCGGCCGGAATCTCATGACGGTTGCCCTTCGATCTGCACTTCATCGCTCAGCGGGCGCCCGCCGCCGGGCGGCTGGTAGATCGCCTTCAGGAAGCCGCCCGGCCCGCCGCGCACGAAGAGCCGCTCGGGCGCGTTGAGCTGGTCGGCATCGCGGCGCGCATCTACCAGCTCGAGCACCGCCTGCGAGACGAAGCGGTTGGTGCCGGGAAGGCGCGCGAGGCTGACGGGCAGCCGCTCGGCGAAGGCGGGCGCGCCGCTGGCGGGGCGCACCAGCTGGGGCAACGGGTCGCCGCGGGCCACCTTGACGGCCTTCTCGGCGTTGGCCCGCCCGAAGGCGTAGCCGCTCAGCCCATTGGGGCGCACGTCGTAGCCGGTGGCCGCCTCGTAGCGAGCCACCTCGGCGGCCGTGGGCCGGCTGGGCGGCACGCCGGTACGCCCATCGGCGGTGCCGATCTTGTCGGCGGTGGCTTCCAGGATGTACTTGACCTGGGCCGCCGTCAGGTCGGCGTGCACCGAGAGCATCAGCGCGCAGATCCCGGCCACCAGCGGGCAGGCCGACGAGGTGCCGCTGAAGGTGCCGGTGTAGTCCTGGTCGGCCACATCGGTCACGCCGGGGCCAGGCGGATTGAAGCCCTGGATGCCGCGCACATCGGTGGTGTAGATGTTCTCAGTGCTGTTGTCGGGCGTGCCGGCCACCGCCAGGCCGCGCGCGTTCAGCGAGTCGATGCCGGCGCTGGGGGCGACCACACTCAGCCGCTTGAGCCGCCGCGCCGGGTCGGGGTCGTTGTTGTCGATCGCGTCGCCAAAGCTGCTGTAGCCGGCCCGCGAGCCGACGTTGGTCGAGGCGCCGACCGAGATCACCCCGGTGACGGTGGACTGGTCGCCGACCACGACGCGCCGGTTGTCGTTACCACAGGCGAAGACGACCACCGTGCCCTTGCCCTCACGCCCGTTGCGGATCACATCGCTGAGCGCCTGCTCGATCTGCTGGCTAAACGCAACGCCCCAGCTGTTCGAGAGCACCTGGGCGCGCTGGGCGCTGTAGTGGATCGCGTCGGCGATGCGGTTGGCATCGACAAAATCGATCTTGATCGGCAGGATCTTGCAGCCGGGCGCCACGCCGTCGATGCGCCCACCGGCGCCGGCCGCGACCCCCGCGCAGCAGGTACCGTGGCCCGCCGTGCCGTCCGGGTCGGGGAAGTCGGGCGTCGGGTCGTTGACCGGGCCGCCGGTGAAGCTCTGGCCGCCGGCAGCGATGTTGACCATCAGGCCCGGGTGGCCGGTATCGCCGGCGACGCCAGGCTTCGGGACATCGACGCCGGTATCGATCACGGCGATGGTGACATTGCCGCTGCCACGGGTAATCGCCCACGCGGCCCGCGCGCGCACGTCCTCGTCGATCACACCCGCGGGCAGGCCGGGCAGGGTCTGGCCGGTGTTGTGCAGGTGCCACTGGTTGGCCCGAAAGCGCAGCTCTAGTTCCAGGATGAAGTTCGGCTCGGCCCACTCCACCAGCGGATGTTCGTGATAGGCATTGGCCACCTCGAGCGTGCGTAGCGGCGAGGGAGCGCGCACCCGCATGATAAACTGGTTGGGCGCGTAGAGCTTCTGCTCCATCAACTCCACGTCGAATTGCGCGTTGAGCGCCTCGATCTGCTCCAGGCTCACACCGGGCTTGAAGCGCACCGCGAACTCGTCGGTGAGCACCATGTGCCGTCCGGTCTGCGGGTTGCGAAAGACGCGGGTGACATAGGCGACCGAGGGGGCGCGGCTCAGGCGCTCGGCGAAGTCCTCGATGTGATCGGGGCCGCTGGCTGCGGCGGCGCTGGGCCGGTAGAGCAGCATCTTGCGCGCCAGCAGCGCCGGGCTGGCGCCCATCTGGCCGACCGGGCGCGGGGTGGCCGCGACCTCGGCCAGCCGCCGGGCCGGGATGTCCGTCGTGAAGGCCACGGCAACGGTATCGTCCACCGGCTCGATCGGCTGCTTGCGCCCGCCAACGTAGTAGTAGTAGGCTGGCTCGTCGCTCATCGGATCGCTCCCTGTACGCTGATCGCGTCACTGATCGTCGGGGCGCCGCCGGTGGGCTGGAAGCTGGCCTGGATCTCACCGCCGGGGGCGGCCCGCACCCGTACAACGTCGGCCGGAGGTGGCGCCTCGGAGTCGCGGCGGGCATCTACCAGCTCCAGCTCGACGCTCGAGACGAACTGGTTGGTGCCCGGTACGCGGCGCAGCACCACCGGGATCGCGTCCTGGTAGGCGTTCAGCGCCGGCACGAACTGGCGGATTGGCTGGTTCTGCGCGCCGCGCACAGCCTGCTCAGCGTTCACCCGCCCGAAGCCGTAGCGACTGTAGCGCTGGCCATCGCTGTGGGTGAAGCCGTCGTAGCCGGTGGCCGGGCTGTAGCTGGCGGTTTTGCCCGGCGGGATGGCAGTGGCGGTGGGACAGTCGCGGCGCGCCGTGGCGGTGCCGATCTTGTCGGCGGTGGCCTCCAGGATGTAGCGCAGCTCGGCGGGCGAGAGGTCGCGGTTGACGCTGACCATCAGGGCGCAGACCCCGGCCACCAGCGGGCAGGCCGACGACGTGCCGCCAAAGGTGCCGGTGTAGTCGGGCTGGGCGGTGGGCGTATTGGCCGGGTCGGCAGCGGAGGCCGGCAAGCCCTGGTTGTAGCCCGCCGCCCCGCGCATATCGGTGGTGAAGATCGATGCGGAGCTGCCGTCGTGCTCAAACGGGCCGTTGCCCGGCACAGCCGGCGCCAGGTTGGCCTGCCAGAGCGCCACATCGGCGGACGTGCCGTCGCTGGAGCCGAGCACGACCAGGTACTGGCGCCCGGTGGTCGTGTCCGGATCAGGTCGCGCGAAGTTGCTGTAGCCGGAGCGCCCGCCGATATTGTTGGCCGCGCCGACCAGGATCACGCCGGGGACATCCTGAGGGCCGGTGCGCACCGGGAAGTTCTGGTTGCCGGCGGCGAAGACCACGATCGTCCCATGCTGGGCGATCACATCGCGGATCGCCGCCTCGGTGGCCGGCAGCCGGCCAGCGGTCCAGCTGTTACTGAGCACACGAGCGTTGGCGGCGGCATAGCGGATGGCCTCGGCGATCTGGCTGTCGGTCGCGGCCATCATCTTGATCGCCAGCACACGGCATTCCGGCGCCACACCATCGGTCAGGCCGCCGCGCCCGGCGACCACGCCGGCGCAGGCCGTGCCGTGCGGATCATTCGGGCCAGTGCCGGGCGTCGGGTCATTGTCGGGCGGGGTCACGTCGAAGTCGCGCCCACCGGGGGCCAGATTGATGCCGGGGTGACCCAGATCGACGCCGGTATCGAGCACCGCCACCACCACAGCCGCGTCGCCGCGCGTGAGCGCCCAGGCACGGCGCAGCGTATCGCCGGCCGGACCGCGCACGCGCGAGTCTTCGTCGGCCAGGCCCGGCTGCCCGCCAGCGTGGTTGAGATGCCACTGGCGGGCCTGAAGCTCCAGGCGCTTCTCGCGCAGGAAGTTTGGCGCGGCCCACTCGGTCTCGGGGTGCAGGTGCAGCGCATTGGCGGTCGTCAGGGTCGCCGCCGGGTCGGCGCCTTCAGCGTGCAGGATATACTCCTGGGGCAGCGACGCGCTGCGGCTGGCGACACTGGCCCCCAGCTCGGCGGCCAGCGCGGCGACCCG
>JBDNDG010000152.1:0-10212 GCA_046719255.1 Chloroflexaceae bacterium
TGGCCCATTCCAGCCAGGCGAACAGCTCCGTGAGGACCCGGCCGCGCACCGGCGCGGCTGAGAGGGTCAGGTCGTGCAAGCCGCCCTCGATAGCGAGCAGCGTCACCCGCGGGCCGAGGCCCGGCCCGTAGCGACGCATATCGGCCACGTTAAGCACCGCATCGGCGCGCAGCAGTCGTTCGTCCCAACGCCGGAGGAGCACCGAGCGCGTCGAGTGCATAATCAGCACCGGACAGGGTATCGCCAGCCCGGCCTGGAGGCGACGCTGTCCCTGCATCACCGCTCGCATCCACCCGGCGTAGGCCGGAAAGCCCTCCAGTGGTTTCCATGTCAGGTTGAACTGCCACTCGCCGCGATAGTTGCGGTGCAGGCTATGGGCATAAAACGGGGAGACTGAGCCGTTGGCGGCGACACGCGGATACCAGCGGCCCAGGCCGGCAAGCAGGCGCGCCGGCGCAACCTGGTACCACGGCAGGTGAAAGGCGAAGAAGGGGCTGTTCAGGAACAGGGCCCCGATCCGCTCGCGCCAGCGCCCCTCGTGGGCGTAGAGCGCGGCGATGAGGCCGCCGGTGGAATGGCCGTTGAGCAGGAACCAGGGGTGGTCCTCTTCGTTGAATATGAGGGCGATGGCGGCATCAATCTCGGCGTAGTACTCGCGGAGATCGGTACAGAAGTTTGGCGTCTGGCCGGGAAGGAGTGAACGCCCGTACTTGCGCAGATCGAGGGCATAGAAGTGGTAGCCGCGGGCGGTAAAGGCCTCGGCCAGGTGGGCCTGGAAGAAGTAGTCCACAAAGCCGTGGATGTAGAGCACCGCGCGGCCCGCCGGGGCGGCGGCGCGACGGCGCACCAGTGTGGCAATGACCGGTCCTTCGGCGTCGGGAGGGAACTCGAGGCGACGCGCCTCGAAGCCTGCCAGGGCGCAATCGGCGCCCCACGGGGTAACGGTGAACGTCGTAGCCATAGCCTGCGCGAAGGTTGCTCCAACGTGAACACAGCCCCTGCCCCACCGGGGTGTCAGGCGCACCCGGGGCCAGTTGGAGGGTGGAGAAACTCGCGTTCCCCCCGATCCTGCCATCCGGGCGGTGTGCGGTGCAGCCGCGCGGGGCCTCCTGGCTGCCAGTTTACCAGCGAATGACAACCTCAGCATCGCCGCTGCTGACCGGTACCACCACATAGGCGCTGGTGCGAATGACCTCGATGGTCGAGGGGAGACTGGCGCCGTTGAGGGTCACCTGGAGCGGGCGGGTGGCGATCTCCGGAGGCACGAAGAGGCGCACTTCGGCGCGTTCGGCGCTGCCGGTGAAGCTCAGCGTGATAGCATTCGCCTCGCGGCGCCAGTGGTACGCCGCGTAGCCATCGGAGGCAGCGTAGCGGGCCACGGCGTAGACCTCTTCGAAGCGCGGATCGGCGGCCCAGCGCGGCGTGAGCAGCAAGTCGCGGTAGCCACTGGCCCGATCGGTGAATCCAGCGGCGCCTTCCATCAACGCGCCGAGCATTGCCCCTGCTCCCCAGCCGTCGGTGGCCAGCGTGTCGGGTCCCTGGATGCCCGGCACACCGGTAGGATAATACCACAGGTAGGTTGCGCCGGTGAGACGGGTCAGCTCGGCGTAGCGCCGGAGGATGTCGAAGCCATAGGCTTCCAGGCCATAGCGAAAGGCGCCACGGCCCAGTTCGCCGCCGACGAGAGGCATGATGCCACCGTTAACATACTCGCCCGGATTTTCGCCCTTGCCCCCGGCCATCCCGAAGCTTCCTGACGGGAAAGGTGGATCAATGCTGTACCATTCCGCAAAGGCGCGCGTAAAATCGCGGCGCCGGTAGTACTCCTCAACGATCTGCTGGCCCTGCCACTGGTCCAGCACTTCACGGTTGAGGGCGTAAGCGTTGGAGAGGCTGAGTTGCGCCGCCGGGTCCACCCCCTCCGGTCGCACCGCCGGATCTTCGGGGACGAAGTGGGTGAAGAATCGCCCGTTCCAGCTCAGATCGTTCAGGCGTTGCATCAGGTCGCGGCTCCGGGCGCGCCACCTCTCGGCCAGGCCCGGGTCGCCCACGCGCTCTTCGACCCGGGCCATCAGCGTCAGGGCATAGGCGAGACCGGTATTATCGCCGTGGAACGTTCCCCAGATGGTATCCGCCTCAATCCAGTGGCGGGGCGCTGGACGCCCGTCAGGGCTGATGGTGGTCGGGCCGTAGGCGAAGTCCCACATATCAATGGTGTAGGGGCGGCGCACCAGGCCCCGTTCGGCGTTCCAGCGCAGCGGGTCGCTGGTGATATAGTCCAGCGCGCGCCGCATGGCCTCCAGGTTGGAGCGTAGCCAGGCGTCGTCACCGGTCATTTGCCAGGCTTCGTAAACGCCCTGAACGAAGAGGAACTCCAGGTCGCTTTCGACCTCTTTGCGAAAGGCGCGCACCGAGCGCTCGGGGTAGTCAATCACGTCGGGGAAGCTGCCGTCGGGTCGCTGGGCGGCGCGAAAGGCTTCGAGCAGGCTGGTCACATCGCGTTCAAAGTAGCGAAAGCCGCGACCCTGGTAGACATGGTCGCGCAACCACAGGAGAGGATTGTCGGGCGAGCGATAGCCGCGCACCGGACGTCCATCCAGGTCATAGGTGACCACGTCCTGCTGCATAAAGGCGCGCAAGCGGGGGTAGAGGCCGTCGAGGTCGGGTTGGCCGGTATGTAACTCGGTGACAGGATCGAGAGTAAAGAAGCGGCTGCGCGCTCCGGCCACCTGTCCGTTGATAACCACGATGGCCCACTGCTCACCGGCTCGCCCGCGCGGCAGCAGGGTGATTGCGCCGTAGCCGGCGGTAACCTCAGTCGTCGCCACTCCGGCGGGTCGCAGGGAGCCGTCGAAGAGGCGCACTTCGAGGGGGCCGCTGTAGCCCGGTACCCGCAGCGTGGCGGTAAACGGGACCAGAGGGCGCGCCACCGGATTAGCCGCGTTGTTGAGGGAGGCGCGGAATGGGGCGGCGGGCAGGCGCAGCAGCTCATCGGGGTAGCGCCGTTCCCAGCCTGGCTCCAGGGGCTCGGCCACGGCGCGCTGCCCGTCGGTGGCAATAATGGCATGGCGCGCGAAGAGTTGCACCTGAAAATCGTCAATCCAGAGCGGCGGCGTGCGCGGCGGCCCGAGGGCCTCACCGCCGGCGCGCCGCCAGGCGCTGAGGAACGGCTCGACCAGACCGTAGGGAGCGGGTGGGTCCGGCGGGACAGCAGCAGCGCAGGCGACCAGCAGCACGAGCATGGTCACACCCGCGATGTTCCGTGCGAGATACGCGATACGCCGCGCGATCCGTATCACGGCGCGCGGCAGGGCCAGTTCGGTACGCAACGCTTCACCTGATGTGAACATCGGGGAAACCGGGTTTCCCCATGCTCCTCCCTGAGGGGAGGGGCAAACCCTCCCGCGCGCGGCCTGTTTTCACGTTAGGCCAGCGAATGCGGCCCGTCAGCATGGCGCGCATTGTGCTCCACGTCCGGCGCCGCCTCCCCGTCGTCGCCGGGCATGGCAGGGGCCACCGGTTTGCTGAGCGGGAGGCGCACGGTCATTGTCGTGCCCTGGCCCACCTCGCTCGCGGCCTGGATGGCACCACCGTGGCTCTCGACAATGGTGCGACAGATCGCCAGCCCCAGGCCGGTGCCGGAGTTTTTGCTGTTGCTCGCGTGTTTGGTTGTCACGAAGGGTTGAAAGATCTGGGTGAGCATCTCGGCGGGTATGCCAACTCCTGTATCCTGGACCGAGAGCTCGATCTGATCCTCGATGATCCGCGTGCTGACGATAACGCGCCCGTGACTCTGGTCGCGCAAGGCATCGCGGGCATTGGTCAGCAGATTGATCAACACCTGGGTGATCTGGCCACTATCGCAATGAATGATGGGCAGGGGTTGCAGGCGTTCCTCAATCACTACGTCCAGCCGGGTAAAATCGGGCTGGAGCAAGACGATCGTTTCGCGCACCAGGTCGTTCAACTGGCAAGGCTCGTGCCTCGGTTCGCGCCAGCGTGTAAACGAGAGCAAGCCGCGGGTGATGCTCTGGCCGCGGATACAGGCGCGTCTGGCCACATCAAGGGCGTTATCCTTTTCCTGGAGATCGTCGGTACTCAGCCCGAGCTGTGTAAACCCGTGAATGGCGGTGAGAAGATTGTTGAAATCGTGTGCCACGCTTGCGGCAAATGTGCCCAGGGCAGCCAGTTGGGAAGAGCGAATCAACTCCTCTTGCCTGGCGCGCAGTTCATTAACCAGGTGTGTGGCGTGGCTGGCCAGGTCCTGGTTGCGCTGGCTTTCTTCCTGCAACGCGGCCATGGTCTTGAAGGATTGGTATGCCATAAACAGCGGTAGCACGGCGGCCAGGGTCAACCAGGGGTTGGTTGACCAGATGTAGGCCAGGATGGCGCCGAAGGGCAGGGTAATAAAATGGACCCAGTGCACCTCGCGAAAGCTCGCGCGGTAGATCTGGAGCAGTGGCTGATTGCTCGCCAGGGCGACGATCGTGGAGACCAGGACCGTATTGAGGGCATAGTAGATGAAAGCCACAACCACAAAGGCCAGCAACCCGCGGAGACCGCTGAACGGCGGGCTTCCCGGCAGGGCCAGCAGTTTGTAGATAATGATCAGCATCAGAAAAGTGATACTGCGCTGTGCAGCATTGAAGAGGCCCTTGTACCAGGGCCGCCCGCGCAGCCGGTCAACCACCAGGGTGCCAATGAGTACAACCAGGACCCCAAGCGGACCAACTACGGGCACAAGAAAGATGATCGGCGCATCAGCAACGGTCATAACCACGCGGTGAGGCTGATCGAGACCGAAGTCAACCTCGAAGTAATCGGTCAGCACAAGGGCGACGGCACTGACGCACAACGCCACCAGACCGGGCACGGGGGCCCGGGCAGAGATAATTGCCACAACGACACCACACAGCGCCACGCCCCACAAGGTATACAGGTACCAGCGTGCCGCCCGCGGCAGAGTGCTCATCATACGCTCATCTCGTGACGGAGCCTGGTGCCTGAACAAGCCATGGCCGGGCCGCTGGCTCGATGTGAACAACGGGGAAACCGGGTTTCCCTGTGCCCCTCCCTCAGGGAGGGTTTGGGAGGGCGCAGCTCTCCCAGAGGAGCAAGGATGTTCATTCAGGCGTTGTGCGCCCCGCGAATGGCACCTGACACGGTGATCCTGGTGGACAGCGGGGAAGAGGTGAGGGAAGGCTCGGCTCTCCATCCGGTCATCCGGCTATCACCACAGAATTATCAGGCCACCAGCCGATCATCGCTTGTTCGGCGAGCGGTACCGATCGTGAGGCATGGCTCCGGGCAGGTTGCCCGGAGCCCGCGACCGGCCAGGCATCGCGTGTTGAACAGCAGTACCAGCAAGTATAGCGCCTGATCCGAACCATCAGGCTACAAAAAGAACGAGCAGAAGGGTTCATCCCTTCTGCTCGCGCGAATCGGGAAAGACTAAACCTAGCCCCACTTGCCCCCTGCACCTGCCGCCAGAAGGAGCGAGGCAATCGCTCCCATTAGCAGAGAGATCTTGATGTAGAGGTTTACGGCATGCCACTTCATCTTCGGAGACCCCTTTCTTCGCTGTTGCTGGATGTTACCAGTGAGACACGGGTCCCCTCCGCTCCGCTTCGGGCAATCTGCCCCATTCCGTTCGGACACTCGATAGTGGATGTTCCCGATTCACGCTGAAATGGTAACAAAAAAGTTGAGATCTCGCAAGTCGCTCAGGTGTTTGTCACAGGGCTGATGCAGCGTCGTTGGGGCAGGCCCCGAACCCCGGCTTCTTCAAAGCCGCCAGGCGTTCTTGCGGCTGCGCCGCGCAACAACAAGGTGAAAACAGGTTTATTTTTGGGAGAGCGCAGCCCTCCCAAACCCTCCCCGCTGGCGGGTTGTTTTCTTGGGAGGGCTGCGCTTTCCCAAACCCTCCCGCGCGCGGGCTATGTTCACATCAGAACGCACCAGAAAAAATCTCGTGGGGCGGCTTAGCCGCCCCACATCCCACCGCCGGAGGCGGACGCTGCTCAAGCCCTGGAGTTCGTCAAGAGGCGCTCAACCCGACGGTTGGCCGCGTCGAGCACGGCCCGCGCGGCGGCGCTGGTCTCGTCTTCGCGCACGACGCTCACCCCCAGGAGGGCTTCCAGGCCCCCTTCGAGCACGAATGACAGGTGTGTCAGGAAGGTGTCCAGCTCACCCAGGGGTTGGCGTTGCAGTCGTTCGAGCCGAAACGAGCCATGCGCGCCGATGGCGTGGTTGAGGGCCTCGATGGTGGCAGTGGCGGCCAGCAATGAGCGTGACACAGGGTCTGCGGTGCTGCAGGCGCTGCTGCCCTTGAACCGCTGCTCCTGCAGGCCGAGGAGCACCTCAACGTGCGTTTCCTGTTCACCGGTGCTGATCGACACCTCCAGCAGTTGCAGCCGGCGCCCTGCCGGAGCGGTTTCGCGCTCCGCAACCTGTACCAGGCTGATCTTGCGATGGTCGAGACGTATGCCGCCCCGCACGTAGAGGATGGACTCGATGTCGCGCACGATCTGCTTGGGGTTGCGCTGGGGTGTGCCAACCACGTGGATCTCGTCAATCTGTCCCTGAGGGTCAGTGATCAGTCGCGCTCCCTGAACGCCTCGGACTTGATAAATCAACTGCTCGAGCAGCATCAGGCTGGATGATTGGGAATCTGCGGTCATGGCTATTCCTTGCCTCCTGGGAATGGGTGTGTAATCGGTGCGAATAATGGGTCGCGCAGGCTCGAAGATTACGCAGCGCCGGTGGGGCAAGGCCCTTCCCGGGACTGCCTTGCGTGCCAGTCTACTGACCGGCGCCAAGGGGTGGGGTCCGCACGGGGGTCGGAGCCGAAGGAGCGGCCACAGGGCCGCAAACGGTCCGGTAGCACAGGATGGCGACACCGAGGGTGAGCAGCACATCGCCCAGGCTGAAGACATTGGCAAAGGGAATGCCGGCGGGCACGGGGAAAATGTCGGTCAGGAACCAGAGCCGCACGTTGTCGGCGACGGCGATCGAATTGTTGCTCACCGGTAGACCCTCGATGGGATAGTTCTCCAGGCGACCGGCGTAGCGCGCTGCCTCGGGGGCTACCGGCATATAGCCGTTGTTCGCGGCAATGGCAATCGTGTTCAGCAGCACGCCAACAGCGATCAGCGTGGCGCCAGGAATCTGGCGATTCAGCATGATCCAGATTACGAGCAGCACCATCGAGAGCAGGTAGAGGGGGGCAGTGGCAAAGGGGATCAGCGCTGTGTCACGGAAGGGCGTGAAGATCAACAATTGCAGGCCGAAGCTCGCTGCTACCAGAGGCAGCCAGCGCAGGTCGAGCGTGGCGAAGTTCCGCAAGGAGCCGCCTCGAGCCAGCGCCACAACCATAACGACCAGAACAATCAGGCCTTTGAGCATACCTTCCTCCTCACAAGACGCACGCGAACGTCAGCCTGCCGCGAGGTCGCGCCGACGGTTACGCAAGGTTTGAACACGAGGAACGCAAAAGCCACAGTATGAGCTTCGGATTCTTACTGGTCGCGAGATTGTACCATAGCTTTAGCATTGCGCAACAGGCCTGGTTGTAGCGAGCGCAGGCACGACGGGTTTTTCCTGGGAGGGCGCAGCCCTCCCAACCCCTCCCGCGCACGGGCTATGTTCATGTTAGCCCTGGGAGCGTTACCGGCGTGACCTTGACGGTCACTGGCCAAGGGCCTATGATGGATCTGTTCCATAGCTCCCTGGCGCTGCCGGCACGCCTGGCCTGTTAGCCTGGTTGTGATGAGCGAGGCAGGCTTTGCGCTCCCGCGAGGCTTCCCGCCGCATCCAGCACTATCATCGTGACAGACGTTCATGCGGTTGCACCGCACAACGCCAGAATGAACATCCTTGCTCCTGGGAGGACTGCGCCCTCCCAAACCCTCCTTCCAGGGAGGGGCGTGGGGAAACCCGGTTTCCCCATATATTTACATCAGACCTCTGCTGATAGAGGGAACCACAAATGGCGCGCAAGCCTGTGATCTTTGTGCCCGGTCTGTGTGGCTCGTTTAACCTGCTGGTCCTGCTCGATGTTCAGGGGCCACGCCTGACGGGTTGGAACTTTCCGCCCTTCATCACCTACGGAAAACACTTCCTCGAAGCCTTCGAACGCGCCGGCTACGTCCGGGACAGGGATCTGTTTGTGGCCTTCTACGACTGGCGCAAGTCGATACAGGATGCGGCGCGTCTGTACCTCAAGCCCTGGATTGACCGGGCGAAACGCCGCGCCAGCGCCGATAAGGTCATCCTGGTGGGCCACAGCATGGGTGGTCTGGTGGCGCGGAGCTACATCCAGAGTTCCGACTATGCTGACGATGTCGCCCGGCTGTTTACTCTGGGCACACCCCATCGTGGAGCAGGTGAGGCCTACTACGCCTGGGGTGGCGGCGAGTTGCGCTCCGATCCTGCCGTCAAGACGGTCTTTGATGTGTACCTGTGGTACCTCCGGCACGCCCATCCCTTCCAGACGCAACTGGACCCGCTGCGAACCATCCGTACCCAGGTGCCCGGTCTCCGCGATCTGTTACCGATTGATAATTACCTGATCAATCACCTGGGTCCTCCTCTGCCCAGGCCTGAGACTTCGCACCGGGAGCGCAACCGGGTAGGCTTGATGCTGAACCAGCCGGCGCAACTGGAACTGCTGGCCCGGCGCGTGCCGGTTACGACGATCAGGGCGACCGGCTTTCCGACCATCCGGGCGATCGTGGTTGGTGGCCCACCCATTCCGCCGGGCGATCCGCCGCGGTTTCCTGACGGAGAGCCGGTGCATGACGAGGTTGACCATGAAGGCGACGGTACCGTGCGCTCTGCCAGCGCTGCGCTGGAGCATTGGAATATAAACAATCTCGGTCCGTTGTCCGGCACGGGCCATGGGGTGCTGCCGGATCATCCCGAGGTGCTGCGTCTGGTGTTCGAAGAACTGAGGAGCACCGAGGAGCCGGATCTTCCAGTGCCTCCACCCGGCGCGCTGCCGGTCGAGGAGACGAAGCTGGTGGTGCTGACCGCCTCGCCGGTGACAATGGTGGTGGAGACGCCGGCCGGGCCGCCCCTGCGTGGCACGGGTGTCCTGGGCGCGCCAGTCGAAGTGTTGGGCGCCCCCGCGCGCCCGCGCCGGGTACGCGCCCGCGATCACGGTCATGGCGGCAAGCACCTGAATATCGCTGTCATTTCCAACCCGCCCGCGGGGGCCTACCGCGTGCACCTGCACGGTACGGCGACGGGTAGCCTGGCCCTCGGCGCGATGCTGGTGGGCGCGGAGCCGGTGCCCGTGCTCGGTGCCGTCGAAGGTGCCGGGGAAGTTATGGCAGCGCAGACCAGGTATACTGAGATCAGCACCGTGCACGGGCAGGTGGCCAATGGCACGGATCTCTTCTACGAAGTGATCGTTACCGACATACGCACCCCCCCGGACGTGCATCTCGACGCCCGGGCCACGGCGGCTGATGCGATGGCGAAGCTACGCGCCGCCACGGGCGGTGGAGACATCCCTGGCGCTGCCCGGGTGGCAGAGGTGCTGGGCCAGGCGCCGCCCGGGGTGCGCGAAGCCGCCGAGGTGGTGCTGGGCGGCGATGTAGCGGCCACTGAGGCGGCGCTGGAGATCCTCGGCGGTGCCGAGCCAGCAACGATGGCCGACGCCCTCACGGTCGTCGCCCGCGATGTCGTCGGTGCGCAGGATGTCGCGCTCGCCGAGGCGCTGATCGTGCAGTTGCAGGCGTTGAAAACGGGCTGATGGGCTGCGCCTGTTGAGTGTGGGGGGAACCCGGATTTCCCTATGTTCACGCCAGATGCCCGTGCGGCTGGGCCACACAACGCCAGAATAAAAATCTTTGTTCCTGGGAGGGCGCAGCCCTCCCAAACCCTCCCCGCTGGCGGGTTGGTTCCTGGGAGGGGGCAGCCCTCCCAAACCCTCTCGCGCGCGGGCTATGTTCACATCAGCCCCGGAGCAGCCGCTTGGGCGAGAAGTTCCACAGAGTGGTGTTGTTTCTGCGCGGCGCCGTACCGCTGGCCCTGGTGGCGCTGGCGCTCGTCGGCGTGCCGACCCTGCTGGCCTGGTGGCTGCTGGGGGGGCCATTGGGCTGGCGTCATCTGCTGGTGGGGCTGGCGAGCGCAGCGATCCTCTTTGCCCTGGGGGGCCTGGCCCTGGGCTGGGCCATCGGGCGGCAGCGGCAGGATCTGTAGTCAGGC
>JBDNDG010000153.1:0-10181 GCA_046719255.1 Chloroflexaceae bacterium
TTGCCACGCTGCTCCTCTCGGCAGCACCGACCTCGCGTGACCGCATTGACACGCACTATCTCCTTTCACCGGCCCCGCGGATGTTTCCTCGAGACCGGTGGTCTTCAATCCATTGCCCCATCGAAAACTACCCCCACGCTACGGGGCACATACACCATCGTGTGGAGTCTGGTCTCAAGTTGCCGGTTTGCTTGCCGCTCCTGCAGTTGCAGGTACAGCTCGTCGTAAGCACGAATACACTGAGCAAGGCTGAAATTGGACTCAGCATAGCTTCGTGCCAGCAAACCCATTTTTTCACACTTTTTCGGATCTTTTAAAACATATTTACATGCATCTGCAAAAGCATCCGGGTTGCGTGGTGGCACCACCAGCCCCCCTTCCTCCAGGATCTCAGGCACGCCACCAACCGCTGTGCCAACGACCGGCCTGCCACAGAGCATGGCTTCGATTACAGAGAAAGGCATGCCCTCGGAGATGCTTGACAAAACGCTCATGTGACCCTGAGCGAACGCCTCCTCTGGACTCTGGCTGAAGCCTTTAAAGAACACCGTATGCTCCAGGTTCAGTGAGGCTATCCGTGAACGGCACGCCATTTCATAGGACTCATTGCCAGCCGGCGCCTTGCCGTACAGTAGCACCCGGGCCGACGGCAGTTCGTTGCGTACCAGGGCCGCCGCTTCGATCAGGGTGAGCAGATCCTTGAGCGGATCGATCCGCCCTACCCATACCATGGTTGGCCGCTCCCACGAGGGCATCGGTTGAAGAGCAAAACGAGTCGTATTCACCCCGTTCAAAATGGGCTTGATCCGGCTGCGTGGTGCACCCAGGAACTCTTCCCACCGTCTGTTCCACGCGCTCACAGGCGCAACGATGTCGGCGATAGCCAGACTCAGTTCAACAATGCGCCGGGTCACTCGCATCGTGAACCACTTGATAAATGGCGTGACGTCGGCATGGCTCCAGAAGAGCAACCGTTCACGCAGATAGATGCCATGCTCGGTGAGCAGAAAGGGCGTCCCGTGCTGGACGCGGGCGACAATTGCGGGCAGACTGGCCAGCCCCGCTGAGGTGGCGTGAACAATCGAGCATTTTGGCAATGGCACGGCAATTGGAATGAGCCAGCGGGTCAGCATCTGCAACGCTTCGCTCAGGTCCCGCAGACTCGGGGGAGCCGGCGCGACGCCGTCGGTCGCTGCCGAGGTGTGCCCGCCTCCCACGCCCATCGCTCGTTGGACGTGGTGGCAAAAGGTGTTCCAGGTCACCTGATGCCGAAGCAAGGTGTCGTAATCGCAGGTGGTAAACAGGTTCGCCAGGGCGCGCAGGATCCACGACAAACGGTGTGAACGCAACTCAGGGGTCAGCAGATCCTCTACCAGCGTTGCAAACAATTGCCTGAAATAGTTGAGATTCTCAATGCGATAGGCATTCTGGCGCATTCGTCGCCGGTCCCGCCAACACAGGTCATGCCGGTTTTCCCCCGCACCCAGGGTTCCCCACAATGGTATATCAATAACCCGAACGTTCGGCGGCAACTGGTAGGCAGGCACGGTCTCTGGCTGCCCGGTGAGGCTGGCAATTACAAATGCGTGTGACGGAAGGTTGCGGATGAGAGTGTCGCACCAGGTGCTTACTCCGCCTTCTTGATAGGGATACGTGCCTTCAGTCGTCATCAGGATGGTTGGTTGCATCATCGTTATTCTCTCTCGTTTAACCTGCCAATCCATCAAGACACAAGTAAGCATGGAGCGCGCAAGCCGATGATCCCTCCGATTCATATGTGCTTGTTCAAACCGCTGTGACGGTGTGACTCGAAACGCCGCGGCCCTGCCAAACCTGCTCGGCGCACTGTACACATGTGCCGGATTTCCTGGCTGGCATCTCTGGCATCGCAACAGACCAGCCTGCTCACCGTGGTCATGCAGTCTGACGATAGCACCGCAAACCTGGAACCCAGCGTCCACCCGCCCAGCTTGCCGGTCAGGTTGACCGGCAAGCCGGATACAGACCTTGAAGGGCGGTTCTCAGGGGAACGTGAGCGTCGCCGACGAACTGGAAGCCATAAGTACGTTCAGGGTGCACTGGCCGTTGTATCGCTCGACACTCGCGCTCGGACTGGCAGGACGGGAGCAGATGCCGGTAATTGGTACCGTAGCGCCTTGCTGGACGCGCACCTCCAACTGGTTGCCCCGCAGGGTGGCTGTCACTCCTGCCTGGTTGAAAACGGCCCGGGCAATGAGTTTTTGCCCAAGCGTGTGCTGGTTCAGGCTCCTGATGGGAAGCTGGTACAGCCGGTTGTACTTCGCCAGCGTGGCGTCGATGAGATCGGTCATCAGCGTGCGTTGCCCGTCATACGCCCGGAGATTGGCCTGGTGGAACATCAGGGGACTGATGTCACCACGCAACAGATAGCCGAGCATCAGATCGCTCTCGCGGTCGATGATCTCCTCCAGGGTCAACGCACGCCCCCAGAAACTGGTGTAGAGGCAGTTGTACTCAGCTACCCACTCCTCAGGACGTGAGACGTTGTAGAACAGGTTGTTGGCATGGCGCGGGATCATCAGGATGCCCGGCTGCAGAGGGTTGGGATAGCCTGTGTTCGGTGATGGGGCCCGCTGCTCGGGACGCGAGGTGTCTGAAACCATATAGCGAATGCCCCAACGATAGGCTTCGTTGAGAAACACCGGGTTGTTCAGGCCCGAAATCTCTGGCGTCACCAGACTGGCACGGTTGTAGTTGGTAAAGCCGAGACGTCGCGCAACCTGGTGGTTGTTCTGCAGTTCGCTCCTGAACTGTGCAACTGGAATGTTGATGTCGTTCAGAAGCAGGTGGGTGTAGGTGTGATTGACCCAGAAGAAGTTGCTGTGCTGGGCCTGAGTGAGGGGCACCAGGTCGTCATTCTCCGGCATCCCACCACCGACGTTCAAGGGATCAGCGCCCACACCATTGAAGACCATCGTTAGCCGCAACTGACGGGTGTTCGGTTCCGCGCGGCGCGCCTGCTGCCAGTTGATCACGGCCTGCAGATCGGCGGCATTCATGCGGTGTTCCACCCCGCCTGGCGTCAGATCGAGGTTCGTCCCACAAGGGGTTTCAGGCGTCCAGATATCATTGGCAATGAAGTAATCATCGATCTGCGGATGCATGTACGTGCGAAATTCGCCCAGAAACAGCCCTCTGGTGGCCCAGTTGAGCAGGCCGTAGCTGAGGGCCATAGAGTGCACCAGATACTGATTGCCCGAAAAGGTTAGCGCCAGGTTCTCGCGCCCATCCGCATAGACGCGGGTGGCGGCAAATACATTCCCACTCGCGTCCGTAAGCAGGGGCTGGATATTCGGGTCGCCAGCCGGAACGGCTGCCGGATAGGCATAGGCGTACTGCACCGGCACCACCGCGCTCGGGGTAAGATGTGAAAATATGGCACGTCCCTGGGGGGTGAGCGTCAGGGCCAGCGGTGCAGTCGTGGTGTCCCTGCCCGGTAAGAAACTGCTGAAGCCGTAATCGGGGGTAGGGAAGGTGTACCAGGTCACCTGACGCACCCGGAAGTTCGCCTCGTACTGCCACAGCGTCGTCCACTCGTCAGCGCTGAGCGCGCTCAGCCAGGTCACGCCGTTGTCTGGCGTGTAGGCCAGGTTGCTCGAGGTGAGCATGACGGCATAGTAGTAGCCCAGCGTGCCATTGCTGAGAAGATCCGCTGTGAGTTGTCCTGCTTGCTCGGTTGCAACCCAGAGGTCGTATGGAACCCCTACAAAATCCAGGATCTGCCGGATTGCGCCCAGTGTTGTGTCATCGCGAGTGGCCGTGATCACCAGGACACGCAAATTAACCGCAAGGTTCGGATTCCACGCAGGTGTCGCTGATGTCGCACTCTCCTCCGCATCGTTGTCAACCGGGACAGGTGCAGGCACACTCGAGCTGTTCCGCCCAATGAAGGGCAGATAGACCCGGTTGGTTTCAGTGGGTTGCGCCGTTCCTGGCATCGCCGGGATGGCCACGTCTGGCAACGGCTGCACCTCGGACGGCGGAGGAGCCGGATCAACGGTGCGTACGAGACGATCGCCAATAATTGGCTGTGATGTGCCGGGCTGGTCACTCTGCGCTGTTGCAGGTTTCCAGAGTCCTCCGGTCATCGATAGACATGCGAGGAGAGCAATCAGCAGAGCAAGGCGTGATAATGTGCGTCTGGAAGGCATCGGTACAATTCCTCCTTGTGAGACCGTCCTGGATACACCGCGTATATGGATTGGCCTTTGAGGCTTAACCCTCTTTTACCAACTTCGATTGGTAAAGATGGTCGGGAAGGTGCTTGCTCACAAGACTTTCCCTTCAAGTTGTGCACCTCGTTACGTTCACGCTCGTGCTCGCAAGTGATCCACCCTCTCCTCAAATGGTTGGAATCGGACTATAACATCTTGCTTTACGCCTTTTTGCGGTGAATATGATCCGCTGCTCATTACTTCAGAACATTGATCTGATGGATTTGTCATATGATAGCTTTGTCATTGCCTTCTTAAGCAGATGTGGGAGGGCTTGCACCCTCCCACACCCGCGCTGGTCGCGGCCTTGCGTGCGCTGGCAAAAAGAGACCGAAAGCAGATGTGGGAGGGCTTGCGCCCTCCCACATCCTTCCCTTCAGCCGGGACACGCGAAATCCTGCTTTTCTTGCGCCACCCGGGCAGGACCGTGGAGAAACCCGCTTTCTCCACCACCCCTCCCTTCGGGTGTTCTTCGCGCCTCCATGGCGCCTGTTCACCTCACCCCACCGTCCCCCGCGTTCGTAGCGTATGGATCATCCAGGCCAGACCGAAGAAGGCGGTGCAGGTCAGCACAATCGCCGCGCCCGAGGCGACGTCCGCGTAGTATGAGGCGTAGAGGCCGATGAGCGACGAGCCAATCGCGATCAGCGCCGCCAGTCCCATCATCCGTGGCAGGCGGTTGGTCAACAGCGCCGCCGCCGCCGCCGGGGTCACCAGCATTGCCGAAGTGAGAATGACGCCGACGATCTGGATGCAGGCCACCACGGTGAAGGCCAGCAGCACCAGGAGCACCATACGCATCCGGTCGGCGCTCAACCCGATCACCTCGGCGTAGGTCGGGTCGTAGCTGGTCAGCTCCAGTTCTTTGTGCAGCAGAAAGAGCGTCAGCAGCACGCCGGCGGCGATGGCCACCATCTGCGCCAGATCCGTCGTCTGCACACCCAGAACATTGCCGAAGAGGATGTGGCTCAGGTCGCGGAAGGAGCGCACCCGGCTCATCAGCAAGATCCCCAGGGCGAACATCGCCGTGAAGAACACACCAATGGCCGTATCCTCGCGCACCGCGCCCCGCTGTGAGACCCAGCCGATGCCCAGGGCGGTGAGCAGCCCGGCCAGCAGGGCACCCCCAAACAGGCTCCAACCGCCCAGATAGGCCACGACCAGCCCCGGCAGCACCGTATGCGCCAGCGCGTCGCCGATGAAGGCCATGCGACGCAGCACCACGTAGGCGCCCAGGGTCGCGCAGGTGATGCCCACCAGGATCGCGGCAGCCAGACCGGTTTGCATAAAGGTGAAGCGGAACGGCTCGAGCAGCCAGTCGATCATGCGCCCTCCAGGGTAGGCAGCGTCCGGGCAACCGGCTGGAGCGTGCCGTCTTCCAGAGCAAAGGCCAGATCAAACCCCTCGTCGATCCGGTCCAGATGATGGGTGGCCATCAGGATGGTCCTGCCCCGGTCACGCAGCTCGTTGAGCGCCTCGTCAATGATGCTTCGGCTGGCGCTATCAACCGCGCTCAGCGGCTCGTCGAGCAGCAGCAGGTCAGCCTCCTGCACCAGGGCGCGGGCCAGCAGGGCGCGTTGCTGCTGCCCGCCCGAGAGCTGGCTGATCTGGCGCCTGGCGAGTTGCTCCAGCCCCAGCTTTCCCAGCACCGCCATGACCCGCTCCCGGTCTTCGTCACCCGGTCGCCGGAGCCAGCCCAGGTGGACGTACCGCCCCGCCAGCACCATGCGCTCCACGGTCACGGGGAACCGCCAGTCTACATCTCCGCGCTGGGGCAGGTAGGCCACCCGATGGTGGCAGGCACCCACCGGCCGCCCGTAGATCCGGATCGTCCCCGAGCGCGGTCGCAAGAGCCCCGCCACGGCTTTCAGCAGGGTTGACTTGCCGGAACCATTCGGCCCGAGCAGAGCAGCGCGCACGCCGGCAGGCAACGCCAGACTCACCTCGTGTAACACCGGCTCCGGCAATCCCGGGTAGCCCACCGTCAACCGGTCAATCGCCAGGGCCGGGGCGTCGGGGATCATCTCTACGTAACGGCGATGACCGTAGAACAGGTTCATACCTTCCCACGCTTGCAAGCCACGTTTGCGGCATCAGCCGTCCACGCGGCTGCGCTGCAGAACGACAGGTGGAGCAAACTCAGGCGCTCCACGCCCCCGTGAAGGCAACGCCCTCCCTGTGCCCCGCGCCTCCGGCGGACGCACGATGACGCATGCTACGCCGCCAGCGCCGCGACAATCGTTCTGACATTATAACGCATCATGCTCAGGTAAGTCTCACCCGCGCTTCCCGGCTTCCCCAGGGCATCGGTGAAGAGCGACGGGGCCAGCGTCACCCCCGCCTCGCGGGCTATCGTCTCCATCAGAGCCGGATTGCTGACATTCTCGACGAAGATCGCCGGCACACCTGAAGCGCGAATGTCCTCAACCAGGCGGGCAATCTCACCGGCCGAGGGATCGGCCTGCTCGGTAGTGACGCCGAGCGCAGTTCCCACAATGGTGAAACCGTAGCGATAGGCGAAGTAGCCCAGGGTGTCGTGGTTGGTGACCAGCTTGCGCCGTTCCTCCGGGAGTTGCGCTACCTCCTGCGCGATGTATGCGTCCAGCTCGTTGAGTTCGGCCAGGTAGCTGGCAGCATTGGCCTCGTAGGTCGTGGCATTGGCCGGATCGGCAGCCACCAGCGCATCACGGATCGACTCGACGATGAGCCTGGCGTTGTTCGGGTCCTGCCAGACGTGCGGATCGTATTCGCCATGGCCGTGGGTGTCCTGTTCCCCGCCATGCATGTGCTCACCGGCACGCTCCCACAGCAGCGCCACTTGCTCGCCCGCGCCGGGGCCAAAGCGCGCGCTGTAGTCGCCAGGAGCCAGGTCATAGGTGTACGCGACAGCGATAGCAGGGCATGCCTCGCCGACGGTTCTGGTCTTTTCGGGGGCGAGGGGCGAGGCGCCGGCCAGCAACGCGAAGGGCACATCCGTGCCCAGGTAGAACGTCACCTCGCTCTCCTCATCCAGCTTCAGCGCGACAGCGCCCGCACCGCCGGGCAAAGCGATCTGATAGTGAGTATGGTCGTCCGGAACAGCG
The DNA here is from genome assembly GCA_046719255.1 of Chloroflexaceae bacterium. GTDB lineage: Bacteria > Chloroflexota > Chloroflexia > Chloroflexales > Chloroflexaceae > JACAEO01. Next base: position 7,337 of record JBDNDG010000153.1, read on the forward strand.
GCGCTGGCTCCTGCCGTCACCGCCGTGGGTGGATCGTCGAAATGTTCACAGGCGTGCTCCAGCGCATGGTCGCTCACCGGCAGCGGAGTGATGCGTTTGCTCACCACCACCCGCTGCGCCCGGGATTGCGAGGCCGCGTACAACTGGTCAATCCACGTCTCGAACTCCAGACCGTTCTCGAAGAGCAGGTCCGCCTGAGCCAGGGTTGCGCTGTCGCGAGGAGTTGGTTCGTAGGTATGGGCATCGCTGCCGGGGCCGACCAGGGTGGTCAATACCACCCGATCACCGGCGACTTGCTGCACAAAGTCGCCCAGGATGCTAAAGGTTGCCACGACGTTCAAGGGTTGAGCCTGCGGAGCTGGAGCAGCGGTCGGCTGCGCCGCCGCAGGGGCCTCAGTTGCCTGCGGGGCCGGCGCGACGGTCGGCTGCGCCACTACAGGGGCCTCGGTGGGCCGCGCGGCGGGTGCGCCACCACAGGCGGCCACGAGCAGGCTCAGCACGGCCATGATCAGCAGCGCCGGCAGGCGTGCCGGGATGTGTTGGTTCACGCTTCAACCTCCTTACATGAAAATATGGGGAAACCGGGTTTCCCCACGCCTCTCCCTGAGGGGAGGGTCCAGGAGGGCTGCGCCCTCCCAGGAGAATCTCTTAGTGTGCGGCGCAGCCGCATGGATGCCTCGAGGGCCTGTCCCTCCCAGGCCCACCCCGCGGGCCGGGGCACTGATATGGCCTCTCTGATGCGATAGTCTATCATTGAGCGAAACGTTCGTCAAGATTGCACATAGCTATCATTAAAGCGATTGGGTATGGGGAAACCGGGTTTCCGCATCCCCCTCCCTGGCGGGAGGGTGTGGAGGGCTACGCCCTCCCAGGAGAATTTCCTTGCATTCCTGTCGTGCGCGGCGTAGCCGCATGGGGGTCTACCGTGGGCAATGCCTTACCCCGACGCGCAATCGCGCGCCATGGTACAATCAGGAACCTGACGGTGAAGGCCGTCGGCAGAGGGAGAGCAGTGTATGAGCCGTTACCTGGATGCGCGCCGTGCTATCCTTCCCCAGGCCGTTACCGGTCTGGCCGAGCAACTGGCCGACGCAGGTTACAAGGTCACCGGGCCGCGCCTGGCGGTGCTCAAAGCCATCGTTGCCCACCCTGGCGCCTTCAGTGTGCACGAACTCGAGCAGTGGCTCCTGGATCGGGGCGAGTCACCGGGAATCGCCAGCATCTTCCGCACCGTGCGCCTGCTGAGCGACCTGGGGCTGGTTCAGCGCATCCACGGCCTGGAGGAGTGCCATCGCTACACCCTCGGTTCAGGTCACGGGCACCATTTGATCTGCACCCGCTGCGGCAGCATGGTGCGCTTCGACGACTGCGGGATGCAGGCGCTCGTCCAGCATCTCGAACAGCGGACCGGCTACCGCATCGTTGCCCATCTGGTGGAGCTTTTCGGCCTCTGCCCGCGCTGCCAATCCGCTATGGCGTCCTGACGTGAACATACGGGGAAACCGGATTTCCCCATCCCCCTGCCTGAGGGGAGGGTCTGGGAGGGCGATGCCCTCCCAGCAACCACCCGCCGGTGGGAAGGGTTTGGGAGGGCGACGCCCTCCCAAAAATAAATCTGTTTGTATCTTTTCTATGTGCGGCGCTTCCGCATGCAGTTATCAAACTGTTTATGGAGGAAAAAATGGATACACAACCCCGACCATCGGGAGGGCGGGGCTGGCTTATCGCCCTTTCGATTATCATCGGTGTGGTTCTGGCCTGCGCCATTCTGCCGCTGGGCGGGCTATGGCTGGTTCTGCGCGCGGGAGGCGGCGCAGCCGGTGTGGCAGGGCCATTGCCCTCCGCCCGCTGGGAAGAGCAGATCGTGGAGGGAACGGGGCAGGATCGGATCGTGATCATCGAGGTGAGCGGCGTGATCGGTGCGCCCGCCGACCCCTTCAGCCTGCAACTCTCGCAGGAGCAACTGCTCAGCCAGATCCGCCAGGCCGAGCGCGACGGGCGGGTGAAGGCCGTCGTGCTGCGGGTAAACAGCGGCGGCGGCGGCGTCGTGGCGAGCAGCGAACTCCACGCTGCCCTGCGCCGCCTGCGCGACGCAGGCAAAACCCTGGTCGTCTCGATGGGCCCTACGGCGGCCAGTGGCGGCTACTACATCAGCACTCCGGCCCAGCGCATCTACGCTAACCCCGACACGCTCACCGGCAGCATCGGCGTTATTCTCTCGCTGGTAAACTACGAAGAAGCTTTCGACAAGCTCGGGCTGCGCACCTTCATCTACAAATCGGGCGAACTGAAAGACATTGGTTCGCCGACCCGCCCGCCAACCGAGGAAGAGCGGCGCGTGCTGCAATCCATCGTGGACGAGGCCTTTGACGGGTTCGTCAGGGTGATTGTCGAGGGACGGGGGCTGCCGGAGGCGCGGGTGCGCGAAATTGCCGATGGGCGCATCTACACCGGCTCGCAGGCTCTGGAGCTGGGACTGGTTGATGAGCTTGGCAATCTCGAGGAGGCTACCGCCGGAGCGAAGGACCTTGCCGGCCTGCAAACGGCGCTGGTGGTGCGCTACACGCGAAGCAGCTCGTTGCGCGCCTTACTGGCCGCACGCCTGGCTGCGCCCTCGAGCCAGGCCGATCCTCTGGGTCTGCGCGCCATCACCAACCCGCCCACGCCATACCTGGAGTACCGCTGGTTGCCATAAACATACAGCGGGGCGACCATTTCAGGTCGCCCCGCTGCGGTACGCGCCCCGACAGGCCGGGGCGGGGAAGATCGCGTGTCCTCTGCGTCTGCCTGCCGGGCCAGGGAAGGGGGAAACCAGGTTCCCCCGCGCTCCTAGAAGTCCATCCCG
>JBDNDG010000154.1:0-10162 GCA_046719255.1 Chloroflexaceae bacterium
GATGACCCCACCCTGCTCGATGCTCACGTGCATGACCCCGGTGGCCGCCTCCAGCGCGCGCTGATTCTGGCTCCGGTCACGCCGGTCGAAGAGAATGATCGGGTGCAGGTTGCCGTCGCCGGCGTGGAACACATTCGCAATCGGCAAGCGGTACTCCTGCGAAATGCGCCCGACCTGCTCCATCGTGTAGGGCAGTCGCGTGCGCGGCACCACCGTGTCAACCAGGTAGTATGTCGGCGCCAGGCGGCCCATCGCGCCGAAGGCGTTCTTGCGCGCCGCCCAGACCTGGTTCTGCTCCGCCGGCGTGCGTGCGGGTCGCACATCAATCGCTCCGTTGCGCCAGCAGACAGCGGTAATGTCGGCCAGCAACTCGTCCAGGCCGTCGTCTACGCCGTCCACCTCAATTAGCAGCGCCGCGCCGGCCTGTTCGGGCAGGCCCAGTTTGTACATATCGTTAACGGCCTTGATCGCCAGCCGGTCCATAATCTCCAGCGCCGCGGGCAAAAAGCCGCTGGCGATCACCTGCGAAACGCTGGCCGAGGCGCTGGCAATGTCGGGGAACAGGGCCAGAACGACGCGCACCGCCTCGGGCAGCCGCGTGAGCCTGAGCCAGGCCGCCGTCACCAGGCCGATGGTGCCCTCGCTACCGGTGATCACCCCGGTCAGATCGTAGCCCACCGGCGCAGGATTGCCATCCCCCGTCCAGATGATCGAGCCGTCGGGCAGCACCATTTGCACCCCCAGCACGTGGCTGGAGGTAATACCGTATTTCAGGCAATGGGGGCCGCCGGCGTTGTTGGCGATGTTGCCGCCCACGGTACAGGCCTTTTGCGACGAAGGATCAGGGGCGAACTGGTACCCGTAGGGCTTGAGCAGTTGCGACAGTTCCCAGTTGATCACCCCCGGCTGGCAGAGCACGCGCCCGTTGCGTGCGTCTATCTCCAGTACCCGGTCCATCCGCGCTGTGCTAACCACGATGCCGCCACCGATGGGCGTTGCCCCACCGGAAAGACCGGTGCCGGCCCCGCGGGGCACGATTGGTACCCCGTAGCGCGCGGCAAGACGCACCACGGCGCTGACTTGCTCGGCGCTGGTGGGAAGCACCACCACCTGCGGCTCGCCGGTATCCATCACACAGCCGTCGGCATCGTAGGTCATCAGAGCCACCGGGTCGGCGACCACTCCGGTGGGACCTACCACGTGCCGCAACTCCTCGATGAGTTGGGAGCGGTTCATGTTCCATTCCTCATGATCTGAAAATATGGGGAAACCGGGTTTCCCCACGCCCCTGCCCACGGGGAGTGGTAAGCCCTCTGGGCCGGGAGGGTTTGGGAGGGTTTCGCCCTCCCGGGAACAAAAATTCCGTTCCGATGTTGTGTGCTCCGCGAGTGGCGCCCGACGCGTAACGCACGTTGCTTGAAGACACCGATGGCAGTATTGTATCATGTAATTAATAATCCACCATGTGGAGTTGCTATCCGTATAGTGGATTAAGCGCGAATTGCGTGAATGAGCCGATGCGAGTACCCTACGGTACACGTGGAGCGATCGGGTGCGCCTGCCCTTCCATAGGTGCTGCGCTCGTACCACCCGCTCGGGAGGGACGCGGTTCGACAGGCTCACCGCAGGCGGGAAAACCGGTTGCCCCATCGGTATCATCAGCGGGCGGCGCAGCCGCCAGAGATGATCGAACACGAGCTACACCCTGTGGGAGCCAATCCATGCACTGGTTCTATGCCCGGGATATTGTCGCCTGTCTGGATCTGGACCCGAACCGCACCCTGGTAGCCCTGGCCGACCTCTGTGCTGCGCTGGGATTGCCGGCGGCGCGCGAGGAGCGTCGGGTGAAGGCGCACCCCTTGTTGCGCCAGGGCGCCCGCCGCCTTGCCGCCGAGCCGCACGACGGCGGAACGCCCACACGCCTGTGCCTGCGGATCGAGCTGGTACCCCTCTGGTTGACTACCCTGAACCCCGAGCACGTACCCGACCCGGCCCTGCGCGATCGCCTGGTCCTGTTCCAGCACGAGGCCGCCTCGCTGCTCTGGCAGGCCTTCCGCCCCCAGGGCTTCGACAGCGGCGACGGACTGATCGCTCCCCGGCCCCACCAGGGTCACGCCGAGCAGGCCTACGTCGGGGCTATGGCCATCGCGAATCTGGCGCGCCAGCAGGTGCTGATCGAGCGGCAGCTCGACACTGCCCCCGCCGGCGATGAGAGCCCCGGCGCCGACCCCTGGGCGGCCCGCGGCGCGGCCGTTGATGACCCCCAGGCCGCTCGGCTGGCCCAGACGGTGCGCAGGGTGGCACGCACTCTTGGGGAGCGCACCCGTCGCAACGAGTACTGGGGCGCCCTCAGCGGGCTGTACCGTAACTTTGGCATTTCTTCCTATCGCCGCATGCCCGCCGGACGGCTCTATGAGGCCCTGGAGTGGCTGGAGCGCTGGTACGGCGACATGATTCGGTGAACCTGAACCACCCCCGGATATCTGACCCCTGGCGGGCGCCAGGCGCCGCCGCGGTCTTACCGTCGCTGCGCGTAGCGGTACGCCAGGCCGGGCGCCAGGTTGAAAGCGCTGGCATTCTGCGCCTGCGGATCGAGCACCTGCGCGAAACAGTCCAGCCTCCCCGGCTCGACCTGCGCGCACGACGGCGCGCCCAGCAGCGGGCGCTCCTCGATCACCGACCACGGTTGGTTCCACCCACCGCTGTAGGTGATCTGGTAGAGCCGCATGTCCGGCCCGCGCGCGAACAGGTCGAGCAGGTTGCGGTTCCATCCGACTGCGCTAATGGGCGCCGTCGCGCGGAACGTTGCCATACCCAGGAGCTGGTTCCATCCGATCCAGCGCGCTCCCGCCCGTTCATCGTAGTAGAGCTGCATGACCACGCCGTTGGGGCCGAGGGCGAAGCAGTCAATGATCCCGGTTTCGCGTGAGCTGCACGACGGCGCCGAGGTGATGGTTCCGCTGCCGACCGCCTCCCAGCGCGGCGGAGTCCAATCGGTAACATTGTATTGCCAGTAGCGGTGGATGAGGTTCCCGTTGCTATTGCGGACAAAGACGCTCAGACGTCCGGCGCCCCAGGCCACAATCGCCGGCGCCGAGGTTGCGTCGCCGCCAAGGTCGTTCGCGGCCCAGCCGCGCCCGTTCCAGTAGAACTGGAATACGCCGCCGTACCCCTCGCGCAGGGCCACGCAGTTGATGGCCCCCGCCGTCCACGAGGCGCACGACGGCGCTGAGCGGAGGATCACGCCGCGCAGTTCAGGCGGCGTGCGCCAGGGGGTCCAGGGTCCACCGCCTTCCTTGTAGGTTTGAACGATCTCGCCGTTTCCCCCGCGCGCAAAGACAGTTATGCGTTCCCGGCCCCAGGAGACGGCAGCCGGCGCGGAGGTCAGCGTACCGCCGAGATCCTGCCAGGCCGTCCAGGTCAAACCAGCTTGCGGGTCGGGCGCACTGGGAGGCGCGGCGAGCGCGCCCCGCGCCCCCGCTGCCCGAGCATACCGTGCCGATACCCCCACCAGGGCCGCGACGGCGACCAGCGCGGCGAACAGTAACCAGACCCGGCTTGAGCGAATCGAGGCTGCCATAGACCCTCCCTGGTGGCGCCGCCGCCTCGACGCGGCGGGCCCTCCGCCTGGCTTGCCAGAAGTTCCCCGTCGGGCACGTCCTTCCAACCCCTCCCCACAGGCACGGGTATGGGAAACCCGGTTTCCCCATATCTTCACATCAGGCCCCATCGCGGGGCGCACAACGCCAGAATGATCATATGTGTTCCTGGGAGAGCTTTGCCCTCCCAACTCCTCTCCACAGGCATGGGTATGGGGAAACCCGGTTTCTCCATATGTTCACATCAGGACGCGCTGGCTGCGGCCAGCCCTTATCTCCCAAATGCCCGCTATGAGCAGTGCACAGAGCACAGGAGACCATTATAATGAAGCCCACACGTTAGCAGACACAAAGTTCGCGACTCATGTGCGTCGCGACACTCAGACCGGATAATCTGCTCCTGACTCTATCATATACCCGCGCGCAAGGTGGCGCCCCCGTGGCCCGGACAGCCGCCCGCGCGGCGAGTCGCACCGCACCCTGACAGGATGAAAACAGGTTTGGTTCCGGGAGGGCCGCGCCCTCCCACGCCCTCCCCTCAGGGAGGGGCATAGGGAAACCCGCTTTCCCCGATGGTCACAGCAGCGATTCTCCTGGGAGGGGAGAATCCTCCCACTCCCTCCGCATAGGCAGACGATGGGGAAACCCGCTTTCCCCGATAGTCACAGCAGGAATCTATGGACCTCCCGAACGACCTGAGGCTGAGTCTGGAGCGTGAACTGCGCGGCTACGATCCCCGCAGTCTGGCCCGCGTCACCGCGGAAGCCACGGCGCGCTACCGTGACCCGGCGGCAGGGCCGCCGCCGCGTGGCCCGCTGGCTGCCGCGGCATACGCGGCTACGCGCATGCCTGCCACCTACGCCGCCTGCGCCGCCGCACTGCAAGAACTCGCGGCGCGCCTGCCCGGCTTTGCGCCCCGGACCCTGCTCGACGCCGGCGCCGGCAGCGGCGCTGCGCTCTGGGCAGCCATACGCATCTGGCCGGCCCTGGAACGGGCCACCCTGATCGAGGCCGATCGCGATATGCTCGCCCTGGGCCAGCGCCTCGCCGCCACGGCAACCGCCCCTGCCGTTCGCACCGCCGCCTGGGTCCGCGCCGACCTTACTGCCGCCTGGGACGCACCGCGCCACGATCTCGTGACCGCAGCCTACGTTCTGGGCGAATTGCCCGAGGAGGCCCGCGCCTCCCTGATCGCGCGGCTATGGGAGCGGGCCGGCGTCGCCCTGGTGCTGATCGAGCCGGGCACCCCCCGCGGCTGGGCGAGCATCCGCGCTGCCCGGGAACAGGTGCGCGCCGCTGGCGCCAGTCTGATTGCCCCTTGCCCCCACCAGGAGGCCTGCCCGCTGCCCGCCGACGACTGGTGCCACTTTGCCCGTCGCCTCGCTCGTGGACGGCTACATCGAGCCCTGAAGGGCGCCGAACTGGGCTACGAAGACGAAAAGTACGCCTACATCGCTGTTGCGCGCCAACCCGGAGAAGCCATCGGCGCCCGCATCTTGCGCCATCCCCTGGTGCGCTCCGGCCATATCGAACTGACCCTCTGCACCCCTGAGGGTATCCGCCGTCTCAGCGTCACCCGTTCAGCAGGCGCGGCCTGGCGCATGGCCCGCGACCTGCGATGGGGTGACGGTCTACCGCCCGGGTTTCTCAACGATCGGTAACCGCCGCGCGCGACAACAACGTCGAGCGCCTTGAGCAACAGGCAACAAAGCAATGGCTCACTGGACGTTTCTCACCAATCACGCGCAGGTACTCCTCTGTATCGCGCGCAATCGCAGCGCCACCGCCCGCGAGATCGCCGCGCAGGTCGGTATCACTGAGCGCGCGGTGCAGCGTATTCTGCGCGACCTTCACGACGCCGGCTACATCAGCCATACTCGTGACGGGCGCCAGAATCGCTACGACATCCACGAAGAGGCCCCGATGCGCCATCCCGCCCAGCAAGGTCACGCCGTGCGCGAGTTGCTGGAATTGCTGGATTAGCCGTTCATCTGGCAACTTCCCTTGCGCGCACGGTCGGGGAAGAAGGTTTCGGGGAGGGCAAAAAGCCCTCCCTGGCCCTCCCCTTCCAGAACGCGCTTGATGCGCCGGAGAGCCTGTCCGAACGACCTGGTTGAGTCTTTCCGGGAGGGTGCAGCTTTGCCCTGGCCCTCCCGCTCACGCCTTGCGCTCGCTGCCGGGTAGCGCGCAACCTTTCGCCTGGTGATCCGGTTTACCTGGTGGGCTGATCAGCCATACGCGCCGCCGGGCGCCGCGCAACGCCCGGCCCATGATCACGAAAGGCTACCAGGACCATGACACAGGTGAAGGGCACGATCAATCGCGTGGAGTTGCTCGGCTGGCTGGGGGCGGACCCGGAGATGCGCTTCATCTCCACGGGCGTCGCCGTCTGCCGTTTCCGTGTGGCGACGAAGCGTTTTGGTGGCCAGGACGCCGATGGCCGCCGGGAGTATGAAACCGACTGGACCACCGTCGAGGCGTGGGATCGCCTGGCCGAACTCTGCAACAGCTACCTGCACAAGGGCAGTCGCGTGCGTGTCAGCGGCGCCCTGCGCACCGATACCTGGACCGACAGGGCCACCAATCAGCCCCGCTCGCGCATGTACGTTCGCGCCGATGACGTGCTCTTCCTCGACAATCGCCCCGGCGTGCCCGCCGAGGCCGTAGCCGTCGTCGAGGCCGGCGATGCTCCCGGCGATGAGGACGTGCCGTTTTAGGCGCCGGGTCGCCACCGCAGCCCGGCCCGCCCCGCGACTCGTATCCACTCCTGCTCGCAAGCTGCTGTGTTCGATGCCGGATCTGCCGCAAGCCTGCCGATAGGCCTCGAGACAGGTTTGAGCTTGTGGTCGTTCCACGACCCCGTGGCGGCTACGGCGCTGCGCTCCCGGGCGCAGACGCCCATCATCCCCGCGCCCCGTTTGCGCGGCCTGCGTTGGCCCTGCCGCGCCCCGTTTGCGCGGCCCTCGCTGACGTTCTGGAGCGGTCGTACCTTTCCCGCTCTCCCCACAGGGGAACCCGCGGAACCTGGGGTCTCCCACGCCTCCGCGGCGTCGGAGGGGTATGGGGAAAGCCGGCTTTCCCCATACCCCTGCGCGCCGGATTGAAAACCGGGGCGCCGCGACCCTGCCGGCAGGGACAGTGGCGCCTCATCGTCCAACGGTGATCGTCGCCACCTCAACGGCGCCCTCGGGAAGCGGCGCGCCGTTCACCGTCACCGGTGGCCGCGCGCCGCTGACGGGATCGTACATACCCACGATGACACGGTACACGCCCGGCGCCATAGTCGGCGGCAGATAGACGTCGTTGTGGTCCACCACCAGGCTGCCAGCGCGCCACACGCTGGTCGGGTAGCGTCCCTGCCAGGGTGGAGCGTCGCGCTGGGCCGGGCGACGGCCCTCGGCGTCAACCAGGTGGACGAAGATGTAGTAATCGGTGGCAAACTGGCCGTCAACTTCCCAGAACGTGCGCAGACCGAGCACCCCACCGGGGGCAAAGGCCGTGTTGGGCACAAGCATCGGGGGTTCGCCCTCTCCCGCCGGGTCGCCGATGGTCACCCCGCGCAGCCACGCCTCGCCGATACGCACAGCGTCGGCCAGAGGCTGGCGCGCATCCCCGGGGCCGAGGCCGGTGGCAATGACCAGAATGTGCGGACCGAGCATCTCTTCGCGCCGCACGCGCGGCCCGAACTCGGCGACGGTGGCGGGCAACAGCGGCGCATACGCCGCCGGAACGGCGATCTGCCCCCAACTGTGCGAGGTAGCGATCACGTAGGCGAAGCCCTGGCCGCGGTACCAGGCCAGATCGTGGTCAGCCAGACGGGGGACGTAGCTCCAGCGTGGCTCGCCGGGGCTGGGCACAGGCGTCAATTCGGCAGCCAGACGCGCGCCCGGGGGCACATTGGCGTCAATCCAGTTCAGCAGTTGCCGGCGGCTGTCGCCGGCGGCCTGGCGGCTCACCTCGGCAGCCGAGCGCAGCGCTGGAGGTAGCGTCAGTGCCAGGACCAGGGCTGTCAGGGTGAACCAGCGCGTCGTTGTCGAGCGCGGAGCCAGCATGCGTGGCAATTCAGCCGCCGCTACCCCTGCCGGGAGGGCACAGGCCACCAGGAGGGGCAGCATGTTCTGCATAAAATGGGTTGGCCGCGAGAGATGCAGCAGCAGCGAGGGCGCCGCAAAACCAAGCCAGACCCCCAGCACCGCCGGGCGACGCCAGGCCAGGATCAGCAGGCCCGCCAGCATGATCAGACAGGCGAGCAGGCCCGGGCCATCCCCCAGGAAAAACTCGACATAACCTCCTACGTTCCACGCGCCGCGGTAGTGGCCATTGCCGCCGCCGTAATTGATCCACTGCTCAACGATCCCCGCGCGTACCTGGCCCCACCGCAGCAGCGCGTAGGGTGTACCCGCAATAAAGGTCGCCATAGCCGCAAGACCTGCTCCCCCCAACCGCGCTGCCTCCTCACCTGGATGGCGCCACCCGCTGCGGCGACCGTTCCAGGCGCGCAGGGCCGCCGCGGCCACAATCGCCCCCGCCACAACCCCGGCGTTGTACTTGGTTGAAGCTGCCAGGCCGGCAAAAGCCCCTGCTGTCAGATAGGCCCGCCACGTGCCATCGCGCAGGGCCAGCACAGCCGTTCCCAGAGCCAGGGTGGTCAGCATCGTCGCCAGCACGTCGGTGGTGGCCCATTGCGAGAAGCGCACGTGCAGCGGCAGGACTGCGACCAGCAGCGCCCCGACCAGGCCAGCGCCAGTATTCCAACCCCGCGCGCCCAGGCCATAGGCGGCCAGCACCGTCAGTGCTCCGAAGCAGGCCGTGAGTAGCCGCGCCGCCAGAAAGAACTCTGGCACGGTGGTGACAATGTGGGTCGTAATCAGCATCTCGTGCAGAGGGCCATAGACCCCCGTCGCGCGCCCCCAGAAGTAGCGGGCCTGCGCCACCGCCAGTAGCAGGTAAGTGTGCAGCGACGGCTTCCAGAAGAGTTGCTGATTCGGATCACCGGTGCGCAGCATGGTGAGCGCCTGCTCCAGATGCACCGGCTCGTCGGGATGATCCACGAATGGCAACGTCTGGCCGATGGTTACGGCGCGCAGAAGAAACGCGCCCAGCGCCAGGCCCACCAGCGCCAGCCAGAGCAGCCAGGGTCGCTCGGCGACGTGGGCGCGTTCTCCACCCGGCGGAGCGAGATCGAAAGCGGGGAGCGCAAGCTTTTTCATCGGTCTCCTGATGTGAAAAGATGGGGAAACCCGGTTTCCCCATACCCCTGCCGGTGGGGGCGGCAAACCCTCCCCAACGGGAGAGTTTGGGAGGGCGCCGCCCTCCCGGGAAACAACCCGCCAGCGGGGGGGGTGGGGAGGGCGCAGCCCTCCCGGAAACAACTCCCGCCAGGGCGTGGTGGGATACCCCCATTTCCCCACCTTTCGCTCCGATGGTACCACGAATGTCCATGGCCTGTGGCGCATCAGAGTGGTATGCTGGCACTGGATCCGCGCTGCGCAGCCTCATACATACTGGTTGCAACAGCGTGGTATGATAGCGCGCGCCGCAGGTTGTTGCGGCGTGCTCGACAGGAGCAAGCTATGAGGTCCCAACGAATTGCGCGTCGTGTTCGCGCAGTGCCGCCCTCCGGGATTCGTCGCTTTTTCGATATCGCAGCCAGTATGCCTGACGTGATCTCGCTGGGGGTTGGCGAACCTGACGCGATGACGCCTGCCGATATTCGCGCGGCCGGGCAGCGTTCGATCGATCAAACCACTGCCTACACCTCCAACTCGGGTCTGCTGGAGCTGCGCGTCACCCTGGCCGCCCATCTTAACCGTCTGTATGGCGCCGACTACAACCCGGAGGACGAGCTGCTGATGACCGTCGGTGTGAGCGAGGCCATGCTCATCGCCACCCTTGCGGTGCTCGACCCGGACGACGAGGTGCTCGTGCCGGAGCCGTGCTTTGTGGCCTATCCGGCCGCCGTGCTGTTTGCCGACGCGAAGCCGGTGTACGTGCCGACGCGGGTGGAGGACGGCTTTCAGGTAACCGGCGCGGCTCTGGAGGCGGCGATCACCCCGCGCACCAGGGCCATTCTGATCGGCTATCCCAATAACCCTACCGGCGCGGTGCTGTCACTCGAGCGCATGCTCGAAATCGCTGCGGTGGCCGAACGGCACAATCTGCTGGTTATCTCCGATGAGATCTACGATCGCCTGGTCTACGGGGTCAAGCACACGTGTTTCGCGGCGCTCCCCGGCATGCGCGAGCGCACGATCCTGCTCGGCGGTTTCTCCAAGGCCTATGCCATGACAGGCTGGCGGCTGGGCTGGTTTGCCGCTCCGGCGGATATTACCGCCGCGGCCCGGAAGGTGCACCAGTATGCGATCATGTCCGCGCCTACCATGAGCCAGTATGCTGGCCTGGCGGCACTGCGCTTCGGCGAAGAGAGCGTCTGCGCCATGCGCGACGAGTACGACCGGCGTCGCCGGGTCATCGTCAGCGGGCTGAGGCAGATCGGCCTGCCTACCTTTGAGCCTCAGGGCGCCTTCTACGCCTTTCCGTACGTCGGCCACCAGCCTGCTGAC
>JBDNDG010000155.1:0-10003 GCA_046719255.1 Chloroflexaceae bacterium
CGGTGTTTATGCGGGCCTGAGGGGTGGGTTTGGGAGGGCATAGCCCTTCCAGGAACGAGTATGTTCATGCTGGCGTTGTGCGGCGCGGCCGCGTTGCCGGCTGCGCAGCTGCACCGCACACCGACACGTAAAAAAAGAGGCGCAGTGACCTGCGCCTCTACATCGCACACCCTCCCGCGCATAGGCGGCGTTAGAGCCTTACAAGCGTACTCCGCGGTCGCTGCTCCGAATCGCATCGAAGCAGGTGCTGCAGTACACCGGCTTGGTGCCCCTGGGCACAAAGGGCACGGTTGTTTCCTGACCGCAGTTGGCGCAGGTAGTCTTGTAGGTCACCCGCTCCCGAGCGCCGCCAGCGGGCATTGCGGGCCGTGGGGGGCGTTCCTCGCGCACGCTGCCGTTGTTCATAGCAGCCTTTCGCGCCTGGCGGCACGACGGACAACGCGTCGGCTCGTTGACGAAACCCTTGGAGGCGTAGAATTCCTGTTCTCCTGCCGTGAACACGAAGTCCATCCCGCAGTCCCGACACGTAATTGTCTTGTCCGCGAAGCTCATCGCTCGCTGCTCCTTGCCGAAGGTCCTTTGCCGAGATTGGTCCGTGCCAGGGTAGCGAGCAGGTTCGCCCTTGAGCCCAAGGGTGTCGGGGTGGCTATGCCCATCGCGTTCGCCTAAGCCGTCCCATTGCTCCCATATTATAAACACTTTTCAGGGTGACGCAAGACCTTTGTCGCCGTGTTGTGGCTTTCTGACGCCAAATCGAGAAGTTTTTCACCAACAGAGATGGAAAGTTCTCCCGGCCGGGTGGGAGAGGCCCGGACCCGCGCCGACGATCTGGCGATGGCGACGCCAGCCCACGGCGCGGCCAACGGGGTCACTGAAGGCAGGCAGATCACGCCAGCGGGGTAGGTTTGGGAGGGCTTCGCCCTCCCAGGAACAACTGGCTCTGTTCATTCCGGGGTTGTGCACCCCGCGAATGGCGCCCGGGAACGTGGGGCGAAACCGCCAGGGCGCCTCATGAGAGTTCCATCGGCGCCCAGGCCGCTATGGCTGGCGACGCGTTAGCGTCCACCAGGCGCAGTTGCTGCGGCTCATTGGCTCGCTGGGTGCGCGCCGCCGCGGCGATGAACTCGCGGAACAGGGGATGGGGATGGTTGGGTCGCGACAGGAACTCCGGATGGAACTGGCTGGCGACGAACCAGGGGTGTTCACGGAGTTCGATAATCTCGACCAGCCGCTGATCGGGCGAGAGACCGCTGATCACCAGGCCCGCCTCTTCCAGCACCTCGCGGTAGCGATTGTTGAACTCGAAGCGGTGGCGATGGCGCTCGTGGATCAGGTCCTGACCGTAGGCGGCGTGGGCACGGGTGCCCGGGACGAGGCGGCAAGGGTAGGTGCCCAGGCGCATGGTGCCGCCCTTGTTGGTCACCCCGCGCTGGTCGGGCATCAAGTCAATTACCGGATGGGCGCAATGCGGAGCGAACTCGGTGCTGTTCACGTCTTGCGTGCCGAGCACGTGACGGGCGAAGGCGATGGTGGCGCACTGCATCCCCAGGCACAACCCCAGGTAGGGAATGCCGGTACGCCGGGCGTAGTCGGCGCTGAGGATCTTGCCCTCAATGCCACGGTCGCCGAAGCCACCCGGCACGACGATGCCGTACACCTTACCCAGCCATCGGTCGGGGCCTTCGCGCTCCACCTGTTCTGCGGGCACCCAGTGAACATCAATGTCGAGTTCCTGGTGCAGACCAGCGTGCCGCAGAGCCTCGACCACACTGATGTAAGCGTCCCTGAGTTCAACGTACTTGCCCACCAGGGCTATTGGGAGCACACGCTTGGGCTGGCGGATCATGCGCACCAGTTCCTGCCAGGCGCTGAGATCGGGCGGCGGTGTGTTCAGGCCCAGATGGTGGCAGAGATAATCGCCCAGACCGGCCGCTTCCAGCACCAGGGGGACATCGTAGATCGAGTCGACGGTCTGGAGCGGAATGACGGCGCGCGAGTCCACATCGGTAAAGAAGGCGACCTTGTCGCGTATCTCGTCGGAGATGGCAAAATCGGCGCGACAGATGATCACATCGGCGGTAATACCGACATTGCGCAGGGCCATAACCGAGTGCTGGGTGGGCTTGGTCTTCAATTCGCCGGTGGAGCCAATATGCGGCAGGAGCGTCACGTGGATATAGAGCACATTGTCACGCCCCACGTCTTTACGCATCTGCCGGATCGCCTCAAGAAAGGGCAGGCTTTCAATGTCGCCTACTGTACCGCCGATCTCCACAATCACCACGTCGGCGTTCGTCTGCTGGCCCACGGCGATGATGCGAGCCTTGATCTCTTCGGTGATATGGGGGATCACCTGGATCGTGCCGCCCAGATAGTCGCCCCGGCGCTCTTTGGCAATCACTGCCGAATAGATCTGGCCGGTGGTGACATTGCTCAACCGGGTCAGGTTCTCGTCGATAAAGCGTTCGTAGTGACCCAGATCGAGGTCCGTCTCCGCGCCATCTTCGGTAACGAAGACTTCACCGTGTTGATAGGGCGACATCGTCCCGGGATCCACGTTCAGGTAGGGATCGAGTTTCAGCACTGAGACACGCAGGCCGCGGCTTTTGAGCAACCGGCCGATCGAGGCGACGCTGATCCCCTTGCCCACCGAAGAAACCACACCACCAGTAACAAAGATGTACTTAACCATCCTTATGAAATGCTCCTTGTCTTGACAGTCCTTATGGATCTCCAGGTTGTTGGTAGCGCGCGGTGCTGCAGGGGTGTCAAGCTCAACGCGCCTTGCGCCCGCCATCGCTACGAACGACGTCAATAATGACGTAAAAATGAGTGGGTCGGTCAACTGGAGGGTTGTACCGACCCACTACAAGCGCTCGCATCCGATCTGACCCAGGGTTCCATAAGGTTGCGTCGCTCAGCATGCCGATGCCGGTGAAACCAGACGTTGGAAGCTTCTCACCGTTCCGAGTACGGGTCCTGGAATAGGGTTGCATCAACGACACATCCGGCGGGCTGAGGTCACGAACGACCAGGGACAAATATCACTACATATGAACGCGCTTCGCCGGAGCTTTTGCAGACATTTCACTCATTGATCGCGCGGAGCACGATGACACGGGTCTCTTCGCCTTCTGCCGGCAGGTTGGCTGCCGTGACGGTCAGTTTCTCTTCCGGCGTAACGTCCTTCAGGCCCATCTCGTGGATGAAGCGTTCGAGGGGCGCCAGGTCGTACTCGAAGGAGAGTTGAGGGGTGCCGAAATGGATGGGCACCACGATACGCGGCTCGAGCTGGGCAATCACGCTGCAAGCCTCGGCAGGGGTGATCGTCTCGCCGCCCCCCACGGGAATGAACAGCACATCCACGCTGCCGATCTCTTCGATCTGCGCCTGGCTCAGTTCATGGCCCAGATCCCCGAGGTGGCAGAAGACCACATCGTCGAGGTGGATCGAATACACTGTGTTCAGACCGCGCTCGGCACCTTTGACCTTGTCGTGGTAGGTACGCACGCCGGTGATCAAGACCCCGCCCACTTCGTATTCACCGGGACCATTGATCACAAACAGGCGCTCGCGCATGGGCCTGACACCCGCGACGTTGTTATGGTCAGGGTGATCGTGGCTCACGGTCACGATATGGGCTGTTGGGCGGCCAGGGTCAAGGCCAATCGCGCGGCTGTAGGGATCACAGACAATGATACCATCGCGGCCGCGGATGCGCACGCAGGCATGGCCAAGGAATTGAACATCGGGCATAGCTCTTCGCTTTCAAGGCGCCCGCCGGGGAGGTTCTGGCACGGCAGGGCAACGGGCGCCAGGTTATGGCTCATCGGCTGGCGGATTATGTTCGTGCCACAGTATAGCAAGGATCGGGCGAATCGTGTCGAGGCTAAAGCCGCGGCGCTGGAGCAACCCACCGAGACGGCGGTCAAAGGTAGCGCGATCGGGGGCGCCAGCGTAGCGAGGCAGGGCAGCACGGGCCACGGCGAGGGCACGGGCCCGTTCCGCGTCTGCATCGCCAGCGCAGGCAGCCATAGCCGCCTCGATGGTCTCGCGGTCCACCCCTTTCTGGCGCAATTCTGCGCGCAGGGCGCGGGCACCGCGCGGGCGGAACGTCTGGCGATTTTCGATCAGGTAGCGGCTGAAGGCAGCGTCATCGAGCAACCCGGTGGTCAGCAGGCGTTCGAGGGTCTGGGCGACCGCGGCGGAGCCGAAGCCCTTCTGGCGCAGCCGTTGCCGTATTTCGGCGCTGGAGCGCGGGCGCGCGGTAAGCAGGCGCAGCGCGGCGCTCAGGGCGCGTTCGGTTTCGGCCAGGGCCTCCAGGCGCACCCGGGTGGCTCCGTCGAGCTGCTGGCCTACGTACAGCCCCTCGCGAGCAAGGGTATCCAGGCCGAGGCCGAAGGCGAACTGCCCATCAACGAAGACATTGACGCGCTGGCTATTGTGGGTCTGGGCAGTGATGGCCGTGATTATTCCACCTGGCATTGGCAGTACAGAGCAGAACGCGGGGTAGTCCGGGTCGTCGTTATTCCTTCAACCCAACGGGCCGGGTCACGATGGGACGCGGGTTCGTTTCAGCCGTCCATGCGGCTGCGCCGCACAACACCAGGCCGAAACGCAGGTGGTCAGCGCTGGAGTAACCATGCAAGGCCGGGAGCACGGGTAGATCGCCCACGTTGGCATTCGCGGGCAGGATGACCGCGCCACCGGGAGAGGTGTGAACACGTGCGCTCCAAGAAGGTTTTTCTGGGAGGGCTACGCCCTCCCAAACCCTCGCGGCGGGCAGGAACACAGGGGAACGTGGCAGGCTATTCGTCAAGGAAATCGGCTGCATCGTCATCAGGGGCGCTGAGGGGCAGGACGGCCGCGCTGGCCTGCGTGCGTTCCCGGATCAGTTGCTCGATCTCGTTGGCAAGCTCTTTGTTCTCCTTGAGGAACTCGCGCACATTCTCGCGACCCTGGCCGAGGCGATCCTCGCCAAGGTAGAACCAGGCGCCGCTCTTGCGGATAATGCCCAGCTCCACCGCCATATCGAGGATATTGCCCTCGCGGGAGATACCCTCGTTGGCAAGAATATCAAACTCGGCCTGGCGGAAGGGGGGAGCCACCTTGTTCTTGATCACCTTGACCCGGGCACGGGCGCCGATGGCCTCCTGGCCAGACTTAAGCGTCTCAATGCGGCGGATGTCGAGGCGCACCGAGGCGTAGAACTTGAGTGCCTGGCCACCGGTGGTGGTTTCGGGCGAACCGAACATGACCCCGATCTTCATCCGTAGCTGGTTGAGAAAGATCACGCACGTGCGGCTCTTGTTGATCGCTCCGGAGAGTTTGCGCAGGGCCTGGCTCATCAAACGGGCCTGAAGCCCGGGCAACGAGTCGCCCATATCACCCTCGATCTCGGCGCGTGGCACCAGCGCTGCTACCGAGTCGATGACGATCACATCGACCGCGTTGGAACGTACCAGCGTCTCGCAGATCTCCAGCGCCTGTTCGCCGGTGTCGGGCTGCGAAACGAGTAGATCGGCGATCTGGACCCCGCATCGCTCGGCGTAGACCGGGTCGAAGGCGTGTTCGGCATCAATGAAGGCGCAAATGCCACCCATCTTCTGGGCCTCGGCGATAACGTGCTGGGCCAGGGTGGTCTTCCCGCTACTCTCGGGGCCAAAGATCTCGATCACGCGGCCCCGCGGCAACCCACCGACGCCAAGGGCGATGTCGAGGGCAATCGACCCGGTGGGGATGACTTCGATCGCCAGTCGCGAGCTTGCCTCGCCCATTTTCATGATCGAGCCTTTGCCGAACTTGCGGTCGATCTGGCTGATTGCCGCGGCCAGGGCCTTCTCCTTCTCCGGCGAGATGGCCATCGCGGGCGCTCCTCCGTTATTTGTGCTCACGTGCGTGCTCCTCGAACTACTCGTATTATAGTGGATAGCGCCCTCTCAGCGCAACAGATGTGGTACGTTTGTACTATTATAGCACATGTGTGCGCTACTCACAAGGGCATGCCAGCCGTCCATAGCGGCTGCGCCGTACAACGCCAGCATGAACATGCTTGTTCCCCGGAGGGCTTCGCCCTCCCGCCTCACCTCATCGTCATCGTGCCGTTGCGCGGCGGCGCCGCCCGGGCGGCTGTGGTCATGATACATACCGTTTCTGCCGGCCCCGCGTTGCGCGGGTTCACGGGCAAAGATGAGCCAGCGCCCAGAGCCATCGGCAGGGCTTCGCCCCCGCGAGGCGCTTCGCAGAGGAGAAGTCGCGGTTGTTTTCGTGTGCGGAAGGGACCATAAGCGTGGTATCCTGTGGTATAGTGAACCAGTGTGACAGGAAGCAAGTTGTCAATGAACCGCCGTATCCCGCCAGGTCCCAATCAAGAGTCGGTCTGGGATTATCCCCGCCCGCCGCGAGTCGAGTCGACCACGCGCCGCCTGCGGGTGGTCTTCGGCGGGGTGTTGATTGCTGATACGCGCCGTGGCTTTCGCGTGCTTGAAACCAGCCATCCACCTGCGTACTACATTCCGCCCGCAGATATTCAGATGGACTATCTAATCCCGACCGGGCGGCGGACGTTCTGTGAATTCAAGGGCCAGGCGTACTACTATACGCTGACCGTCGGCGGGCGCCGCGCCGAACAGGCTGCCTGGTACTATCCCGATCCTGCTCCTGGCTACGAGGCCATTCGCAACGCCGTGGCGTTCTACCCGGCGCTGATGGATGCTTGCTACGTGGACGATGAACTGGTTACGCCGCAACCAGGCGGGTTCTACGGGGGCTGGATCACGTCGGATATTGTTGGTCCGTTCAAAGGCGGCCCCGGCACCTGGGGCTGGTAGACGCGTCACGTAGCCCCCCGGCGCGAACGGTGCCGTCCGCGCCTTGCCGCTGGATCCTTCCACGTTGCTCGCTCTTGCTCCACGTCACCTGCCGCGAGCGGCTCCCTGCAAGCCTCCCCGAGGAGACCTCCTATGCCGATGCGCGATGTTGATGACCGGATCATTCAGGCTGCGCGCCGTGACGTATTTGCTGGCCGGCTCGGTCGTCGCGAGTTTCTACGGTTGATGAGCGCCCTGGGTCTCTCCGCCGGGGCGGCCGCCCTGGCCGCCTGTGGCGGCGCCGCGACCCCGACGCCAACGAGCGCGCCGCCGGGGGAAACGCCGACCACCGCTGCGCCTGCCACGACCACGCCCACCGGCGCCACCGCCACCCTCCGCGTCGCCACTGAGATCCCCGTGCAACTCGATCCGGCCCTGGCTTCCTCCGATGCCGAGATCCTGATTCTCCACTCGATTTACGACTATCTGGTGGATATCAATGCCCGGAACGAGATTGTGCCGCGCCTGGCCCGCGAATGGCAGGTGAGCGACGACGGCCTGATCTACACGCTGCGCCTGGTCGAAGGGGTGACGTTTCACGATGGCAGCCCGCTCACCGCTGCCGATGTGGTCTGGACCTTCAACCGCCTGCGCGATCCGGGGTTGCAGTTGCCAACCGCTGACCTCTACGCTGGCGTCACCGGGGTGGAGAGCGACGGCGATGCAACGGTGGTGTTCACCCTGTCGCAGCCCAACCCCTTCTTCCTGTATGACCTCTGCGACAATCGCGCCCTGGTGCTCAAGGCCGAAACCACCGACGCGGCGACCAGTTTCAACGGCAGCGGTCCGTTCAAGGTTGTCGAGTACCGGCCCGAGAACCGCATCACGCTGGTTGCGAATGAGGCATATTTCGTTTCCGGCAAGCCTGGCGTAAGCAACCTGGAACTGATCTTCTTCGCCGACCAGGCCGCCGCGGTTGACGCGCTGCGCGGTGGGCAGGTTGACATCGCCATGCGTATGCCGACGCCACTCTTCGAGACCCTGCGGCGCGAACCGGGTCTGACGGCAGTGCAGGTACCGACCAATGGCTTCGACCTGGTGCGCCTGCGCTCGGATCGCGAGCCGGGCAATAAGCCCGGGGTGATCCAGGCGCTGAAGCTGGCAACCGACCGCCAGGCGATCTTCGAGACGGTGACGCTGGGCCTGGGCGCCGTGGGCCGCGATAGCCCGATTGGCCCGCTCTTCGCGGCCTACTACAGCGAGGAGACTCCTATCCCGCCCCGCGATCCAGCCCGCGCCCGCGAGCTGCTCGTTCAGGCCGGCTATCCCAACGGGTTGAAGCTCGACCTGCACGTGCCCGATTCGGGCGACCGCCCCGACCTGGCCGTGGTGCTGAAGGAGCAGTGGGCCGAGGCGGGGATCGAGGTGAACGTGATCGTCGAGCCGGAGAGTGTTTACTACGGTGAAAATGGCTGGCTGGAGGTCAATCTCGGTATTACCGGCTGGGGCTCGCGGCCCGTGCCGCAGTTCTACCTGGATGTGATGCTGGTAACCGGCGCAAAGTGGAACGAGAGCCATTTCTCCGATGCGGAGTTCGACGAACTGGCGGCCAGAGCCGGATCGACCCTCGACGAAGCGGAGCGCGTCGCGGCGTACCGGGAGATCCAGCGCATTTTGATCGAGCGCGGTCCGATCATTGTGCCCTACTTCTTTGCGGCCCTGGGCGCCATTCGTAACGGCTTCGAGGGCTTTGAGTTGCGACCTTTCCCCGGCCGTACCGACCTGGCAGCGATCCGCGCCGTGGGGTAGGATGGGGCATTGGAGGTGTTGGTAGCGAGCCGGGGCTGGATTTTGCAGCTCCCCAGCTCCCCAGCTCAACAAACGAACCATGGCTCTTGACACGGTTGAACGGGGCATCGGCGATGGAGCGGTGACCGGTAGCGCGATTGGCGCGTGGCGCGGAGCACTGCAGGCGATCTGGGGGCGCCCAACGTCGGCGCTCGGGGCGTTGATTGTGCTGCTCTTCGTGACCCTAGCGCTCTGTGGTCCGCTGATCGCCCCGTACCGCGCCACGGACCAGCTACCCGGCGCACGCTGGTTGCCTCCCTCGCGCGAGCACCTCTTCGGCACCGACCGGCTGGGCCGCGATGTCTTCAGCCGCGTGGTGCTGGGCACACGCGACATCTTCGCCCTGGCGGGCGCCGGCACGCTGGTGGCGGTGGCGCTGGGCGCCGGGGTCGGGTTGGTGACGGCCTATCGCGGCGGCTGGGTCGAGGAGGTTATCTTCCGCTCATTCGACGGGTTGCTGGCTATTCCCGCCTTGCTGCTGGCGCTGATGCTGCTGGGCACGGTTGGCCCCTCGCGCCAGAGTGTGCTGCTGGTTATCGTGCTGGTCTACACGCCGATCGTTGCGCGGGTGGTGCGGAGCGTGGTGCTGGCGGTCAAACCGCGCGGCTTCATCGAGGCGGCGCGGATGCGCGGCGAGACGCTGGGCTACATCCTGGGGCGGGAGATTCTGCCCTCGGTGCTGCCAGCGTTGACGGTGGAGGCGGCGCTGCGTTTCTCCTACGCGATCTTCCTGGTGGCGTCGCTGGGGTTCCTGGGCGTCGGGGTGCAGCCGCCGGCCCCCGATTGGGGCCTGATGGTGCTGGAGGCGCGCAATGATGTGGCTCTGGCGCCCTGGTCGCTCTACTTTCCCGCCGGGGCAATCGCCCTGCTGGTCATCGGTGTCAACCTGCTCGCCGATGGGCTGCGGCGGGCCTTGCAGCGCGGCGGAGGGTGAGCCTGGAGCATGCGTACCCTACCCGGAGCAGGGGCACGGGGAAACCCGATCAGGACGAATCGGGAGGGCTGTGCCCTGCCAGATCCTCCCCACAGGGAGGGGGATGGGGAAACCAGGTCTCCCCATCCCCCAACCGCGGTTGGGGGCGCCTGGTGCCCCCGATGGGCAGGGGCTCAGGGAAACCCGGTTGCCCGGATCGATGTTTCTATCAGACACCCTTGCGGCTGCGCCGCACCCCTGACAAGATGAACATGGGGTTTTCCCGGGAGGGCTGCGCCCTCCCCAACCCTCCCCACAGGGAGGGGCACGGGGCAACCGGGTTTCCCCGTGTTCAGCGATAAGCGGCGAAGCCGCATGGCTATCGCCGGGAGCACGCCGGTGCAAGACCTGCCCGTACTGGAAATTGACAATC
>JBDNDG010000156.1:0-10002 GCA_046719255.1 Chloroflexaceae bacterium
GAATGCCAGACGGAAAAGCTCGAGCGTGTACGTAAGTATCTCACAGCATACCAGCCAAACAAGCCAGTCCAAAAACCAAGGCTCGTTGCTTGATACTTAGGGTACAAGAGCAGTATAGACATCATCCACACTAACGTGAACATATGGCGAAACCGGTTTTCCCCATATCACTGCCCACGGGGGTGGCAAGGCCTCGCTGCCCGGAGAGGTTGGGAGGGCATAGCCCTCCAGGAACAAGTATGTTCATTCTGGCATTGTGCGGCGCAGCCGTATGGACGATTAAGGTGAACAAAGCTCGTCCAGAGGAGGATCGGAGAGAGTGCGGCCTGCCCGGATCTCTCCCGAAGGGATCGTGGCGAAGCCAGGTTGCCCCATGGCACTCCCGGTGCAGAGGATTCGGGAGGGCGCAGCCCTCCCGGATAACCTGGTTGTACCGGGTGGTTGCGCAGCAAAGTCCTGTTGGGCCCGAGGTGAAAACAGGAGAACGCAGGGTCAATCGCGCCCCTGCGCGGGGGGGAGTTGGGGAGGGCTCAGCCCTCTCAGGTGGACCCTCTTTCATTCTCGTGATGCGCGGCGGAGCCGCAGCGGTTCTCGACGCTCAGCCGGGCGTATTCGTTGCCGGGCGCCGGGTCCGTAGACGTGCCACTTGAGAGATGCAAGGAAATGTGGCAGCAGTAGTATACTATGCCCCCCCGGTTGCCTATCGGAGCGGGCATGGTACTATGGTCCTGGTTTCGACTAGCCGTAGGAGTCGAGCCTCGGGGCTGTGGGGAGGGTTTGGGCGGGCGCAGCCCTCCCGGGAACAAACCTGTTGTTCATCGTGGCAGGGTGCGGCGCAGTCGTGTAGGGGCCCAGAATGGTATTACAGGTATCCCAGCACCCGCGGATAACGCTTCCTGATCTCGCGGTACCACCGTCCCAGCGGCAGGAGAACCGCCAGGCCGATCAACCAGGTGGTGTAGCCCCAGAGGATCCGCGGTCCGGGCAAACTCACCAGCCCCAGCACCTGTGCCAGCAGGTTATAGATGATCAGGTGCATGACGTAGAAGAAGAGCGACACCTGGCCCACCAGGACCATCCAGCGCAACGGCCCTTCACTCGTGAAACGCGGCCAGGCGTAGAGCCCGGCCAGGATAAGGGCGGCCAGGCCGAGGTTAAAGGCGAAGTAGGTGAGGCTCGGCGGCGCCTTGCTCATCACCAGAATATGGGCCGGACTGCTGCCAACCGCGCCGAATGGGCCCAGGTCACCGAAGCCGCCCGCCAGGCGCAAGCCCAGCCAGAGGCCCAGCAGGCCGATCCCGGCCATGGCCCACGTGCGGGGTCGCTGCATTGCCGGGCGATGTTGCAGGTGCCCAAGAGCGTACCCCAGCCACAGCAGTGGTCCCCAGCCCAGCACTGCGAAGTGCGCTGCCGGAGTCGTCGTATAGCTGTAGGTCAGCCAGAAGGCTTGCCAGAACGGCTGCGGTGCGCCAGCCGCCAGCGCTCCGGCCATGGTCCCGATCAGTGTCTGGTGGATCAGCAGGGTCGTCAGGGCAAAGCCGGCCAGGGCTACCGCGGGCAGCAGGCGCGCCAGGCTCAGGATCAGCATCGAGGCTGCCAGGGCCGTTAAGACGTGGGCGTAGGGCGCATCGCCACGCCAGAAGTAGCTGCAAATCGTCAGATCGAGGGCCAGAATAACGCCCGCCCGCACCAGGATGTAGCGCGTCGTGACCGATTCGGGGTTCCCTTTGCGCCGCTGTGCCGCGGCGTAGAGCGCCAGGCTGTAGCCTCCCAGCAGAAAGAAGATCGGTGAGGCCAGGTTGGTGAGCAGTCCGCTCAGCCAGTAGGGTGCGCTTTGCAGCGCCACCGGCTGCCCGCCATACGATTCGGCCTGTAGCCCCGCGCCCATGAAGAAACTGGCGTGGTCAAGGGCCATCAGCAGCAGAGCCAGGCCGCGCAGCGCGTCAATGGCGACGATGCGCCCGGTTGAGGCCGCGCGTTCGCGCGGGAGGGCGATGCTTTCTTGAGCTACGCTGGCGCCTGATACCATAACTCTGCTCCTTTTTGCTTCGTGCTCTGATGTGTACATATGGGGAAACCGGGTTTCCCCATACCCCTGCCTGCTGGGGCGCCAGGCGCCCCCAACACCCGTCAGGGAATAGGGAAACCGGGTTTCCCCGTTCCCCTGCCTGTGGGGAGGGTGTAGGAGGGCTCCGCACTCCCAGGACTTGTCTTCATCGTGTCGGCGTATGGGGAAACCGGGTTTCCCCAATTCCCCTGCCTGTAGGGAGGGTGTGGGAGGGCCTGAACCTCCCAGCTCCTCCTGTTCACGAACTTGCTGGAAACGCTACTGATCGGTCACGCTCCGGCTCTCATTGAGCAGCGCCTCGCGTGCCGGAGCGCGGGCGTAGACTACGTTCGCTTGCCAGAGGGGCGCGCAGACCGCTGCGGCAAGCGTGTAACACACGGCGCCGCACGCCAGCGCGACAGTGAAGGTGCTGACCATGCTCACCAGGATCACCACCACCGAGCCGACGACCGAGAAGACGCCGTTCATACCCCAGGCCCAGGGCACCAGTTGCGGCGCCCGGGCACCCAGTTGCCGTAATCCGGTCGGAAAGGGCATCCCCATCACTGTTCCCAGGGGCGCTATCAAGAGCACACCGGCCACAATCCGCTCCAGATCTGAAAGACGCAGCAGCGCTCCGAAGATCGGCGGTAGCGCGAGCATGTAGATCAGGATCAGGCCCGCGACCAGCACAAGCACCACCTGCAGGTGGTGCGCGCCGTGCAGAATGCGCCTTCCGAGCAGGCTGCCCAGGGCCGAGAAGGCCAGCATACTCGCGATTGTCGTGGTAACCGCGTGGACGGGGTAACCAATGAAGAGCGTGAAGCGCTGAATTAGCACGATTTGCACAAACATGTAACCGGCGCCGAGCAGACTGAAGTAGGTCAGTACCGACAGAGCGCCCGAGGTTCGTAACCCGTCGCGTTTGTAGCGTGCCAGTGGTGCGACAATAAACAGGATTGCTGTCGCCACGGACAGGGTGAACAGGGTAAGCAAGATGAGATTACCAATCGGGAAGCGATTCAGCCGGCCTTCGTAGGCGTCGTTAAAGTGCAGATTGCTCCACTTGAAGTAGTTGTAAAAGAATGGGTTGTCGTCGGTGACCGGGAAGATATTGAACGGGTAGGCCTGCTCGAAGGCACGGGGATCCTCGGCGTAGAGGTAGCGTGTAAAGGTGTTGTCAAGGCGCACCAGCGGATCCTGGAGCATGCTGAAGCGATTTGCTGCTGCCCAGGCGCGCAGCCGCTCCATCTGCGCGGCAGTGAACGGCGCGCGCGAAACCAGGAGCGTGGCGTTCTGGCCGCTCTCGTTGGCCACGATGGCGATGTGGTCGCCGGGGCGTTCGACGCCCATCCGCCGCAACGCCTCGGCGGCCAGCCCCGTGAGGCGCAGCATCTCACGGGGTGGCGTGTTGACATCGCGCGTCCACGAGAAGACACCGCGTGGGCTCAGGGCCTTGAGCGACTGTTCGAGCGACTCGACGGTATAAATGTACGACTCGGCCAGCACGTAGGCCCCTCCAGAGAGGGCGGCCAGATTGTCGAGGCCGATACCCTGGATAATGTCGTATTGCTCCTCGGTGCGGCTGAGGAAGCTCCGTCCCTCGGCAACGATCAGCCTGGTGTCGGGGTGTTCGGCCAGGCGGCCCGTATAGTCCGCATACGGCCCGGTGAGCAACTCGACGATGCTCGGGTTGAGTTCGATCGCGGTGATGGCGGTGGCGCCGTAGAGGCGGGCCAGCAGGATGTCGAGCCCGCCACCAACACCGATCTTCAATGTCTTCGGGTTCTCGATGCCTAGCTGGTAGACCGCGCTGATCACTGCGTGATTGAGAAAGCGAAAGCGCTGCAGATCCTCATCGCTGCCATCGAACCGGTACATACCCGTCATCGAGGTACCGTCAATGGTGACCAGGCGCAGGGGCAATTCGGGCCGTCCTTCCAGCGGATAGGCCGAGCTGACTGCGCCCACGATCATTGGCTCGGTAATCACGATTTCCGGCATCACGTCAACCCGGCCCACAGGGTCCCAGCGAGTGTATTCAGGGCCGGTTCTCTGGGCGCGCATAGCCCAGCCGAGTTCCTTGGAACCGGGAACGGGCAGCGTCAGGGGATGCAACAGCAACGTGATCAGCAGGGTGAGTTGTCCGAGCAATGTCACCGCGAGCACCCAGCGCCGGCGGCGGGGCAGTTCTATGCCGAACAAGACCGCGGCTACAACGCCGAGGAGGGCGATCAGGGCGATGGAGGCCGGACCGCCGAGCCGTTCGATCAGTGCCAGAATGCCGATCGTGGCAATTCCTGCACCAAGCATATCGGCAAAGTACAGTTTGTGAACGCTGGTGGACCAGCGGCTAAAGGCCGCAGCGATGGTCAAACCGCCGGTGAAGAACGTTGTGAAGAGGCAGGCGAAGTAGATGACCAGTCCCACGACCGTCCACGCAAGCTGCGCCGCGCGCAACGGGTCAATGGCGACGAAGCGGATCACCACCAGGTTGATCAGGCTGGCGAGGCTGAAGCTCAATGCCAGCAGGCCCATGTGGCGCTTGAGCGTGGGTCCGTCCCACTGATGCACGGCCAGGAAGGCACCGGCGGCGCCGCCGCCCAGGAGGGCCACGCCAATCACCAGGTAGGTAAAGTGGTGCCAGATCATGAGTGAGAAGATGCGAGTGAATGTGATCTGGAGCGCCAGCACCCCGCCCGAGACGAGCGCGAGACCGAGGTACTTCCCCCCAGCGGTGAGCGGTCCGTTCATGGAGACTTCCTTTCAGTGAGACAGCGTTTCGCTATGGGCGGGCATTGCCCTCCCGAATCCTCCCCTGGTTACACCAGATACCTGTGCGGCTGCGCCGCACACCACAGAAATGAAACGAGTATTGTTCTGGGAGGGTTCGTCCTCCCACATCCTGCCTGCCGGGAGGGGCGCGGTTCGACAGGTTCACCGCAGGTGGGAAACCCCGGGGTTCCCCATGTTCACCTTAGCCGACTATGCGGCTGCGCCACACAACGCCAGAATGAAACGTAGTCGTTCCTGAGAGGGCTGTGCCCTGCCAAACCCTCCCGTGGGTGGGTTGCTTCCCGGAAGGCTGCGCCCTCCCACACCCTCCCGCGTACGGCCTATTTTCACCGCAGGTGTGAAGCCTCAATTCACAGGTCGCCATAATCGGCTTCGATCCGAGAATGGCCTGCCGGTGTAGCTATCAGGGCATAGCGCTGTCCGGCCAGGCGCCGTTCCGTCCGCTGCGCAACACTGCCGTTGACGCGCACTTCGCGCAGTGTAGACGCGCCGTGGCGCAGCGGCAGGAGTACGGCTGCCGTGCCCCCAGGGTTGGCCGGGAAGCTCAGTTCAAAGCCGAGCCGGCGGGTGTTCGCCTCCCAGGCCAGGCGCCGAACATCCGCGCCAACCCTGGCCTCGGTGAAGGCGAGCCAGCGTTCCGCCGAGAGGATTGGCATACCGTTGGCAACGGCATAGTCCAGGCTCTCAGTGAGCCAGCGCCCGACGTTCCGAGCCTTTTCGCCGCCGAAGAGGAACGGGTCCACGTGGCACTGCAACCCTAACGCTGCCGGGTAGCGACGCACGCTCTCGGCGATCTGAGCGATGGTAACGGTCGCCGCGGTCGCGCCATCAAACCCGGCTTCGTGGCCGGTGTCAAAGACCCGCATCAGATGTTCGTCAACCAGGTGCGTGGGTTGCTGGTAGACGCTCAGCAGCGCCCCGCGCTGGTCAACGAAGCGCATCGGCAGGCCGGTGCCGCTGAGGTAGCCGGCGGCCCAGGTGCCATCGGCGCGGCGCACGACCCCGCCGGCATGGTAGTGATCCAGATTCATGCGCACGCCGTAGCGCGCCTGAACGAAGGCATTATCCACCCACCCGTGCCAGAGAATGCGGTGGGTGCGCACGGTGGGCGGTAGCGGCCCGTAGCCGTACTTGATAAACTCGCTCCAGAAGAAGTTGTAGCCGCTTTCGAGACCCTCTTCCACATAGGGATGCATTCCGAACTCGTGCCCGCGCTCGCGCCAGCCCGCCAGGGTCGCCGGCGAGGGAATGGGGTTACTGTCCTTGAAAAGGCCCTTCAGGACGGGGATCTCCTCAACCCTCCAGCGGGCCTTGCGGGCCAGCCGGCGGGCGGTGCTGGTACGTGGTGGTGTGTAGTAGATCGAAACCGTGCCTCCACGCTGCTCGACGGGGCTAATCAATTGCTCGATGTGCCCGACGCGGCTGCCGTGGGCATCGCCTGTAGCGACAATCAGCGCCGGCGCGTTGCCGGGGAAATACCAGAGACGCGGAAGTGGCGGTCCACTTGAGGCAAGCTCTTCGATCAGGCGGGCGAGCAGACGCTGGTGCTCATCGGCCTGGGGGATGCCAATTCGCTCGAGGTCGATCCAGTCTACGAACAGGTCGGTGGCGCGGAAGCCTTCCAGGTCATCACGCTCCTGCCCCGCGGCCGCCGGGTTGCCCTGCCGAATAAGTGCCACACAGCGGGCCAGGTCAAAGGCCCACAGAGCGGTCATCCCCTCGCCGAAGCGATGGATGGTTACCAGCGGGTCGCCATTGGCGCTGCGAGCCACGGCGCGCGCGCCGTCGAGGACCAGCCGGTCGTAGGGACCGTGGAGTTGCACACGGGTCGCATCCAGGCCGTCGAGTTCCGCCAGTCCGGTGACGATGTGGAGATAATCTCCGGGCGCTGTCGCTCCCAGTGGGCGCACACCGAACAGGCTGGCGAGCTGCGCATCAGGCCGGATGCCGAGCAGCGAGCCGCCCTGCGCGACGTAAGCGCGCAGCAGGGCCACCTGATCGTCCCGTACTGGCCCCGGAGCGAGGACCACGATGGAAAACCTGGCCAGCTCTGCTGCCCCGACCTGCTGGATAGGCGCGTTGCGCACGGGGACAAAGCCCTCGGTACGCAGGATCTCAACCAGGTAGGAACTGAAGTCGGGATCAGCAGCCGGGTTGTTGAGCACCAGCAACGGTGTGTCGGGGGCAGGAACGCTCGATGGCAGGGGGGCGGCCAGGCCGTTTGCCCTGGCGAAGGGGGCATCGAGTTGGCGCTCCTCCAGCCCGTAGGTGAGTGCGGCGCCACCAAGCGCGGCGCTGGTTGCGGCTGCGGTAGCGGCACCGAGGAACTGGCGGCGGGTCAGGCGGCGAGTAGCGAGCGGCTGTGTCATGCGATGTCCCTGCGGGCGACGGTTTATGTTCCGCAGCAGAGGATACCAGGAGCGTCTAATCAGCAGGTAAATTTGCAATCCTTCCTGATTGACACGTTTGTTATTTTATCTGACGCCCGTGCGGCTGCGCTGCACACGACAGGAATGGAAAGAGAGGGTACAGTCCTCCCAAACCCTCCCTCAGGGAGGGTCACGGGGAAACCCGGTTTCCCCCCGGGAAGGCGCAGCCCTCCCGAACCCTCCCCTCAGGGAAGGGCGTGGGGAAGCCCGGTTTCCCCGATGATTACATCAGGAATGAAAAGAGATTCCTGGGAGGGCGCAGCCCTCCCGAACCCTCCCGACGAGAAGGGCTTGCTATCCCACAGGCAGGGCCCTTCCGAACCCCTTCTGTGGGGGGCAATATTCACCTCATCCCGACCCGCTATTGCGCCTGAACCACCAGGCTACCACGGCGATGATCAGTAGCACCGGTATGAAGGCGATGAACAGGATCTCAAGGCTTTCGCCTTCCCAGCGGGGTGGCCCCTCGATGACCGGCTGGTTCCGGCTTTCATCCGGCAGAGGGGTTGACGCAGGCGTGGGTGTTGGCATGGAAGTGGGTGTAGGGAGGATTTGCGGGATGGGGGTAAACGTCGGCAGAGGCGCCACCTCAGGGGCGTCTACTGAGGTGCTGGAGTACCAGATCGTCTGGTATGCGCCCTTCTCGTTGTCAACTTCGCTGGTCACCCAGACGGCGTGGAGCCGGTTGCCGCGTTCCACCGTGAGGCGTGGATCGCGGGGAGCCATCCCTTCGCCGGGCAGGGTCGCGAGCGCCGACCAGGTGCGACCATCCCAGGTGAGGTGCCACAACTGCTCCCCGGTGGCCCCCGTGATAGGCGCTACTCCCACCGCAAGCAGATGAAAGCGCCCGGCGCCATCAACGGCCAGGCTGAAGCGTTGTCCGGATGTGGGGGGGTGAGCGGGGCTGATCACTTCAGGCACCAGCCCTGGCTGCGACCAGGTTTGCCCGCCGTCGTTGGAACTCTGGAAAAACAGAGTGCCGGAAGTGGCGCTGGCATAGAGCGCAAGCAACTGGCCGGCCCGTCCAACGCCAAGGGTGGCTTGCGAGAGCTGGTCGTCCGGAACGCCCAGCGGGATCGGCGCCTCCCACCGTTGACCACCATCGGGGGAACGACGGTAGATCGGCAAGGTTGCTTCGCCAGGTTGTCCGGAGCCTTGATATTCCCAGAGCAGGTGAATCTGACCCAGATCATCGGCGCCAATCCGGGGGGCCAGGTTTGCGCCATCGAGCAATGAAAGGTTCTCGGCGCGCGACCAGGTAAGGCCACCATCGGTTGAGCGGCAGTAGCGCACGTCCTGGCACGCAGCGCAGGGTCGGGGGGCGCCGGGCCCCGCACGTTGCGCGGGAGCGGTAAACACAACGTGCAGCGTTCCGTCCGGATCGCTAGTAATCGCTGTCGCGCTTCCCGCGCCAAGATCGACCGGAGGAAGCAGGAGGGCTATGCGCACCACCTCGTTCCAGGGCGCCTGCAGGTACTGCTGTCTGCCATCCGTACTGGTGACGATGTGCAGTCTGGCGTCAGGCGCGCTCACAAGTCTTCCGCGCACGGCAAAGCGTGGATTATCCATCGCCGCGTCGCTGACCAGGGGAGAGGAGGTGTCACCACCAGACCGGCGCTCGCGCAGCACGATTGGCTCGGGTGTGGACCAGACCCCATCAACGCGCGCGCGGTACATCAGGGTGTCGGTGAGCCTGGTCCGTTCATTGGTGCGGCTGAGGACGCCAGACCAGATCACGTGGAGCCGGCTATCGCCATCTACGGTAAGGTCAGGAGCGAAGGCTACGGTGCCTGTGGCCCGGTCAGAAAGACGTAGCGGAGGTTCCCAGGTAGACAACGGACGGGCCTGTGCCGCTGACAGCGGCACGAACGCCATAAGGCCGAGCAAGCAGCAGAACAGTTGGAGGCGGAGGTGAGCCATAGCTCAAGGAGGGGCATGGGGAAACCCGGTTTCCCCATACCCTGACCGGTGTTGGGGGCGCCTGGCGCCCCAGCAGGCAGGGGCATGGGGAAACCCGGTTTCCCCATCCTCTGATACGATGAAGACCGGTTTTTTTCCTGGGAGGGCGCAGCCCTCCCAAATCCTCCCGCGCGCGCTATGTTCACATCAGCGGTTATGGTTACGGCGCGCCAGCATAAGCGTAAGCACGACAATAAACAGACCAAGGACCGGCACGAGGGCGAGTCCGTAGATGAGCGGCGAGTTGGCGCTCGCCATAAAATCAGGTGGAGGCGTCGCGCGAATCTCATCGGGCAGCGCAGAGGCAGCCGCGGGCATCTGACCCGTGGGCGGGGTCGATTGGCCTTCTGGCGCAGTCGGAAGGGATGCGCCGCCCACTTCGGACGTCGAGCGAGGCTCGCGGAACGGTACCGGGGCTATGGCAGGCGCATCAACGGTCTTGCTGCTGTGCCAGACTCGCCGTTCCCCCCAACCGCTCGCGTCCGTGTAACTGAACCAGACGGCATGGAGCTGGTTCCCTCCGGCGACGGCCAGGCGCGGCCACATCGGCCAGTTCATTGTCGATGCCACGACCTCCGGCACCGACCAGGTTTCGCCGTTCCAGGTGAGGTGGAGCAGCATCGGAATCGCCGCGACGCTCCCTTCGAGAAAACCGGAGACCAGCAGGTGAATGCGGCCGGCGCTGTCGGTTGTCATCGCCTGCTGGCCCGCAAGTTCCGGGAAAGAGCGACGCTATGCCGGAGTCTGTCATATCGATGTCGACACGTTGAC
>JBDNDG010000157.1:0-9976 GCA_046719255.1 Chloroflexaceae bacterium
TTACCTTCAGCAGCAAGGACACCCCCTATGGGTATCGCTGCCGATATCACGATCATCCTCGTCGCGGCGCTGTTGGGCGGCTTCGTCGCCCGGCGCCTGAACCAACCGCTCATCCTGGGCTACATCGTCGCCGGCATTGTCGTTGGCCCGTACACCGCCGGTCCACGGGTGAGCGACATCCACGATATCGAGCTGCTCGCCGAGATCGGGGTGGCCCTGCTGCTCTTTGCGCTGGGGGTTGAGTTTAACCTGAAAAAACTCGCCCGCTTCAAGTGGGTGGCATTCGGCGGCACCGTGCTGCAGATGACCCTCACGACGGCGATCGGCTTCCTGCTCGGTCGCTTCCTGGGCTGGGACCCCTACCCCGCGCTGTGGTTGGGCGCGCTGGTTTCGCTCTCCTCGACCATGGTCATTCTGAAGACGCTCATAGGCCACGGCAAGCTCGGCAGCCTGGCCAGCCGGGTGATGCTTGGCATGCTGATTGTCCAGGATCTGGCCGTGGTGCCGCTGATGATTATGCTGCCCGAACTGGCCAACGTGAGCGATGGTCTGATCAATCTGGGATTGGCCGCGCTCCGCGCCGGGTTGATTCTGGCGGCAATGGTCTTTGTCGGCACGCGGGTGATCCCCTTCGTGCTGAAGCGCATTGCGACCTGGAACTCACGCGAGTTGTTCGTGGTGGCGATTATGGCCCTCGGCCTGGGGATCGGGTATGCGACCTATCTGGCCGGGCTGTCGTTCGCCTTCGGCGCTTTCGTGGCCGGCCTGGTGCTCAGTGAGTCGGATTACAGCCACCAGGCGCTCAGCGACATCATCCCCCTGCGCGATGTCTTCGGCATGCTGTTCTTCGTCTCAGTGGGGATGCTGATCGATCCGGCCTTCCTGCTCGCCAACTGGTGGCCCATCCTGGTTCTGACCCTGGTAGTGAGCTGTGGCAAGATCGCCGTCTTTGCCGGCGTGGTACGCCTGTTCGGCTACCGCGGTGACGTGCCGCTCACCGTGGGGTTCGGTCTGTTCCAGATCGGCGAGTTTGCCTTTGTGCTGGCGCGGGTGGGTCTGGCCGCGGGTGCCCTGACCACTGACCAGTCGAACCTGGTCCTCGCCACGACAGTGGTGACGATGGTCCTAACCCCTTTCGTCAGCCGGCTGGCGACGCCCACCTATACCCTGTGGCGCCGCTGGCGCGGCAAGACGCCAAGCCCGATGCGGTCGCTGGTAGAGGAACCTCTGCGCGGCCACACGATTATCGCCGGCTATGGCCGGGTGGGGCGCTACACTGCCGATCTGATGCGCCGGTTAGGCCACCCCTTCGTGGTGATCGAGCGCGACCAGCACCGCATGGACACGTTGAAGGCCAGCCGCGTACCGGTGATCTACGGTGATGCCAGCAGCCCGACGGTCCTGGAGGCGGCAGGCATTCATGAGGCGCGCCTGCTGCTGGTGGCGGTGTCGGCGGCGATTGACGTTGAGACGATTGTGCGCCAGGCGCGCGCGCTCAACCCGCGCCTGCACATCGTTGCGCGAGCAACCCGTCTGGCCCAGCTCGAGGTGCTTCGCCAGTTGGGCATTCACGAAGTGGTGCAGCCTGAGTTTGAGGCGGGGCTGGAAATGGTGCGCCAGGCGCTCCTGCACTTCGACGTGCCCACTGCCGAGATCGAGCGTCTGAGCGATACGGTGCGGGCGGAGTGTTACCGGCCTATGGAGGCCCTCACCACCGATGCGGCAACGCTGCGCCGCCTGCGGCGCGTGCGACGCAGCCTGGAGATCGTCTGGTACACGCTGGCACCCGATTCGCCACTGGTGGGGAAGAGCATCGGCGCGAGCGCGATCCGCAAGCGCACGGGTGTTTCGATCGTTGCGGTGCTGCGCGGCGATACGGTGGTCACCAATCCTGAGCCGGAGCTGGTGCTGGAGGCCGGCGACCAGATTGCGATTCTGGCAACGCCGCCGCAGCGGGCGATCTTCCAGCAGTGGATCGATGGCAGCAGCGTCGAGCCGGCCCAGGCGCCATCCACGCCCGAGCCTGTGGCGGCGCCAATACCCTAGCGCGATTGCGGAGCGTACAGTACCCGCGCCACCGGCACGCCCTCGCAGTGCCCTTTGGTGGCCAGCAAGATCGGTTCGCTGGTGAGGTAGTATCCCTGCACCTCGTGGCGCACGCGCCCCGAGACCAGGATCTCGCCCTCGGCGGCGCGTTGCATTAGATGGGCCGCCAGGTTCATCTCATCGCCCTGGGCCGTATACACGCGCCGCTCCGCGCCACCGACCGTGCCCAGGTAGAGCAGGCCCTTGGTAATTCCGGCGCGGGTTATCAGCCCGCGTTCGCGCAACTCCAGGCAGCATCCCACGGCTCGAACGGTGTCGGCGCCCCGCGCCAGCGGCCCGCCAAAGAGCAGCACCAGCACGGCTCCTTTGTTGCCCACTTCGACTTCGTTGAGCCAGCCGCCCCACCGTTGCGCCGCCGCCTGCACCTGGCTCACCAGCGGGTGCAGATCGCGCGGCCGCGCCGGCAGGGTAAACCCCGCAAACACGGGGACGCAGGTCTGGTATTCAGCGATGGGGGCCTTGCGCCGCAGGCGCTCGGCAAGGGCCTGGGGGAGAAAATCATCGTCCCCCAGGGGCGGGCCCGGCTCACCCGCCTGAACATGCGTCTGATCAGCGGCGGGGGCGCTCTCGCTCTCGCCGGCCACCACGACCTCACCCACCCCTGCGGCACGTTCGGCGGCGGCAGCCGCCAGCAGCGCCGGCCCCAGCAGGGCCAGGTGCACGCCATGGTCCGGCAGACCGGCAAGGATGGCATGCACCGTTCCGACTCCGACGCCGATACGCAGGTAGAAGCGGAAGGGGCCGGCCGGCGTATCGAGGGGCGGCAAGGCGTCAACTGCGGCGAGCAGGGCCGCAGCGCACTGGCGCGCCACGCTTACATCGGACCGGTTGGGCCACCAGGCGGTGAGGGCATCCCCAGCGATGGATGACACATCACCACCGTGGTCAGCCACCGTCTCGACCAGCACGGTGTAGCAGCGGTTCAGCGCAGCGTGGAGGCGCCCAGCGCCATCGGGTAGCGTGGTGAACAGGGCCGTCAGACGGGTGAATCCCCGCAGGTCGGCGTAGAGGACCGTCGCCTGGCATGAAAACACCGCGCCGGGCCGCAACTCGGCGCTGCCGATCCGCGTACTCAACCAGCTTGACATGTATGGCCGCAGGTACGCCGGATCGGTAGGCATTGATGTCAGGCAATGGATAGAGCGGTTGGATCATCGCTTGGAGCGCTACAGGCAGCGCAGACGCGAAAGGGGATGCCGGTATCGCTGATGGTACGGATGTTCTCGCGGCAGCCGCAGTACCGGCACACCGAGAGGTTTTCAATATCATCAGCGCGCCAGAGTTGGGGGGCCAGGGTGATCTCCATTGGCTCATCAATGGAGAGAATGCCGACCTTGACACAAACGGCGGCGGGGAAGACATCGGCGACGCGGGCGAAAATCTTGTGGGGATAGGAATACACTTCGTCGCCGACCAGGATTCCCCGCATCCGTGGATGTTGGCGGATCTTCATGGCTCTTGAAGCCGGGCGATCAGCCGACGCAAGTCGGTTTCGTCCAGCGCGAAGTGCGTGTCATCGGCGAACAGCAGATTGTCGAGCACATCGGCAATCACATCAATGTCTGCTTCGTGCACCGCCAGCATGCCCTGGTCCAGTTCGTAGAACCGGTCGAAAGCCCACCGGGCCAGATCGGCAGCTTCGATCTGACCGGCGAGCCGTTCCTGCAGCTTTGCGATCAGGGCACTACGCTCCAGTATCATAGCACAGATCCCGCCAGAGGGTGGCGCGAAAGCAGGGCTGGTACAAGGGAAGCATGTTCGGCTCTCACCCCCCCGACCGCTGGCATTATACCATTCTGGATTGGCGACTCTGGATTGTGGATTGCGAGCCTGGGGATCACCGTGCGTTATCGCGGCTCGGGTCCTGCGGAATGTTCAACAGGAACTGGCATTACCCATCGGCGAGCGCGTCGTCGCACAGCTCGCGGAAGCCGCAACCGGCGCAGCGGCGCGGATCGTCGTGACTGCGGGCCACATCGTCGGCGTCGAGGAGGGCGTGCATTTCGGCGAGCAGCGCCACCAGGCGCCGGCGCACGTCGGGCCGATAATCGAGGCGGAAGGTGGCGCTGGCGTAGCGTAG
Source organism: Chloroflexaceae bacterium (assembly GCA_046719255.1). Classification (GTDB taxonomy): domain Bacteria; phylum Chloroflexota; class Chloroflexia; order Chloroflexales; family Chloroflexaceae; genus JACAEO01. The sequence goes on from JBDNDG010000157.1 coordinate 4,187, forward strand.
CACGGCGTAGGGCGGGGCGCGGCCCGTGGTCTCTTCCACCAGCAGGCAGTAGGCGGCCAGTTGCATCAGGTCGGCGTCGTAGGGCCGGAGCGCCCGCCGCCCCGGTTTCACCTCAACCGGGATCAGGACCCCACCACGCTCGATCAGGTAGTCAGGCTTGCCGGTCAGTCCATACCGTGCCGCCACGAGGGGGCGTTCCAGCGGTCGGCCCACACCCACATCAGCAGCGGCGATCCGCCCCCATGGCAGGCCGGCGCGCCAGCGCAGCGCAAAACCCAGGGCCAGGAGGAGCAATGCCAGGCTGAGAACGATACCCCCGAGCATGGCCCGTATCAATGTCCTGCCACCAGCAACAGCACACCGCCGGCCAGCAGGGCCAACCCGGCCCACAGGGCGATCGCGCTCAGGGCCACCCTGCGCCCGTGGGCCACGTGCAGGGCCACACCTCGGGCGCGGCGCTCCTGACCCTGCGGCTCCAGCCCGGCGACCCGTCGCAGCCACCAGGCCCGCGCGCAGTACACATATTCGGCAACTTCACTGGCCCGGATCATCAACCTCCACCCAGCACCGGCAGGCCACGGATCGCGTTGAGCACATCGTTGACCGTGATCAGCACCATCAGCCCCATCAGCGCGGCGAAGCCAATGGCGTGGACCAGGGCTTCTTTTTCCGGGGGCACCTTCTTGCCGCCTCGCAGCCACTCAACCAGCGCGAAGGTGATATGGCTACCATCGAGGGCAGGGATGGGGAGCAGGTTTAACAAGAACAGGTTGAGACTCAGGACCGCGGCCAGGTTCCAGAAGGCCGCGAACCCGCCCGGCTGCTGGATCACCTCACCGGTGGCACGGGCGATGCCCACCGGCCCGATCGGTCCGCCTTCGGGCGACGGCTCCGGCGAGAAGAGGCCGAGGATCGAGGCCGGCAGGCCCGCCAGGGCCCTCACCATACGGCCGGTCAACTCCAGGCTATAGGTCACGCCGCGCCAGGCGGCTGTGAGTGGCCCAACCTGCACCTGCTCCACCACGGGACCATAGCTAAAGCCAAAGCCCGAGTCGAAGGTCTTCCCTTCCGGCGAAGTCCAGGGGCCGGGAACCACCACCAGGGTCACCTCTTCCCCATTGCGCAGCACCGTTGCGGTCACCGGCTTGCCGCGATTGGTGCGGGCCACCTCGCCGATCACTGCCGGGTTCTCCACCGAGCGTCCGTCGAGGGCGCGCAGTTCATCGCCGGGCTGGAAACCGGCCTGCGCGGCCGGGGTGTCGGGGAAGACCTGGCTGATCGCCTGGGTGCCCGTGGGGGTCGGGACGCCGAGCACGCTGAAGAGCACAGCGAAGATCAGCATAGCCAGCAACAGGTTCATCAGCGGGCCGGCCACCATCACCAGAATGCGGCGCAATGGCGGGGCTGCCGCCAGCGTGCCGCCAGCGCCGTAGAGCGGGTCACTCGCCCCCTCACTGGTCTGGGCAAAGCGCACAAAGCCGCCGAGGGGCAACCAGTTCAAGGTATAGGTCACGCCGTTTCGCTTGAACAACGTCAGCATGCGCGGCGGAAAACCGATCCCGAACTCATCAACCTTGATCCCCATCCAGATGGCGGTGAGGAAGTGCCCGAGTTCGTGAATAACCACAAGCAAGCCGAGCATTAGCAAGAACGCGCCAACTGCTACCAGCGGATTGCCGCCGCTCTGCTCGGCGGCCTGCTGTGCCGGAGCGGCGGCGATGCTTGCGAGAGTGAGCATACAATCTCCAGAGAAGGGCTTGTTCTGGAACCGGGCACGCTGCCCTGACGGTTGCTCGACGGCCCCACCCGATCGCTCTGTGGCGGTGTGGGGATGCGGGTCAGGCTGCCGGGTTTGGTCAAAACGCGCCGTAAAAAAAAAGCGACGGAGGTACGAAGATCGCATGCGTGTTGATCTTCGCACCCGTGGCCTGAACGCCGAGGGAAAGTAGATCTCCCAGCACCCCTCCGGGCGGGGAGGGGTGTTCAACGCTCTGTGTAGTGTAGCGAATCAGCGCGCCAGAGTCAAGAGAATCGTGAAATAGATCACCGGCGCAGTGAACAGCAGGCTATCCATACGGTCAAGAATGCCACCGTGACCGGGGATGAGCGTGCCGGAGTCTTTCACGCCCACCTGGCGCTTGATGAGCGACTCGCCGAGATCGCCGAGCGGCCCGGCAATCCCCGCGGCTGCCCCGATCAGTGCGGCGCTGACAAAGCTGATCGGCAGGCCCAGGATCGGCGCCGCCACCGCGGCGGTAAGGATGGAGGCGACCAGGCCCCCGGCAAACCCTTCCCAGGTCTTCTTAGGGCTGAGGATAGGGGCCATGCGGGTGCGCCCGATTGACCGTCCCACAAAGTAGGCCGCGCTATCCTGGATCCAGGTGACGGCCAGCACCAGGAAGACCCAGGCAGCGCCGGGAGGGATGTTCAGTGGCGCCAGCGGACCGGCGCGCAGGGGCGTATCGAGCTGGCGCAGCAGAATAAACGCGCTCAACAGCCAGCCGATATAAGCCGCGCCGGTGAAGGTGAGCGCCCAGTTCTGCAAACTGGTACTGCGCTCGGACTGAGTGAACTCATACACCAGGGTCGCCATAAGGCCGAGAGCCAGGGTCAGACCGATGAGGCTCAGGCTGGTGAAGGGTTGCAGGGCCGCCGCGGCGCAGAAAGCCACACCCAGCGCAATCCCGGGAACGCGGCGCGGCGCGAAGCCCCCCTGGCGCAGCAGGCCAAACAGCTCAACAATCGCCAGCACAACGCAGAGGGCCACGAAGCCGGCCGTAGCCCAGGGCCACCAGGCTACGGCGACAATCAGCGGGATCAGGATCGCAACACTGAGCAGGCGTCGGACCAGCGAGCTTGAGCTACTCGGAGATGAGCCCACCGAAGCGGCGCTGACGCCGTCCGTACTCGCTGACGGCCTGCTGGAGGTGTTCTGGCCGGAAGTCGGGCCAGAAGACGGGGGTGAACCAGAACTCACTGTAGGCTGCCTGCCAGATAAGAAAGTTCGAAATCCGCCGTTCGCCGCTGGTGCGGATGATCACGTCGGGGTCGGGCATCCCGGCGGTGTAGAGGTTGGCGCTGATCAGCTGCTCATCAATCTCATCCGGACTGACCCCCGAGGCCACGATCTTCCGGACGGCATCAACAATATCGGCGCGCCCGCCGTAGTTAAAGGCGATCGCCAGGGTCAGGCCGGTGTTATAGCGGGTTAGATCGATGGCATAGCGCACCTTTTCGGCCAGACGCGCACTGAGGCCCTCCAGGCGTCCGAGGTGTCGCAAATGGACATTCTGCTCGTGGAGCGCGCGCGTCTCGCGGTCGATGAAATCGCTCAGGATCTGCATCAGGCCCTGTACCTCAACCGATGGCCGGGACCAGTTCTCGGTAGAGAAGGCATAGAGGGTCAGATAGCGCACCCCGAGCCGGTCAGCCTCGCTCACGATGGCGCGGATATTTTCGGTACCGGCCCGATGGCCCGCGAGTCGCGGGAGCCCTCGCTGGCGCGCCCAGCGCCCATTTCCATCCATAATCACTGCGATGTGTTGAGGGGTCTTGCTCTCGCGTCCACCATCAGCAGCCGTACTCATAGCCTGCTCTCCGCCCGTCGTGGCTCAGACCGCCATGACCTCGGCTTCTTTATCCTTGCCGATCGCGTCGAGGTCGGCGATACATTTATCGGTCAATTGCTGGACCCGTTCCTGGGCGCGCTTGAGTTCATCTTCGCTAATCAGCTTCTCGGCCTCAAGCTCCTTGAGCTGGTCCATCGCGTCGCGGCGCTGATTACGCACCGAGACCTTCACCTCTTCAACCCGATGGCGCACCACCTTCACCAGTTCGCGGCGGCGCTCTTCGGTCAGCGGCGGGATGGCCAGGCGGATCACCCGCCCATCGTTACTGGGATTGATCCCGATATCCGACTGCTGAATCGCCTTTTCAATCGCCTTAATCAACCCCGCATCGTAGGGTTGAATAACGATCAGGCGGGCCTCGGGCACCGAGATGTTGGCGAGCTGGTTGAGGGCCATCGGCGCGCCATAGGCCTCAACGTGCAGATGCTCGACTAGCCCGGCGGAGGCGCGGCCGGTGCGGATCGTCGCCAGAAGGTGCCGCAGGGCCTCGGTGGCCTTCTTCAGATGGGCCTCATATTCGCGTAAGACATCGTTGACCATCACGCTCTCCTCGCATAGCTCGCCTGCTCACGCGCTGCTATTTGAGATTGCAGGGTTTAGATTGCGGATTGCCAGAGGGACGTTTCGCCATGCTCTGGCTGATGCGCGTCTTCGGCTCGTTCCCTTCCGAATGCAATTACACCTCCGGCACAGGCACACGTTCCGGGAGGCTCTTGCTGACCAGGGTCCCCACGTGCTGTCCAAGCACGATCCGCTCGATGGTACCCGGTTCCAGGGCATTGAACACAATGAGCGGAATATCGTGATCCATACAGAACGTCAGGGCGGTGCTATCCATCACCGTGAGGCCGCGATTAAGCGCATCCATATAGGTCAGGTGATCAAACTTCACCGCGCTGGGGTCACGGCGCGGGTCGGCGCTGTAGATCCCATCCACGCCATTTTTGGCCATCAGGATGACCTGAGCGTGGATCTCGGCGGCGCGGAGGGCGGCTGCCGAGTCGGTGGTAAAGTAGGGATTGCCAGTACCCCCGGCGAGAATAATCACCCGTCCCTTCTCGAGATGGCGAATGGCGCGGCGGCGGATGTAGGGTTCAGCGACCTCGTTCATCTGAATGGCGGTCATCGCGCGAGTATGCAGCCCGTGCTGTTCGAGCACATCCTGGAGGGCGAGGGAGTTAATGATCGTCCCCAGCATACCCATGTAGTGCGACTGTGCCGTATCCATACCCCGGGCGATGGACTGGCTGCCGCGCCAGATATTACCGCCGCCGATCACCACCGCGACATCCACGCCGCGGCGATGCACGGCGGAGATCTCGCGGGCCAGGTAATCGAGCATATCGTAGCTCACCACCTCATCGGTGCCCTTGATCTGCTCACCACTCAACTTGATCAAAATACGCCGATACTTAGGCTCTTGCATATGAGGTACCAGAAGCAGGTAGCAGTTGCCAGCCGGCGGGTTTCTCTGCCGACGGGCAACTGCTCACGCTATAGCGGGTCAGGCACCGACCTCGTAGCGCACGAAACGGCGAACGACGATGTTTTCACCCAGTTTCGCGATCGTCTCTTTGATCAGCTCTTCAATCGTGCGTGACGAGTCCTTGACAAAGGGCTGCTGGAGGAGCACATTCTCTTCGATGAACTTCTCGCGGGTCAGCCCGCTCTCGGCCACAGCCTCGTCGGTCACCTCATCGGTGTTAATATAGCGCGGGTTCAGGGCGACGACGTGCTGGGCGAGGTTATTGGCCAGGGCGATAAAGTCCTCGGTGCGGGCAACGAAGTCAGTTTCGCAGTTCAATTCGACCATGCCGGCCACACGGGCGCCGTAGTGGACATAGACGCCGATGAGGCCCTCACGGGCTTCGCGGGTGGCCTTTTTAGCAGCCGCCTCAATTCCCCGTTCCCGCAGGATCTCAATCGCCTTATTGAGATCGCCGCCGGTCTGCTCCAGGATATCTTTGCACTCCTTGATCCCGGCGCCGGTTCGCTCGCGCAGTTCTTTGACCAGTTCAATCGACACTGCCACAGGCTCGCTCCTCTTCTCGTGACATGGAGGGGCATGCGCCCCTCCAGAACCGCTGGCTCCTGTTTGCCGGCGACAGAGGCCGCCGGGTGCTTCGTACCGCCGGAGCGGATCGGCGCTCAGGTTACCCCT
>JBDNDG010000158.1:0-9970 GCA_046719255.1 Chloroflexaceae bacterium
CTGTTGCGCACGTTGATCACGATGGGACTGGCACTGTTGCTGCACCGTTCGCGGCGTGGCGTTCGGCTGTACCGCGCTGCCGTCTCCTGCATACAAATGCTTTTGATATTGACACCACTCCTACTGCCCCATACACTGATGATCATCACGTCATAGCAGTAAGCACGTGCAGAGGCGTGATCGGTTGCGTCAGTGGACATCCTTTCAATTATCTTTTTACCAGCATGGGTTGCCGTTCCAGATCATGCCCTGGAAGCTGACCTGCCGGTGTTGATCCGCAGGGAACGGCTGACCCCGGATGGGCAAGGACGTGTGCTCACCGCAGAAGCCAGCGGATGCTGCCGCTTGCCCAGGCCGGCTACCATTGCAGTGCTGACGGATCTCTTCGACGATACCCAGGCCGGACGGGCATACTGGACCCTGGCACAGCACGAAGGGAACTGAAAGGCATTGCATACCCGCCCGCGGATCTGCTCTGCTTGATCCCGAAACACGGGCTGTTTGAAACCCCATCACTCTATGAAATTGCCGACTACAACTTCAGTCGGGCTCCCGAGCAAAACAAGCTTCTCTACCGCTGGTGGCTCATACGGCTGCGGAGCGCATCAGCCTGCGGCCTGGAATCAAGGCTTGCCGACTACATTGGCAGCCTTCTGCAGAGTGATACCCAGTACACGGAGTGCGATAAGAAGATCCTGACGCATATCCAATGCTGGTTGCGGGGACCGGTACCTGATCGCGACGCGATCCGTGGACTGGCGGAGCCGACACCTACCGGGAGGTGGAGTATGCCCGTGCAGATCCGGCGGTGGTTGGAAGTTCAGGGCTTCGAGCGCAACCCGTTCGAGTACTACGAGGCCGATCGGGAAGAACTGCTTGCCAGTTACTTCGTCGAGCCTGAGTGGTTCGAGGCCTTGCGAGGCGATCCACGCCAGCCGGCCAGCGCGGTGCTGTTTGCTCCCCGCGGCTATGGAAAGACCAGCCAGCGGCTGCAGATTGCCCGCCTCTGCGGCCTCGAGGCGCGGCCGCCAGCGCTGGTCGTACAGATTACCGACTACAAGTGGCTGCCGGCAGATCTAGCCACCCTGACCGCCCGCCATTACCTTCGCTACATCGCCGAGCAGTCCTGCCGGCAACTCTGGGAGCGCTGCCAGAGTAACCCGGAGGCTCATCAGCGGCTCCTTGAGCAACCTGACGCTCTGCTGCGCCTGCACGCCCTTCGCTTCTGGGCCTCTCCGCCGCCGTACCGGATGCGCCTGCCTGAGCCCGCTCTGGCTCCGGAAACCGTGGCGGAGCTGGCACGTACCTACCGCCTCACCGCTGCCCCCCGAAATGCCCGGGCGCTGGTCGAGGAGTTTGCCGAACATTACGAGGGCCTCACCGACAGCGACCTGCAAACAGAACTGCTCGAACTTGCCCGCCTGGGAGGATTCGTCAGCCTGTACATTCTGCTCGACCGCACCGACGAGGATCAGTGGACGATCCACGATCCCGACATGGTGCTGGCGCGCCTGCGACCCTTGATCAGTGATCTCCCGGTGATTGAACATCCAGGCTACGCCTTTAAGTTCTTTCTCCCCGATGTGCTGGAGTCGCTATTTGCCGAACACTGCGTCGGGCGGGTCGGTGAACGTCCGCCGGGCTACCTGCTGCGCTGGCGCGAGCATGACCTGCTGGCTATGCTGGCCCGCCGCCTTCAGGCTTACAGCCAGCCGGCAGGACGGGTCACACGCGCAGCGCTTGTCAACCGCTTTCAGGATCTCTGTGAGCCGGGCGGTGATGCTGACGCGCAGCTGGCGCGCGCCGCGGCAGGATCGCCCCGCCGAATGATCCAGCTCGCCCGCGAACTGGTCGAGCAACACTGCAATCTGATCGATACCCCGGAAGCCAGAATCTCCCGCGCTTTGCTCAACCGGATCATTCCCCAACCTGTGCCGCTGCTCTCCCTCGATGCCGAGGGCTTTGTCTGCTTCGATGGACAACGCGACGAGACGGTGCAGTTGACTCCCAGGGAGCGCGAGATCCTCAGTGCACTGTGGCAACTTCGCGGCAAAGTCATTTCCAAACCCAACCTGGCGAGCAAGATTTACGGCAAAAGCGAACGGAACGAGATCGAGGCCCTGGAGAAAGCTATCAAACGTTTACGCGACAAGCTTGCGCGGGCGCGGAACACACCCAAAGAACGGTGTACATACATTGATTATGCACGCCAGGCCGGATATCGCCTCATTAACTATGACCCTGACCCGTGACCGGCGCGGGCCTGGAGAAACCATTCGCAGTCGGCGCCACGCCACTGGCTCCATTCGTCGCAAGAAGGAAATCTGTCGGAAAGTTGTCGGTTTGCTGTCAGGAATCTGTCAGGAGGTTGCCTCATTCCCGTCTGCGGAAAGGGGTGTAACATTTGGCAGATCGGGTGCTGCGCTTTTTCGTTGGCGGTGGTATGGTAGCGGCATGACTGTTTCTGTGGATGGAGTTGTCTCCTTGGAGTCAATAGATACAAGTGTTTCAAAAGAGTTTTTCGGACGAAGGCACTGGCTCTTTGACTACTTTCGCCAGATTAACAATTTCTTACAAAAACGCAATAAAGATTACTTTTTTCACATCTATGGGCTAACAGGGATGGGCAAAACCTGGCTCATCTGGATGCTGTTCCTCGCCCTTCGCGAGGGACGGCTCAGCGCCACGTGCTGGATCAGCTTCGCCCCGCCTGCCGAACAGCCCCCGTTCCCTATCCCCCCCGCCTGGCTATCGTGGACACTGGGGTACCAGCCGCAGGCCCCTCTGGCGGCACTTGCTACCAGATCCATGCGGCTTGGCGACATTTGCAACTCCTTGCTGCAAAGGTTTGGTTCGGACACCACCGATAGCAGCCACCTCGACCAGCTCGCTGGCGCTCTCTCGGTTGAAGCGATCCTTCCAACCCCTACAGAGGAAGAGGCACTCCTCTATCCCGATCGGCTGGTGGTGTTTCTGGACGGCCTGGATCAGTTGGAGCAACGGACGGATGTTGACGCTCAGGCCCTCTGGGAAGCTCTGCAAACTCGTCTGTTGCGCCCGCTGTACCTGACCGGCAAGGTGCTCTGCGTTACGACCGGACAGGGCCAGCTGGTCTGGCGCTATTTTGAACTGGCCCGCGTGGTGAAAGAACAGCCGTTGCTCGGGCTGACCGCGCGCGAAATACGTGAGATGGCCCGGCACTATGAACTCGATCCCCTGGCAAGCGAGGTGCATCTGATCACCCATGGACACCCCTACCTCGCGGAACATCTCTTCCGCCAGGCCCGACAACCGCTTGCAACAGCAGGCGCAGACGCAGTTGTTCAGGTCCCCATTGCGAGCACTCCAGCACGACCTGTCGTCGATCTGGAGGAGCGGCTGGAGCGTCTCGCGCCAGCCTCGCGCAGGTTGCTCCCGGTGGCGGCGCTGCTGCGCAGTCTCGATCTCGAAGCGCTCGCAATCGCCACCCGGCAGGTGACCGGGTTGAGCCTGCCTCCACTCCGGCTGGCCGATCTGCATGCTGCGCTGGCTGATTACCTGGCCGCAGATCTGGTGACGGAGTACGACGGCGCGCCTTTGCGCTACCTGTGGCGCAGCGAACTGGCCCCGGCGCTCGTCGATCTGGCCGAGCGCGAACTGGAAACCCGGACGCGCAGCGAACTGCACCAGCACTTCGCTGCCTGGTACGCCCGAGAACTTGAGGCCAATCCCCAGCGTTATGGCTTTTTAATCAATGAGTGGATGTTTCACAGTCTTAGCGTCCTGCCGCCGGAACCGTCAGCCTGCACCCGGTGGGCCGAACAGTTTCGCTGGCTCTGGTGGCGGGTAGGTTCCTCGCGACGGGCGCAACTGCTCTTCGAGGACACCCCCCTGCAGGCGCTGCTCGCTGCCCACGATTGCCAGCAGCGTACCGCGGCGATTATCCGCTTTGTGCCTGATCATCGTGAACACCGCGCTGAACTGTACCCCCAAATCCTGAAGCATTTGCGCCACGAGCGGATCAGGGGAAGCGAAACGCCTCTCAGCGACGACGACATCACCCTCCTGCGCGAACTGGCGACGTATGATTCTTTTGGGGTCGCCGAAATTCGTGAGCTGCTTGGCAAACAACGCGACAACCGCACCGTTTCGCTCTCTGAAGCCATGAAACTCCTCGAAGACCTGACCGCAAGCTATGTCATTGTCCACGATGAGCAGGCTAAAGGCTTTATGGTGGAACCCTGGCTCAGGCAGGTGCTGACAACCTGGTGGGACAAGGAGACCGAAGGTGTCGATACCAATTCCAATAGCTGAACGCTACATCGGCCAGCACCCAACCATTGATGCCCTACACACTGCCCTTGAACGGGTCAGCGGCGATCCAGACCGTTGCCACGTGCTGTACCTGGAAGCCGATGGCGGTCAGGGTAAGACCTTCTTTTTGCGCCAGATACCGTCGCTGATCGAACCGCAACCGGCCGTCATTGCACGGATCATTGACCTGGCCGACACCCAGAACCGCAACGGCGCGTTTCTGGAGCAGACCATCATCGACGGCCTGAGCGCCGACGCCGATCAGCCCTATCGCCTTGCGGCAGAGGTATTGCGCACGACGTTTGCTCAGTACTATGCGTTGCGCGCGCAACTGGAGCACGATCGCGATCGCCTTGTCGGGTTAGCCTTCGATGCGCGCTGGACCGAAGTGCGCAAGGTGTTTGCCGACGCCCTGAACCAGATCGCCCTCCAGCGCCCGCTGATCCTGCGCTTCGATACCGCCGAGTCGCTGACTGGCGAGCAGCCGGAACCCGAGTTGCAGGACCTGCTCGCCAGGACACAACACGCCACCGGCATTGAACTGCGCTTTCCATCGGCCCTCGATCTCTTCTTTGCCTGGTTCAGCGCCGTCATTCCCCGCCTGCGGCACGTGCTGGTGGTGATTTGCGGGCGACCGACACCTCCCGGCTGGCCCGAGGCGACCCTCTCGGGACGCTGCGCGCACCTGTCGGATGTGGCGATGCAACAGATATCCTTGCATCCGCTGAATGAACAGGAGATCGCCGAGTATCTTAAGGACGCACTGCCAGCCTTCTCCCCAAACCAGGTCGCTGAGGCGTATCAGGTGAGCGGCGGCGCGCCGCTGCTGGTTGCTAGCTATGTCTGGTTGCACATGACGAGCCGGCAGCCGGCCTTTACCCCCCGCAACCGGAGCGGCTTTGAACGCCACCTGATTACCCAGGTGTTGAACCCCGTGCTGCCCTGGGCAAGTTTTCCCATTAAGGTCCTGGCCTACTGTCTGTATGTGCTGGCCTATGCCCGTCGCGGCCTGACCCGCGAGCAACTCGATGCCTTTCTTGCCCAACAGAACCTGCCGGCGCCGCACAACACCTTCAGCGCTGAGGAACGCGAGCAGTATACCGATCTGATCGCGCGCCTGAACGAGGTGGCGCTGGTGAAAGAACGGCCCCGGAGCAGGCTATTGTACCTCCACGACGAAGTTCACCGCATGATTGATGAGTGGCAGATTGCTGACCGCATGGGCCTGCGCGGTGAGACGCTCGACTACCTTCGCGCCATCGCAATCCGCGAACACGAACAGCGCTTGCGCCTTCCCGCCACTGAACCGACAGAACGGGCCGCGTTGCTCGTGGCAATCAGCAACCGGATCCTTTACGAACTTGAGCTCAACCTCTCGGCAGGCTACTCGGAATATCTGCTGGCACAGCTCCGCCTCTTCGATAACCGTGAATATGAGCTGCCGCTCCTGCTCCGCGATGAGTTCTGGCGCTGGATCAATCTGCGCGCCTTCGACACCGAAACCGCAGGCGGCAGCTACCAACCCCGCCGTAACCAGCTGACCAGCGCCTCGCCCACGCAGTTGAACTTGGAGCATTTGCTCGCCGATGATCTCCTCTGGTTGTTGCGCTATCACCTGGCCCGCAACGAGAACCAGAAGGTGGTCGCGTTGAGCCTGCACGCGTTGCAGGACTTTCTGCCGCAGTACAGCGACGATGCCTACTTTTCCTACGATCTCAAACAGACCACTGCCCACGCGCTGACGCTCTATCACAACCAGGAGGTACTCTACACCGGCGCCGAAGGGTGGTTTCGCGATGCTCTGGCGACAGCCCAGCGGGTACTGGAAGAACCTACTGAGTTACCGCGCCAGGGGTTCTTCCAGCGGTATGTTAAGTATTTCCTCGGGCGCACCCGAACATTGCTTGGCTATATGTACCGCACCGTGCAGGAATACGAACAGGCATACGCCGAGTATCAGGTTGCCTACCAGAACTTCCAGGATTTTCGCCACGAAGACGAATCCGGCCAGGTCACAACTTACTTGCCTGTCAGCGATCAGATGGCGCAGATCCGCATCAATCAGGTTTATGTCCTGGCCTATCTGGGCAACTTTGAGGAGGCAGAGCGGCTGCTCATCGAGCTGCGCACGGCTATCCGCCGCGATCAGATCTCACCGGTTCGCCAGGCGCTGATCTTCAACGTCAGCTCGATCCTCGAAACTCAGCGCAACCGGCCCGAAGCTGCTGAGACCTTTGCCAAACGCGCTCGCAGTCTGGCCGCCAGTACCGGTAATGAGCGCGTGCTGGCACAGGTAAATGCGCAACTGGGGATAGCCTGTCACGACCTGCTGAAACACCCTCCCTACGTGGTCGATCCGTCGGCTGAGGAGTACTTCCGCGCCGCCGCCGAGTTCTTTCAGGGCGCTAATGAACGGACGAGTCTCTGTGAGGTCTTCCTTACCCACGCGCGCTATCTCCGCACCCTGGCCTACAATGAGGGCCGCAAGCCCAACCCTGATCGCGTGCGGATGAACGATTTATTTGATCGCGCTCAATATCTGCTCGATCAGGCGAATGGGGCGGTGAGCGGTGATCTACCCATCGGGCACACTACCCTGCCCACGGTGGAGATCGCTGTTGAACGGGCGTTCATCTACCGGTTGCAACAGCAGCGCGCTGAGGCGTTGCGCATCCTCAACGAAGCCGAAGAGCTTATTCGACGTCATCGGCTCCCGCGTAGCGCACTGCTTATGAGCGCAACCATTGCCTTCGAACGGGCATGGCACAAAGCCTCAGAACAACAACCTCAGGCATTCCTGAAAGAACTCTTGACCGCTCTGGTCCATTGCCGGATCTACGCGCGCAATGATCGTACCTACCTGCGTTTGTGGGAAATCATTCGGGGCGACTTGCAGACCTGTCCTTCCGCCTTCCTGGGTCAGGTGCAACGCACCCTCGACCGCGCCGAGCAGGAACTGCCGGCCAGGCCACCCGCGCTGATGGTTGGCCCCCTGGATCCGAAAGTGCTTCAACAGTGCGAACAACAGTGGCCAGAATTTTGGAACGAAGAATGCCAGTTTTTGCAAAATGAGGTCGAGATCCAACTGTCCAGGTTGGGGTAGTAACGGTGCGTTTCTGGCATGCAACCTGTAAGTGAGTTCAGTCTCCTCTTCGACCACGACGACAGCATGGATGTGAGCGAAGCCGCTGGTGATTGCGACTGCGCCTGCCCGGTCGCGATGCCGCCGACTCCCGCGTCAGTGCAACTCTCTGCGCCCCTCTATCCACATCCTGATCTGCGGCACATCGCCCTCTCGGACCGGGCCCGGGTCGCCTTTGTGCCATCGTTCAGCCGGGTGGCGGTGCTCAATCAAGCTACCTGGGACCTGCTCCTCACACCACCGCCTCTGCGTCCGCATACCGCTGCGGCGGCAGACATTCTGGCCGTCGCCCATCGCCTCGGTCTGTTGATCGCCGCCGATGAGCCCCCCCGTTTACCTCTTCCACCTGACGGGTTGGTCGTGTGGCTCCACGTGACCAATGCCTGCAATCTACGCTGCACCTACTGTTATCTGGAGAAAAGCGGCGAGACAATGTCGTCCGCAATTGGCCGCGCGGCCATTGATGCAGCCTTTCGTTCGGCGCTTGCCGCGGGCTACCGACGTGTCGAGTTCAAGTACGCCGGCGGTGAACCGCTTCTGCACCTGCGTCGGGTCGCCGAACTCCATCGCTACGCGACGCAGCAGGGCGCCGAGCGCGGCCTGGCGATCCGCGGGCGCATCTTGAGCAACGGCACCACCCTCACACCTCCGCGCCTGGAACTGATGGCCGAACTCGGGCTTGGATTGATGGTGTCCCTCGATGGGCTCAGCGTCAGCCACGATGCTCAGCGACCAACGCTTCGCGGCGGTGCTTCGGCGGCTGCCGCGCTGGATGGGCTGCGTCGCGCGCTCGCTTTCGGTCTTACGCCCACCGTTTCAATTACGGTAACGCCCTGGAGCGTCTCAGACTTGCCCGCACTCCTCACTGAACTGCTGAACCTGGGCGTACATTTCACCCTGAACTTCGTCCGGCCCATCGTTACCGGCGCGCCAGCGCTGACCACAGCCGAGGATCGCATCATTGAAGGCCTGCGGGCAGCCTACGCCGTCATTGCCGGACGACCGCTGCGCCATAGCTTGCTCGGTGCGCTACTCGATCGCACTCATCTTGGGGTCGGCCATCGCCACCCCTGTGGTGTTGGGGAGCACTACATCGTCTTTGACCACCGCGGCAACGTCGCTCGATGCCAGATGGTCATGGACCAGCCGGTTACGACCGTCGCCGCAGATGACCCCCTTGCCCTTATCCGTACCGACCGTAGCGGTGTTCAGAATGTGGCGGTCGAAGCGAAGGAAAGGTGCAGCAACTGTGACTGGCGCTACTGGTGCGCCGGGGGGTGCGCCGTGACGACCTATCGCGCAACCGGGCGCTACGATGCGCCTTCGCCGAACTGTCGCATCTACCAGGCTCTTTACCCGGACGTGCTGCGCCTCGAGGGGCTGCGCCTGTTGGCGCTGCATGCGCCAGCATTGCTTACCTGATCCGCATTGTCGGCATCTGTCGGATCATGGTGGCTCTCTGGAGGGGTATAGGTCAGCATCTGTCGGATCATGGTGGCTCTCTGGAGGGGTATAGGTCAGCCATCTGTACCGGCTACTGTCGGCTGATGGCCTCTATACTGGGCTCATCCGAGTTTCAGTCGCGATGAGCACATCCAAGGAGCCGGCTATGGACACCCCCAGCGATCTGTTGTTTGTGGTTGTAGGCACCGCAGTCATCACTGCGTTCATCATCGCAGCCGTACTGCAGAGCATTACGCCCCACCGCACAGCCGAGGTGATTCACGTTCTACCGCTGCACCCGTCTGAGGATAGCGGCTCGGGCTGTTTGTTCATCCTGCTGATCGGTTTTCTCCTGGCGATCCTGATCCTGTTGGCCGGCTAACTTGCGGATCGAATGGCCGGCGGGCATCGGCATATGCTGCCCGCCATGGGGATGAAGACAGGTTGTGGGAGGACCGTGCCCTCGCCAGCTCTCCTGCGCCCGATCCAGGTTCACCCCAGCCGTATGGACGGCTGGGGTGAACAACGATACGGGATCCAGGGAGGGCCGTGCCCTCGCCAGCTCTCCTGCGCCCGGGATGTGTTCATCTCAGCCGTCTATGCGGCTGCCCCACACAACGCCAGAATGGAATGAACTGTTCCTGGGAGGGCGTAGCCCTCTCAAACCCTCCGCGCGCGGCCTGTGTTCACGTTAGTCTTCGATGTAAATCGGGTTCGTAAACAGCCACGATTTCCCCCCCACATAACCCTCGAGCCGATACACCGCGCCGGCATCTACACTCTGGCGGATGCGGCGCACCCCACTGGTGAGTACTTCGCCATCGGCAATCAGGCGGATGTAGGCGTTGCGCCCCACGTCGGCTTCGATCAGCAGGGGACCTTCACGGATCGAAGCTGTGTCACCAATGGTGTAGACCTGATTGCCCCGGCGCGCTGTGAAGATGATTGACGGCGCAGCGCCGTCGAGTCGGTTGACGAAGTAGCTCCGCCCTGCGCCCAGGGCCGCATACACTTGCTGCGTTGCCACTTCTGGATCGTCGTGCAAGGGCCGATCCAGCAGCAGGTAATTGGTGAGCGTGCCGAAGAGCCAGC
>JBDNDG010000159.1:0-9938 GCA_046719255.1 Chloroflexaceae bacterium
GCCGCCCCATGGGCGAGGGGATGGGGAAACCGGGTTTCCCCAAATGCTCAGATCGGAGTTGCCGAAACACCAATCAGGGGGTATAGTAATCTGCGTCGGTCAGGCCACACGTGGAGGAACTCCATGAACCTTGATGAAGCGATCAGCGAGATCACCCAACGAATCCACGCCGCCGCACCGGACGCGGTTATTCGCGTGACGCGCGTCTCGAGCGAAGAAGCCACCATCCGCGCCTACGCGCGGGTCGGCGAAGAGGGCGCGATAAAAGAGGCGACCCACGAGTACACCCTGCAACTCCTGGCCGGCGAAGGGCTTGATGTGCAGGTGCTGGTGTACGACATTGCTACTTCCCTTCCCCCCGAAGAGTAATCAGGAACCCCTGCGGTTTCCATATCGGCGTGCCGGTGGAGGAATGTGGGAGGGCGAAGCTCTTCCACATCCCTCCCCGCTGGCGGGTTTTGCTGGGAGGGCGCAGCTCTCCCAAACCCGCCCGCGCGCGGGCTATTGTCACGTTAGAAGCTACTGGCTAAGGGCTACTGGTCTGTAGCTCAGCGATCAGCCATTCAAGCGCCAGCAGGTAGCCGCGCCAGCCGAGGCCAGCGATCTGACCCGTGGCGACCGGGGCGACGACCGAGGTGTGGCGGAACGGCTCGCGCCGGTAGACGTTGGAGAGATGCACTTCGATGATCGGCGCGCTGAGGGCCGCCAGAGCATCGCGCAGGGCCAGGCCGTAGTGCGTCAGCGCCCCTGGATTGATAATGATCCCCGCGGCATTCCATCCTTCGTTCTGCAAGAAGTCAATCAATACGCCCTCGTGGTTCGACTGCACGCTGATCAGGCGCAGGCCGGCGCTGTCCGCCCTGGCGCTGAGGGCGGCGTCAATCTCGGCGAGGGTGGTGTGGCCGTAAATGGATGGCTCGCGCCGGCCAAGCATGTTCAGGTTCGGTCCGTGGATCACGGCGATCGTGGCTGACATAGGGTACTCCTCATATCCCTGCCTGTGGGGAGGGTCTGGGAGGGCTTCGTCCTCCCAGAAACAACTCGCTGGCGGGGAGGGCCCGGGAGGGTTACGCCTCCCACGAACAATGCCTTTGTTAGCGCGAAGAAGTCCCGGGACGACCCGGGAGCGTGGGCGTTTCCCCCTCGCAGGACTCCGATGGCGAGGCACCCCGCTCCCAGGACTTTTTCACGCTACCATTCCGTTTCATTCGGGCGTTGTGCGCCCCGTGAATGGCGCCTGGCTGAACAAGCAGGCGTAGGAGCCGTCCCCCTTCAAAGGGTTTCACCTGCTCTGGGATGGGCTTCCTGATGCGGCAACACGCCTCTGTGCCAACGAATGGGAAACGAATAAACGAATAAACGAATGAAGAATGCGAACGGTAAACGAATGCGAACGGCGTGCCGGGCTCTTCCGGGGAGGGGCGCCCGCCCGGCAGCCGCGCGAGCATGGGCGCTATGATCCGCGCATGCCGTAAACGCGATGGTCTCGTACCACCCTTTGAAAGTCTTCCCCCGCCCTCTCCATCATGACCCTAACGCCGCAGCCGGGGCGGGCCAACCGCTTGCAGTTGGGCGCAGATCGGATCGCTCCGGGTGAGGGTGGCGCAAATCTGTTCATAGGCGTCAATGGCCTGGTCGAGGGTGTCGGCAGCGCCGAGGTAACCAGCGGCGACCCCGAGATTGTAGAAGGCCAGCGCCTGACGGCTGGAACCTTCAGGGGCGGCCCGGGTGGCCCCGGCATAGGCGCGGGCCGCTGTTGACCAGTCGCCGAGGCGCGCCGCGCAGTCACCCTGAAACAGGTAAACGCGCTCGCCTGGCGTCGCGAGTTTGGCGGCGGTGGGTGTGATGGCGCAGACGCGGGCAGCAGCCTCGACGCCGTTGAGCGCCTGGAGGTGGGCGATGGAGCGCTCGAGCCAGCGGAAGTGGTTCAGCGCGGGCGCCGCCACCAGGGCCAGGGCCAGGCCCACGGCGACAACAACCGCGCCCAGGCGCGGGAGAAGTTGGCCCGGGCGGATCAGCGCCGCCAGGGCCTCGGCCAGCAGGTAGGTGCCCCACACCACCAGGGTATAGGTCAGAGCCTCGACCCGGATCAACCACTGCCCGCCAGCAAGCGCCAGCAGGATATTTGCGCCACCGATGCCCGCGACCACCCACGGCCAGTTGCGACTCACCTGGAGCGACGGGGGCAGGTGCAGCGATCTGCCAGCGATCCACAGGCCCAGTGGCGCCAGGATCAGCGCGCCGCTCAGGGCGAGGAACCATACTGCCGCGACAATCGGCAGTGGCACCCCGACGCCGAGGGGTAACCAGCCGTTATTCAGACAGGCCACGAGCAGAAGCAGTACCAGGCCGACGCCGATGGAAAGGCCGGAGAGACTCCGCAGCAGGTTGGGGCCGAGTTCCTGGCGCTCGACAGGCAGATTCGGTGGCGCGTGGGCCCTTTCAAGGTGGCGCTCGATTTCCTGCTGAACCTCGGTGTACCAACTGGCGCTGCCTTCGATTGGCAGGGCGCGGTCCGGCGCCGACTCCAGCGCCGAGCGCGAAATCAGGCCCAGCGGGCGATCCCACAACCGGCAGTCGAAGGTCAGCCAGCGGCGCACCGCGCTCCAGGGAAGCTCTACGCGCAGGTTGCCCCACGCATCGTAGCGGGCGATCGCGCCGGGGCGGATGGCGATCACATCCGAAAGGGTGCGCTCGATACGGGTAAGCGGCAGCCAGTAGAGCACCGCGGCAGCGACCGCGGCATACACCGCCAGGGTGATGGGCAGCAAGGTGGCGACCACACCGAGTGCGCGCCAGGGATGGAAGTAGCTCCCAAGGGCGATCAACCCGTCGGGATGCGGCGTGATCTGCTGAACGGGGGCGACCGCGGCAATCAGCAGGACCAGCAGGGGCAGAGTCAGCACCGCGGTGACCGGCAGCAACCCCACGTAGCGGGCCAGGCCGTGGGTTGTGTAGTGTTTCTCTGGTTCGGCGGCGAGCAGCCGGTCGAGGGCGCGCCGGGTCTCGGCATCGGCGCGGGGGTCGGAGCGCCAGGCTCGCACCAGGCGCAGGATGCGCTCGCGGGGCTGTGGGTCGGGCAGCGTGCGGGCGCGCTCCAACCCGGCGGAGAAGTATCCGAGCGCGCCGGCAATGTCGCCGGTCAGGCGTGCTGCGTGGCCACAGGTGGCAAGAACGCGCGTCTCGCGCTGCACATCGCCGAGATCGCGAAAGAAGACCAGGATCGCGGCGAGGGAGGCCCGGGCAGCAGCGGCGTTGTTCGCCGCGAGGGAACACTCTGCCAGGGCCTGATGCAGCGTGGCGCGGAGGTAGGGGTCGCGGGCGACCGGTTGTTGCAGCAACTCTTCGATGGCAGTGCGCGCCTCATTGTGATAGCCGTAGTGCAGCAGCGTATCGGCAAGACGTTGTTCGGCATTCACCACGCCGCGGGCATCTTCGAGGTAGCGAAAGGTATCGCGGGCCTGAGTGTACCAGAAGCGCGCGGTGTTAATCAACCGGATGGACAGCCAGTTCTGGTGATGGGCGCAGTACGCGGGCCGCGGCAGGAGCCGGTTGCCTGGCCCCAGGGCCAGCGTGGCGACCAGAAACGGCAGTGACAGCAGACCGATCCAGAGGGTGGAACCGAGACGCAGGGCCAGGTGTGGCGAGGGCGTCGGCACGTGCCAGGCATCGGCGCCAAGCCCGTGGTAGGCATCGCCGAGGAGCAGCATCGTGCGGGCCAGTGCCGGTTGCTCGCCGATGCGGGCGGCGAGGGCCAGGCTCGGGCGGAGCGCCTTAATTGCTAGCGCGTAGCGGCCCAGTTCCAGGCAGGCTTCTCCCAGGCTCTGCCCCACCTGGGCGGCCAGGTCCGGCTCCAGATCCTCGTAGGCGCGGAGTGCCTCCAGGTGAGGAATGGCCTCGTCGAGGCGACGCGCGGCCAGCAGGGCGCGGGCGCGCAGATACTGTGCCCAGCGACGCTGACGCGATCCCAGCACCGCATCGGCGATGGCGGCGCTGGCCATCTGCGCCAGCCGCTCCAGTTCGGCGAGGCGGTGAATGGCTTCAAAATACGCAAAGGTGGCGCGGAGTTCATCCAGGCCCCGTTCAGGATCGACGTGCAGCAGGTGGTAGAGCGCCTCGCGCCGCACCAGGTCAGCCTGGACAGTAAGGGGCGCCGCGCTCAGGGCGGTACTCTCCGGCAGGAGTGGCATGGCCCCGCTTGCGGTATCGGCGGGCACGGCGCGCTGTGCGAAGTGGTGGTAGAGGCGCCAGTGGAGCGCCTCAAGGTCATCGGGGCGGTCACGGCGCCAATCGGCGAGGAGCACCTGGCGCACCTGATCGGCGTAGGTCAGGCGACCGTCGCCGAGGTCGCGTACAAAGCTCAGGGCACGTGCCTGCTCAAACAGGCGCTCCGGAGCCAGCGACGGCTCGCAGAGGCTGTGGAGCACCTCGATGTCGAACCAGCGCGGCAGCGCCGCGCGACGCAGCGCCTCAGCCGTCTCGGCGCCGGCTACGCGGAAGAGGTGTTCGACCGCCCACGTCAGTGCGGCTGTTCCGTCGGTGTCCCGGGCCGCCCCGGCGAGGCTGGCGAGATCAAGGTGGGTATCACCCGGCATACAGTTGGTACATTGTTTCTGGGAGGGCGCAGCCGTCCCGGGCTCTTCCCTCAGGGAGGGGGATGGGGAAACCCGGTTCCCCCTATGTTCACTTCAGACCCCATTCGCGGGGCGCACAACGCTACGATGAAAACAGGTGTATGGTTGGGAGGGCTACGCCTTCCCAGACCCTCCCCGCTGGCGGGTTGTTTCCTGGGAAGGGCGCAGCCCTCCCAAAACCTCCCGCGCGCGGGCTATGTTCACGTTAGCGCATCGCCGATCAGCCCCACCAACTGTGGACGCCCCCGCGTCAGCGCGTAGATAGCCTGCACCTCGGCGTCGCTCAGACGCTCCGGGCCGAGGAGCGCGCCCAGGTAGTCGGCCACCTCGGTGTGCGAGAGGGCCTCGAGGGTAAGGGTGCTCAGCGCCGACGCCCAGCTCGCGTCGAACGGGGGCAACTGGCGCCCCGCCAGCACGACCACGGTATTCCGCAACTTCCCGTTGCGGATGCGGCGCAGCAACTCCTGGCGGATCCAGCGATCGGCGACGGTCGGTAGCCAGCGCTCCCTGTCGAGTGAGGCCTGTTCATAGCTGTCGAAGAGCAACAACACTGGCGCCCGGGCGGCCATGTCCTCCAGGCAGGCGAAGAAGGCCCGGATGACCCGATCCTCAATGGCCGGCAAGAGACGTGGGTTATCTGTTTGAACGACGAAGAGATTGTCTTTTACACCTGAATGACCGGCGCCAGCGAGCGATGGCTGCGCCGAAGCGCGCGAGCGGGAGCGGACGTTGGCCGTCAGACGGGGGGCAGTCACCTCGTTGATAATCAGCGTCAACTGATCGAAGAACGGTGCGCCGAGCGCGTCGCGGATCTGGCGCACCAGGGCCAGCGCATCACAGGCGCGGTCATCGCTGAAGTCCATCAGGCTGACGAACGCGCCAAGGGCGCGCGCGTCGTCGGCGAACTGCCGCAGCAGCCAGGACTTGCCCATCCCTGGCCCGGCGCAGAGGGCGAGAATCTTCCGTTCGCCGACGCCGGTCAGGCTCTGCCGGAGCACGGCGCGCTGCCGGGGCCGATCCATCCAGCGTGCCCGGTTCAAGCCGATCCCTCCACAGGTACGCTCCTTCGATTGCAGCCGTCTGTGCGGCTGCGCTGCACAACGCTAGAATGAACATTACCTGTTCCTGGGAGGGCTACGCCTTCCCAGAGCCTCCCGCGCGGGCGGGTTGGTTCCTGGGGGAGGGCTACACCTTCCCAGAGCCTCCCGCGCGGGGGCTATGTTCACATCGGACTCAAATCACGTTTTGCTCGACGTGCTGTTCCCCGGTCCGAAAACGGGTGATCCGCAGATCGTCAATGTTAATGGTATGGGCGCGTCCGTCGAGGATCTCCTCGGCGATGAGCATACCGGTGGCAGGGGCGTGCATAATCCCGTGGCCACTGAAGCCGCTGGCGTCCACATAATTAGCCAGGTCGGGATGGCGCCCGAGGATCGGATTATGGTCGGGTGTAATCTCGTACAGACCGGCCCAGCACTGACCGGGGGCGAGGCTGGCCTGCTGGAGCACCGGAAAGCGGTACAGACCGGCTTCCAGCACGTGGTCGAGCCAGTCCCAATCTACGGCAGTATTGAAGCTGCTCGGCTCGTTGGGGTTCGAGCGACCCATCAGAATGCCGGCGCCCTCGTGACGCATGTAGAAGCCGCTGCCCACGTCAATCGTCAACGGAATGGGGCCGGGGAGCTGCGGGAACGGGGCGGTCATGTACACATTGCGCCGGTAGGGACGCACCGGCACCTCGAGTCCGGCCAGTCGCGCCACTTCTCCAGCCCAGGGACCGGCGGCGTTCACCACCACCTCGCAGGCAACCGGGCCGCGGCTGGTATGCAGGCCGCTCACCACGTCGCCGCGGACCTCGAACCCGGTTACGGCGGTGCCGCGGAGGATACGGGCGCCCATCCGCTGGGCAGCGCGCAGGTAGCCAATGGCGATGCCGTAGGGGTCGCAGTACCCGTCATCGGGGCCGAACGTCGCGCCGACGAGGTCGTCGGTGCGAGTGCCGGGCACGAAGCGGCCCGCCTCCTGGGGGCTCAGCACCTCGACGCGCACATCGAGCTGTCGCTGGAGGGCCACGTTCTGCTGGTACTGCGCCCAGGTGGCGGCATCGTTGACGAGAAAGAGATAGCCTACGAGGTGTAGCTCGGCATGCCCGCCAACCTCCTCGTCGAAGTGACGCAACTTCTGGATGCTGTGGCGCGAGAGCAGGATGTTGGTGGCGTTCGAGAACTGATGCCGGACACCGGCCGCCGAGCGGGCAGTGCTGCCGCTCACCTCGGCTTCCTCTTTTTCGAGAATCAGCACGTCGGTACAGCCCCGAAGGGTCAGATGATAGGCGACACTGGCGCCAACGACGCCAGCGCCGATAATTGCCACCTGTGCGCGGCTCAGCATAGCACGCTCCTCGAACGATATAACGTCGCGTTAGCGCGAACAACGGTCCGGGTTCGCGGATGTCCTACGCGGATGCGGGTCAGAGGCCCACGCTCGGGGGTTGACCGAGGGGTATTCGCGCTAACACCGTATTATACACGGTTGCGATCACCCCTTGCGGCGGCCCGTTCGCGCCGGGCGCTGCGGCGATGGGGATGACTCCGAGGGCCACTCCTGCGGCTCCTCGCCCGAGAGCGCCTGGGGGTCGTGGACGGGGGGAGCGGCAGCGTCATCGCGCCGTGCCGGGGCGGTTTCGCGTTCGCGCCGCTGCCGCTGTTCTTCCCGCCAGGCGAGCCGTTCGCGCACCAGGCTCTCGAAGCCGTGGTCGGTCGGCTCGTAGTAGATCCGGCCTTCGAGGTTGGGCGGCAGATGGGCCTGGTCACTGCGGCCCGCGGGCAGGTCGTGGGCGTACTCGTAGCCCTTGCCGTAACCCAGGCGTTTCATCAGATCCGTCGGCGCATTGCGCAGGTGCAGTGGCACCGGCTCGTTGCGTGTCTCGGCTACGTCGCGCATCACGGCGCCAAAGGCTCGATAGACAGCGTTGCTTTTGGGCGCCTGGCAGAGATAGACCACCGCCTGGGCCAGGGCCAGCTCGCCTTCGGGCTGACCCAGGAAGTGCACTGCCTGCTGGGCGGCGATGGTCTGGGGCAGCGCCGCCGGGTCGGCCATGCCGACGTCCTCTACAGCCATCCGCACGATGCGCCGGGCGATGTAGAGGGGATCCTCGCCGCCATCGAGCATGCGCCCGAGCCAGTAGAGCGCGCCGTCGGGGTCGCCATCGCGGACACTCTTGTGCAGGGCAGAGATGGCATGAAAATGCAATTCACCGCTCTTGTCGTAGCGCGTGGCGCGGCTTTGCAGCGCGTCGCGAATGTCGTCGAGGGTGATCAGGCGCTTCTCGCCGAGGGCCGGGGCCTTGGAGCGTGCAGCGGCTTCCAGAGCATTGAGGGCGGTCCGGGCGTCGCCGTTGGCCATATTGACCAGATAGCCGCGCGCATCGGCGGCCAGCATAACGTTCAGTTCGCCCAGACCCCGTTCGCGGTCGGCAATGGCCCGGTCAATCAACCGGGTGAGGTCGGCGTCGCTCAACGCCTCCAGGGTAAAGACGCGGGCCCGCGAGAGCAGGGCGCTGTTGACCTCGAATGAAGGGTTCTCGGTCGTGGCGCCGATCAGGATGATCGTGCCATCTTCGACGTAGGGCAGCACAGCGTCTTGCTGGGCCTTGTTGAAGCGGTGGATTTCGTCAATGAACAGCACGGTGCGTTGCTGGAACATACCCAGCCGGTCCCGGGCCTCCTGAATGACCCGGCGCAGATCGTTGACCCCGGCGCTGACCGCGCTCAGCGGCTCGAAGTGGGCATTGGTGCTCTCGGCGATGATCCGGGCCAGGGTGGTCTTGCCGCTGCCCGGAGGCCCCCAGAGGATCATGGAGAAGAGCTGATCGCCGGCAATGGCCCGGCGCAGCAGGCGCCCTTCGCCCACCAGATGCTCCTGGCCAACAAACTCGTCCAGCGTGCGCGGGCGCATGCGCGCCGCCAGAGGGGCCTGGTCGCGCAGGGTCTGGTCGCGCTGGGCATCAAAGATCGTAGGGCCGCGTTTGGGTGGCATAGGCGTTGGCGTCGCAAGTTCGTTCTGCCCATATTGTAGCACGGCTTATGCGCGCGTCCCGCATGCGTATCCTGATATGGGCCATGGTAAATAGGGAAGAAGGGACTATTGAGTCGTACATGCGGGGTGGTGTATGCTAGGCTCAACCGAAGAACGTGCAGCCAGCAGGGGTTCCGGTCGGTGCAGGTAATCCTCGCAATGCGTTCCGCGTGTATTACACCCCCTCTCTTCCACTGCTTCCCCTTCGGCCCCCACCTGACCTATCGCGAGGCTCTGTGGTAGCACGTCTCTGGTTCTTCGAGCACAAATGGCGACCGTCAAGGTCGCCATTCTGTTTTGCGGGCGGCGGCCATCTCGCTTCGCCGTCCAGAGCCGGGGCGAACGGAGGAGCACCCGCGGTTTCCCACGTCTCTCCCTGACGGGCTTGCATGTCTAGAGGTTCTGGGGCATCGCAGGCCATGTGTCAAGGGCTTTTGAAAACCCCACCGCCGGAGGCGGATGTTGCTCGAACCCCGGGATCCTGGCACCCTCCTGGCGTTCCCGTCGTATTCAGGGTATAATGCAAAGAAAGGCTTTGCAAAAAGGTTGCAAATGATCGATTCGCCGGCAACGCCGCTGATCAGATTTGAGCGCGTATCGAAAACCTATGCCGAGGCCGGGCACGATCGGGTCGTTCTGCACGAGGTAAGTATTGCCTTCGCGCGTGGCGAACTGGTCGTGTTACTCGGTAAGAGCGGCAGTGGCAAGAGCACCCTTCTCAACCTGGTCAGCGGCATCGATCTTCCTACCAGCGGAGAGGTGTGGGTCGAGGGTCGAGCCCTGACCCGCCTCAGCGAGCGTGAGCGGACGTTGTTCCGGCGCCGCAACATCGGCTTTGTGTTTCAGTTCTTCAATCTGGTGCCGACGCTGACGGTGCTGGAAAATGTCTTGCTACCGCTAGAACTGAACGGCCTTGCCGGCCCCGCAGCGCTGGAGCGGGCGCGCGCCATGCTCGACGCCGTGGGGTTGGGCGATCGTGGCGCCAGTTATCCTGACCGTCTCAGCGGCGGTGAGCAACAGCGGGTGGCGATTGCGCGCGCGCTGGTGCACGATCCGGCGATTGTGCTGGCCGATGAGCCTACAGGTAACCTCGACAGCGAGACCGGGCAGCAGGTGCTGGCCCTCCTGGACCGACTTACCCGGCAGGCGGGCAAGACGATGCTGATGGTCACCCACAGTCCTGAAGTCGTAGGGGTTGCGGACCGCGTGCTTCGCCTGCGCGAGGGA
>JBDNDG010000016.1:0-24742 GCA_046719255.1 Chloroflexaceae bacterium
AAATCCAGCGCGCCGGGAGCATCATCGGCGAACCGATCCAGCCAGTCGAGATTGTGGGGCGTGCAGGGCCGCGAGAGGTTATCGAACACCGTCACGCGGTGCCCTCGCATCAGCAGGCGATGCGCCAGGTTGCAGCCGATGAACCCGGCGCCGCCGGTGATCAAGATCCGCATAGCTCGGCTTCACTCACTAGTGGCGCCTCCAGCGAGTTCTGAGTCACCCTTCGCTTCGCTCAGGGTCCCGGGCCGAGATGCTTCGCTTCGCTCAGCATGACCCCGACGCACCGGACACGCCCATTAGACTTTCATGCGGCTTTGCCGCACACGACAGCAACAGAGATTCTCCTGGGAGAGCTTCGCCCTCGCCAACCCTCCCGGCACGAGGTGCGCGCCACCCCGGCAGGCAGGAGGTTGGAAACGTATGCCGGACCTGGCTTCGCTGTGCGACGTACACGTAATCGTTCGGGGGAGGTTGCAACTTCGGCATTATACCGATGCACTCGACCCTTGACAAGCCCCGGCAGAACGCAAAACGCCCCGCTTAGCGGCGGGGCGAACCAGGTGGAGGCGACGGCGGGAATCGAACCCGCGAATGGCGGTTTTGCAGACCGCTGCATTACCACTTTGCTACGTCGCCGCCCGTCAGCCTCATTGTAGCACAGCGCCCCTGGCGCTGCAACTGTGTGTACCACGATGCGCCAGACCTTGCTCATCTTCGCCAAACAACCCGCTGCCGGCCAGACCAAGACCCGCCTGTGTCCTCCATTGAGCCCCGCTGCGGCGGCGGAGCTGTACGCCTGTTTCCTGCGCGACACGCTGGCCATGGTGCGCCAGGTGCCGGCCTCGGCGCGAGTGATCGTCTATCAGCCCGAAGAGGCGGCCGGGTATTTTCGGGCACTGGCGCCCGATTTCGCCCTGCTGCCCCAGCAGGGCGCCGATCTCGGCGAGCGCCTCGACCGGTGCCTCACCACGGTGCTCAACGCTGATCCCGGCGCGGCCGTACTGATCGGCACCGACATCCCTACCCTGCCCGCGCCCTACGTCGCCCACGCCTTCGATCTCCTCGCCGCGCACGACCTGGTGCTCGGCCCCAGCGACGACGGCGGCTACTACCTGATCGGCACGCGCCGCCCCTATCCCCGCCTGGTGCGCGAGGTAACGATGAGCACGCCCCGGGTGCTGCACGACACCCTGGCAATCGCTGCGGAACTCGGGCTGCGCGTGGCGCTGCTGCCCGGCTGGTACGATGTGGATACCCCCGCCGATCTGGAACGGTTGCGCCAGGAACTGGCCCTGGCCCCACCGACCGTGGCGCCGCACACTCGAGCCTGGCTGGCGACGTGCGCACAGGAATGAACAGCGGTTTTCCTGGGAGGGCCGGGCCCGCCCACACCCTCCCCACAGGGAGGGGCGCGGGGAAACCGGGTTTCCCCGTGGTCGAAATCACATCATTGGATGCACCAGTACCCTGCTCAACCCGTAAACAAGGAGAACCAGCGCGATGACCATCAGCGTCAATCGAACCGGAAGGACGTTGAAGTTCGATGCCAGACTACTGAAGAAGAGCACCAGGGCGAGGATCACCGTATTCAACACATAGCGGTCACCGATCTGGTTGGCACTGATCCCTTCTTGAAAGGTTGTGCTGGCCTCACGTTCGAGCCGATCTGCTTCCTCCTGTGCCGCGAGGCGGTACTCCGGCAATTCGAACGGGCTGGAGGCCGCCTGCGGGTTAGCGAGAGGGCGACTGGCCAGCCACGCCTCGAAGGCGGGCACAAATTCGGGCCGGAAGCGTGCCCGGTAGAAATCCGCCAGCGCCTGATCCTTTGCGGCAACGGCCTCCAGCCAGTTGGTAAACAACTGCACGTCAATCTGGACGTTGCGGCTGGCAACCCCACTGTTTCTGACCGACTCGACACGTAGCGCACCGGCCTGATTGAAGCGGGTCGCCATCTCTCCGTTCCAGCGTCCGGCTTGATAACCGCTCCAGGATATTGTCAGCGCGGCAATCGAGAGCAGAACGGCTGAAGCGGTTTCGATCACCTTCAGCCACTGGCGAGTGCTTAAACCGAAACGCCCTTCCAGCCGTTCGGC
The DNA here is from genome assembly GCA_046719255.1 of Chloroflexaceae bacterium. Lineage (GTDB taxonomy): Bacteria > Chloroflexota > Chloroflexia > Chloroflexales > Chloroflexaceae > JACAEO01. The sequence continues at coordinate 2,094 of JBDNDG010000016.1, forward strand.
CATCCCGGTCTTTGAACGCTGGTTGCGCATGGCGCACCTCTTACAAAAACAGGGCAAACCGCGTTCCCCCATGCCCCTGCGCGCTCATGGGGGGTATCGAGCCGCCCCGGCACCGGCTGGAGGGCGGAGACCCCGGGGTTCTCCACGCTACCCGAGCGGCGACCCATCAGGATCGGCAACGTTGATCCGAAACAGCGCCTGGCGCAATTCGCCGTTCACCCGGGCGTAGACGGTAACCTCCCACTCGCCGGCCATCTGGTAGATCGAGCGCGCTTCGTACTGCCCCGGCCCCACCGGTGTCGCCAGCGGCTGCGCGCCGCTGAGGCAGATCATATTCATATCCAGGTCGAGGTAGACGCTGGCTCCATCGAGGGGGCGGCCCAGCCGGTCGGTGAGCGTCACCCGGAAGCGCTGGGGCTGGTTAATCCGCGGATCCCGCTGTGTATCCAGGGTAATCGTGATACCGTTGACCGTTTGCTGGGCGCGCACCTGATCCGGGGCGAGCGGCGGCAGGCTTCCGCCGCCGCAGGCGCTGGCCAGCAGCGCCAGCGTCATAGCCGCGATAAACGCCAGCGCGCGCCACGCGCCACCCGCGAGCCATAGCCAGCGCGCTCCGGGTGACCGGCTCACCACGCAGTCACAATCATCACGTCCCGGCACGAGCGCCGGGGTCATGTCTGGGCGCACGGTCAGCCTTCTTTCAACAACTCCCGAACGCCGGCTGCGATCACCTCGGGAGGGGTGCCGAAACTGTACACGATCCGCAGGCGTCCCTCAGCGTCGATCAAATACGTTGCCGAGCTGTGATCCACCAGGTAAGCGGCGCTGGTGCCTTCCGGGGTGTTGCGTTTGTAATACAGCCCGTACTCCGGGCCGATGCGCCGCAGGGTGGCATCGTCGCCCTGCAGGCCAATGAAACCCGGATCGAAGGCTGCCAGGTGACGCGCCAGCACCTCCGGCGTATCCCGCGCCCCATCCACGCTCACAAACACCACGTGCAGCCGTTCGCCATCGGCGCCAAGCTCTGCCTTCACCCGCTTGAGCTCTGAGAGCGTCATAGGGCAGACATCGGGGCAAAAGGTGTAGCCGAAGAACAGCGCTACGGGCTTGCCTCGCAACTCGCTGAAGCTCAGATCGCGGCCCAGGCTGCTGGGCAGGGTGAAATCGCTCAGTTGCACCGGCGGTTCAATGCGTGTTCCCTGCTCCGCCGAGGACTCGGGCGCCGGGCCTGGCGCCGGTCGAGCGCACCCGCTCAGGAGGATCAGCATGATAAAGACAGAAACCAGTTGTAGACGAAGCATCGTTTATTCTTTCCAGATGCGGTTGAGCGTAGGGAAAACCTGGTTTCCCCATACCTCTTCCTACCCACCAGGGTGTCAGGCGACCCCGGTACCGGTTGGGTCCCCCTGTCCAGCGGAGGTTGGGGAGGGCGATGCTCTCTCCAACCTCCGCCCCGGGTACCGTGCGCGCTAAGGGGAAACCGGGTTTCCCCTTATTTTGATAACCATCACATCACGGCATACGCACGGGGGCATCCACCGTCACCGTTCCGGCGCGTTCGAAGTTCAGGGTCAGCCGCACGGTCTCACCTGCGGCCAGGTCACGTTTCAGGCCAATCAGCATCACGTGGAGGCCGCCGGGCTTCAATTCGACCTGCCCGTTGGCGGGGACAGGGATACCGCCCGCAACCGGGGCCATCTGCATGACATTATCCACCATTTTGGTCTCGTGCAACTCGACCACTGCGGCGACATCGGTGCTGGCGGAGATCAGCCGGTCGCCGGTGCCACCACGGTTGACCAGCACCATGTACGCGGCGCTGGTGCCTCCTGGAGGCATGGTATCGGTACCCTGGCCCATCGCCGGGGTGCCGGCCATACCGCCACCGTGGCCACCCATCCCGCCCTGGGCGCCCATGCCGGTCATCGCGGCGGCGCGCACCCAGGGTTCGTTGACAGAAATCTGCGGCGCCGAGGCGCCACACCCGGCCAGCAAGGCCAGGCCCGCCAGCATCAGTGTGAATACGGTCACTACACGCATGGTTCGGCTCCTTCATAGAGTTGCGGGAATCCGCTTGCTAACCCAGGTGAACATCAAGGGCAACCGGACCTCTCCACGCCCCTCCCCGTGGGGAAGGCGCGGCCCTTCCACGTCTCCCGCCGAGGGGAGGTGGCGAAGCCGGGTTCTCCAGCTCCCGGCCCCGGGGCGGATGTGAGAGGGCACGGCCCTCCCTGCAAGGGGTGGTGGTGAGCCTGTCGAACCGCGCACCCGGCAGACCAGGGGCGCCCGCCGGAGAAGCGCGAGGAGGCCGGGGCACCCCGCTCCCCGCGCACAGGCGCGGCGCCATACAGCCGACCGCAGCGGGCCAACCCGCCGGTGGTACGGATTTGTGATCCATCCGGGTGATGTCAGCAGGAAACAGGGCGTGGAGGAGGTGTGGGCGGCGGCAACGGTAATGAGTCGTGGCGGCGGGTAGCGCGCAGGATCAGAGCCGGTACCGGCGCGCCAGCCAGTGGCAGTAACAGCAGCGACGGACCGAGCAGCTCGAAGAAGGCTCGCGGCACGACCGGCGTAGACGCATCGGCCCCGGCGACTGCCGCCGCCGAGGTGTGGTGCACGCCGCAGAGGAACCAGCCAATCGCCGGTCGTTCGGCGCGCGCCTCCAGGAAGCAGTGGAACACGCAGGTCAACGGCGTGAGCAGGCCCAGTTCAAGGACGATCAGCAACCCCAGGGTGCGCAACAGCCAGCGCTGCGCACCCCTGCCAATCCAGGCAGCACGACCGTCCGTGCCCCGGACGGCGGCGCGACCGCGGGCAGGCGCTTCCCGTTTGTGCGTGGCTTCCATCACAAATGAGACTATACCAGATCCCGCCGCCGCACTCAAGTTGAGATCGCTTCACCACGTTCCAGGGAGGGAAAGCCCGCTCTCCCCGCCCCCCTGGCGGAAGGGCGGGAAGCGCCCGGGCAGCCGGGCCGCCCCATCCCTCTGCCAGAAGAAAGGTCCAGAAGGGCTACGCCTTCAAAGGGTATCACGAGACGGTAGCGTTCACGGCATGCGCGGATCATAGCCCCCGTGCGCGCGGCTGCCGGGTTGGCGCGCCTCCCTGGAACAGTCAGGCACGCCGTTCGCAGGCGTTTCTTCGTTTCCCATTCGTTGGCGCAGAGGCGTTTTGCCGCATCAGGAAGCCCACTCCAGTGCAGGTAAAACCCCTGGAAAGGGCTACGCCCCCCAAACCCTCCCGATGCTGGAGATCTGCGTGGCGGATAGTCAACCCGGAAAAAGGGTATCACGCCCCGTATCACGCCCCCGCGCTGCGCTCCAGAGGTCGCTCTGCGTACAGATCGGCCCTGGTGGAAGGTAATTCGACCCGGCCGCGGGCGGTCTGCCGCGCAAACAGCATCTGCACGATGCCAATCTGTCCAACGCGAAAGCGCCAGGCCGAACCAGCCAGATAGAGCCGCCAGGCGCGGTATACCTGTTCGCCGACCAGCGCGACCGCCTCGTTGCGGCGCTCCTCCAGCCGCCGCCGCCAGTGGTCGAGGGTCAGGGCGTAATGCTCGCGGAGGCTCTCCAGGTCGCGTGGCTCGAACCCCTGCTCCTCGGCATAGCTCAACATTTCGCCGGCGGGCAACAACTCGCCGTCAGGAAAGATGTAGCGTTGAATGAAGGCCCCCTGGCCCCAGAGCCTGGCGCCCAGGCGACTCAGCGCCCCACGGGGTGGCGGCGCCGCCAGCACGATGCCGTGATTGAGGAACAGGCCCCCGGGTCGCGTGTGCCGGAACGCCGCCTCGAAGTAGGTGGGCATCTGCGTCCGGCCAACGTGCTCGACCATACCCACGCTGACAACCTTGTCGAACACCGCCGCGGGCGGCAATTCGCGATAGTCGCAGATCTCCACCCGGCAGCGCCCGCTCAGCCCCGCGGCCGCGATCCGCTCGCGGGCCAGTTCTGCCTGCGCCTGGCTGAGAGTGATGCCCAGCGCCTCGACGCCGTAGCGCTCGGCGGCGTAGCAGATCAACCCGCCCCAGCCGCAGCCAATGTCGAGCAGCCGCTCGCCGGGACGGAGCCGCAGCTTGCGGCAGATCAACTCCAGCTTGGCCTCCTGCGCCTCGTCGAGGGTCTCGCCGCCCGTTGGAAAGTAGGCGCACGAGTAGACCATGCGCCGGTCCAGCCAGAGAGCGTAGAAGTCGTTGCCGAGATCGTAATGGTGACGAACGGCGGCGCGATCGCGTTCCAGCGAATGGCGCAGACCCGCGTGGTAAAACCGCCCGCCGTCCGCGGGGACGGGGGACCCGTCAGTGTGGGGGAGCGCCTGTAGCCGGAGGGCCACACGCGCCAGCCGCCCCGGGGCAGCGAGCAAGGCGCCGAGGGTATCGGCTACCCCACTGGCAGCGCCAGGATCGCCCTCGATCTCGATGTCGCCGCGCAGGTAGGCCTCGGCCAGCGTCAGCTCCGATGGGGGCACGAGCATGCGCCGGAGCGCGTCAGGACGGCGCAGGACCAGGGTGAACTCGGGTGCCTGGTGGCCTGGCTGCTCACGACTCCCATCCCAGAAGACGACGGCAAAGGCGCGCCGTTCAGGGGGACCAAACAGATCGAGCAGGATCTTGCGGCTCAGATCCACCGCATTCGTCGTCGCTTGCTGCGTCGTTGCCGGCCCGGATGTGTGCAGAAAGTCCATCGTTGGCCCTCCTCCACAGGTACAATACAACCAGCAAGGGTATGGGTTGTACAATTATATCGATATTGGCGTCATAATGCGTGAAATATGTCACTGATGGAACCATATGGGGAAACCGGGTTTCCCCATGCCCAGCCTCCCCCTTCTGGGGGGAGGGGTCTGGTCACCTCCCTCGGTGGGGTGGGGGGCGCGTTCCCCCCTCCTCGCCTCCCTCCGCTGGAGGGAGGGGACCGGGCACCTCCCTCGGTGGGGAGGGTGTGGGGGGGGGGCTACGCCCTCCAACGAACCCTTGTTTCATCGCGGCATTGTGTGGCGCAGCCGCACGGGTGTCTACCCTGAACATAGGGGCAACCGGGTCACCCTGCGCTCCTACCGGGGGGTCTGCGATCAGGAGCCGCGAACGTGCCATGCGCCCGCCTCATAGAACAGATGCCAAGGAGCTGCCCGCAATGGACTACAGCGATCCCGTCCGGCGAGCTGCGGAGTTGCGCGCCGCCATCGAAGAGGCCAATTACCGCTACTACGTCCTCGACGCTCCGACCCTGAGCGACGCCGAGTACGACGCGCTGATGCGCGAGCTGCGCACCCTCGAGGCGGCCCATCCCGAGTTGATTACGCCCGACTCGCCCACTCAGCGGGTGGGTGGAGAGGCCAGCAGCCAGTTTGCCCGGGTGCGCCATCCCCAGCCCATGCTCTCGCTGGGCAATGCGATGAATGAAGCGGAACTCCGGGAGTGGCGCGAGAGCCGCGTGCTCAAGCTGCTCGGCCCCGGCGTCCCGGTGACCTACGTCGTCGAGCCGAAGATCGACGGCCTGGCCGTCGCCCTCACGTACCGCGACGGGATCCTTGTGCAGGGGGCCACACGCGGCGATGGCGAGGTGGGCGAGGATGTGACCGCCAACCTCCGCACCGTGCGCGACATCCCACTGCGCCTGCGTGACCCGCGTGAGACGGGGTTGCCCCTGGCCTCGCTGATCGAGGTGCGCGGCGAGGTGTACATACGCACCGCCGATTTCGAGGCGCTGAATGAACGCCTGGCCGCTGCCGGCGAGAAGACCTTCGCCAACCCCCGCAATGCCGCCGCCGGCTCCCTGCGCCAGAAGGACCCCGCCATCAGCGCGACGCGCCCCCTGCGCTTCTTCGCCTACGGCGTCGGCCCCTTCGAAGGCGTTACCCTGACCGGCCAGTGGCAGGCGCTCCAGTACCTGCGTGCCCTGGGCTTCCCGGTCAACGCCGATGCCCGCCATTTCGAGGACTTCGAGCAGGTCATCGCCTACGGTCGCGAGTGGATGTCCCGCCGCGACCAGCTTCCCTACGAGGCCGACGGCATTGTGGTCAAGGTAGACAGCTTCGACCAGCAACTCGCCCTGGGCGCTGTGCAGCGCGAGCCGCGCTGGGCGATTGCCTTAAAGTTCCCCGCTCGTGAAGCCGTCACGCGCCTGCTCAACATCACCGTCAACGTGGGGCGCACGGGCGTGGTGACGCCCAATGCCGAACTGGAGCCGGTGGTCATTGGCGGGGTGACGGTACGCAACGCCAGCCTTCACAACGCCGAGTACATCGCCGAACGCGACATTCGCATCGGCGACTATGTGCTTGTGCAACGGGCCGGAGATGTTATTCCCTACGTGGTGGGGCCTGTGCTCCACCTGCGCACCGGTGCCGAGCAGCCCTGGGTCTTTCCCATCAATTGCCCGGCCTGCGGCACGCCTCTGGAGCGCCAGCCGGGCGAGGTGGCCTGGCGCTGCCCCAACTTCGGCATCTGCCCGGCCCAGCTGGTGCGCCGCGTCGAACACTTCGTCAGTCGCGGCGCGATGGACATCGCCGGGATTGGCGAGCGCCAGGCTGAACTGTTCGTGAACATGGGCTGGATCAACGATGTCGCCGATCTCTACAGCCTGACGCCGGAGCATTTCCAGGGGGTCGAGGGCTACGGCCCCAAACGAGTGGCCAATCTGCTGCGGGCGATTGAAGAGTCGAAACAACGGCCTCTTGAGCGGGTGATCATCGGCCTGGGCATTCGCTACGTCGGTAGTGTCGCCGCCGCCGCCCTCGCCAACCATTTCGGCAGCCTCGACGCGATCATGGCCGCCAGCCAGGAAGAGCTTCAGGCAATTGACGGGATCGGCCCGGTGGTAGCCGCCAGTGTGGTGGACTTCTTCAGCCGCGAGGAGGAGCGGCGCGTGGTCGAAAAGCTTCGCGCCGCCGGGGTGCGCCTCAGCGGCGGCGCCCCGCGCCCCAGCGCCGGCGCGAGCCTCGCCGGCAAGACTTTTGTGCTGACCGGCACTCTGCCTACGCTGACCCGCGATCAGGCCAGCGCGCTGATCAGCGCCTATGGCGGCAAGGTAACCGACAGCGTCAGCAAAAAAACCAGCTATGTGGTGGCCGGCGCCAATCCGGGGAGCAAGCTGACCAGAGCCGGGCAGCTCGGGGTAACCGTGCTCGACGAGCAGGGTCTGCTGGATCTTATTGAAGATGGGGAAAAAGGTGAAAAGTAAACAGTAAAAGGCACCAGGTAAAAGGTCTGTTCCGAAGCCCTGGAAACGTTCACCTTTTACCTGTTGCCTCTGGTTCTACGGTTCGCCTTCCATCACCGCTGACGCTCACCTTCGCGATAGAGCTGCCAGGACTCCTCGTCACGCGCGGGAGCCGGGATGGTCGCCGCGCACTCGCCTTCGCGGAGCACCCTCGACCCCGAGACGCTTACCGCCGCCCTGGAGCGTGGACGCGCCCAGGCCCCCTGGAGAGTGGCCGCTACCCTGCTGAACATCGGCGACAGGTGCGAAGCTACCCCTGGCGGTCCATACGTCTGATCCAGGCGCCCGGGTTGCGGATCTCCTCCAGCGTGGGCAGGTTCTCGGGTCGCTCCCAGACACGGGCGGCAAAGGCCACCCCGCGCGTCTGCGTGACCGCGTTGACGAAGGCCTCCCCCTGCTGGTACTGGATCAGCTTCAGATCCATACCCGTAATGCGGTTCAGCAGCACCTCGAGCACCGTCTTATTTGCCTGGCGCTGGGCCACGCGCTGTTCGATCTGCTCAAAACTGGGGAGCAACTGCCGGCCCACGGCGTTCATCACGTGGTTGCCGTAGCCCTCAACCAGCGACATCAGCGCCTGGAGTTGCTCGAAGATGCGCCGCTGCTCCGGCGTCAGCATAGTCTCGATCCAGTGCTGGCCACTGGCAAGCCCCTGGGCCACGCGCACCAGCAACTGCGGCAGACCACTGCCGAAACGTTCCAGTTGAAGGTTAAGCTGATCGAAATACTGCTGCAAGAGGGCGCGGAAATGCTGGCGCACCCAGGGATAGGCCTCGAACTCAAACACGTGGGTCGCCTCGTGCAGGGCGATCCAGAGGCGGAAATCCTCATCGTTGAGGCCAAGTTGCTGCTGGACGCGATTGATATTCGGCTCGACGAAGTAGAGCGCACCGCGGGCGGCGGGGTCGGGCGAGAGAAGGCTGAGATCATACTGGCCGAGCACGCGACGGGCCAGATAGCCCAGCAGCAAGCCCAGTTGTGCGCCGAGGAACTTGCCATTCAGATCGCCAAAGAGCGCCGCGGTCAGGCTACGTCCGCCGCCATTCTGCTCATAGAGTTCCTCGATCGGGCGGAACAACTGTTCGAACGACTCAAAGTTCGCCAGCAGCCACTCACGCCGGTCGTGAACATAGACGCGGGTGATCGGCTGGGGCAGTTGCACGCCCAGGTACTCGGCGATCAACGGCTCACTCCGCTTGACCAGGCGAAAATACTGATCGTGGCGATAGGCCCGATCGAGCACGGGCGCCTGCTCCCACTGCGCCACGCGCAGGGCCACCTCGCGGGCCTGCTCCCAATCAATCAGCCGCGGGGGGCGGTACCCCTCGCTGCGTGTGCGGCTTTCTATATAATGCCGCGCGGCGGCGCCTGCAACAACGCCCAGAAGCAGAATGGCGCCAAGCCGGCGGAGTTCATTGCCAGGTGTAGACACAAGCCCGTCCTTTCTATCGTACATGCGGGGAAACGGGTTTCTCTATCCTCTTACCTGCCGGGGTGCCGGGCCTCCACGCCAGGTGGAGGCTGGAGAAAGCCGGTTTCCCCCCCCGCCCCTGCCAGACAGGAGAGCCACGCCCGGGACACACCGTTTGCGTCCCGCGGGTGGGCGGTGCAAGCGCAGGGCGCCCGATACGAAACTGCGAGGAAATCGTGTCGCTCTCCCGACCCCGGGGAAAGAGCATATTAAAGACAAGTGTAACACGTTCACCGGTGTCATGTCCAATACCCACAGGGTTGATGCAGAGCCAGGGTGTGACGTAGCGTCTTGCAAGCACCGGCGCGTCTCCAGATGCTCCGCCGGGGGGCGACAGGGTCCGGCTGGCGCATCCGCGCCGGACGACGCATCACCGCGGAGCCACCGCGGTGATGCCCCATCCCCTGCCGCGTTCCCGTATGCCGGCGGATCCAACCGGCGCCGGGGGGCGCGCGCCGCCCACCGCAGGGCCGAAGCAGTCGCGCCCACCCCTTGCTCCGGGTTGCCGCGCCGCCTCGGGGTGAGGCCGCAGCATGCGCCGTACAGGGGCGCCCGTGCCCGTCACGCGCTGCCGGCGCATGCTGCGGCCCTACGGGGCCACCCCTTGCTCCGGGTTGCCGCGCCGCCCCGGTTTGCCCCGCGATACCCCACTGCCCTGCCGCGCGTCGCCCCGGCAACGCTGCCCGCGACCGCCAGGATCGTTCCACGCCTGGGCGCTGTGCAAACGGTGATGTCACACCCCAGGGCTGAGACAACGGCTGCCCCTGGCAATCGAGTGTAGAGCTTGCTCCAACACCGTTGCATCGGCCCCGCCGATGAGGCAATGAAACTTGTTTGACATCCCCCAACCGTGGTGGTATACTTTTTCACGTTGCGGGCGCATAGCTCAGTTGGGAGAGCGCGACAATCGCACTGTCGAGGTCCGGGGTTCGAATCCCCGTGCGTCCACAGGCCAGGGGGCCATAGCTCAGCTGGGAGAGCGCAACACTGGCAGTGTTGAGGTCAGCGGTTCGAGCCCGCTTGGCTCCACCAGAACAACGGAGAGCCGTCGCATAGTTGTGCGGCGGCTCTTTGCATATGCAGCTTGCTGGCGCTGAGGGAACCATACAGAAACCCGGTTTCCCCATATGTTCACGTCAGGCCCTATGCGTGGGGCGCACAACGCCGCGATGAAGCATGTAGAGGCGCAGCGGCGCTGCGTCTCTACGCCCTCCCGGTGGGGAGGGCTTGCCGCCCCCACAGGCAGGGGTATGGGGAAACCTGGTTTCACCCCTCGCTTCCAGCAGGGGTGAACACACCCCGGAAACGAACGCGCAACCCGTTGCGCCCCACGAACCCCTGTGATAGATTAAGCGACGGGTATCGCTGCAAGTCTGAGGTACGAGCGCATGCGTATAGCAATGATCGTCCACGGCGGCGCCTGGGCCATCCCCGATGATCAGGTCGAGGCCCATCTGGCCGGCTGCCGTGCCGCTCTTGCCGCCGGCTGGGCCATCCTGGAGAGCGGTGGGTCAGCCCGTGACGCCTGTGAAGTCGCCGTACGCCTGCTGGAAGATGATCCGACCTTCGACGCCGGAACCGGCTCACATCTCACCGCTGCCGGATCGGTTGAACTTGACGCCGCTATGATGGACGGTCAGAGCCTGCGCTACGGTGCCGTGGCCAGCCTGCAGCGAGTGCGCAACCCGATCGCCCTGGCACACCGTCTCTTGCACGGCCCGGCTACCTTCCTCGTGGGCGAGGGGGCTGAACGCTACGCCGCCGCCCAGGGCATGGCCCTGTGCGAGAACAGCGAACTGGTGATCGAACGTGAGCGCGCGCTGTGGGAACAGTGGCGTGCCAGCCAGGCCGCAACCGCCGCCAGCGGCCCCCAGCACATCCTGGGTGGGCGTGATACGGTAGGCGCTATCGCTCTCGATCAGGGCGGCAACCTGGTGGCTGCCAACTCAACCGGCGGCACCCCGTTGAAGCTCCCTGGCCGGGTCGGCGACACGCCGCTGATCGGCTGTGGCCTGTATGCCGATGCGCAGATCGGCGCCGCTGTCTGCACCGGGTGGGGCGAAGCGATCGTGCGTGTGGCCCTCGCCCGCCGCGTTGTTGACATGCTTGAACGTGGGCTTGCGCCGCAGTCCGCCGCTGAAGCTGCAGTGCGCATCCTCAATCGTCGCGTCGCCGGCGGCACTGGCGGCTGCATTGTGCTGACCCCCGATGGCAGGCCCGGCCTGGCCTGGAACACCCGCCGCATGGCCTATGCCTACCGCAGCGGCACGGGTGAGCCGGTGGTTGGTGTATGATGGTCGGGGAACGGAGGTAAGACAAGGTTCAATGAAGGGCACATCAACGTTACGAGTTCTATGGCTTCCCACACCCCTCCCTTACGGGAGCGTTTGGGAGAGCTGCGCCCTCCCGGGAAATAACCAATGGAGAGGATTGGGGAGAGCTGCGCCCTCCCGGGAAACCACCCGCCAACGGCGAGGGTTGGGGAGGGCTGCGCCCTCCCCAAAAACCCATTTTCATCGTGTCTGTGTGCGGCGCAACCACATGGAGATCTAAGATCGATGATAGTATACTGACTCGGTATACCGAGAGGGGTTATTTAATACCAGGTTAATGTTTACTTGTGCGATACTTAATCTGAAACCGCTAATATGTAACTGTTGGCGTGAGCAATATGCCTAACCAGCCCCGGCGCCGCTGGTCTCGCGAGACCGGTTCGCGAAGGCCACTCAGGCGCTGGGAACATGCTCACCCTGCACATGCGGTGCGCCAGCGTGGCGTTCCGTAAAACAGTTATGTGGAGGTTACCGACATGGCTCGTGTTCGCACACTAGCGGTGCTCCTCACGCTCGCCCTGATCCTGCCCGTCCTGGCAGCCTGTGGCGGCGGCACTGCCACTGCTCCGACTACCGCTCCCGCTGCTCCTGCTACAGAAGCTCCGGCGCCCACGGCGCCCCCCGCTCCGACCGCGGCCCCTGCTCCTACAGCGGCGCCGACCACGGCCCCCGCGCCAACACCCGGCGCTGGCGCGGCGCTAACACTTCCGGAAATTGATCCGGCTACGGTCACCGGGAACATTATCATTGCCGGCTCGAGTACGGTCTTCCCGCTCACCGAGCGCATGGCAGAACTCTTCAAAGAAGATGGGTACACCGGCCAGATTACGATTGACAGCATCGGCACCGGCGCAGGCTTCGAGCGCTTCTGCACCGCTGCCGAGACCGACATCTCCAACGCCTCGCGCCCGATCAACGATAAGGAGAAGGCCGCCTGCGAGGCCAGCGGCCGCCCGGCCATCGAGTTCCGCGTTGGCACCGATGCCCTGGCTATTGTCGTGTCCGCGGCAAATGACTTTGTCGAGGATCTGACCGAGGCCCAGATCGCCGATATCTTCTCTGGTAAGGCCAAGACCTGGAACGAAGTCGATCCCGCCTTCCCCAATCAGCCTATCCAACTCTTCAGCCCCGGCACTGACTCAGGCACGTTCGACTACTTCGTCGAGCACTTTTTTGAGAAGGACCCAGCGCCTCTGCTGAGCGCCAGTCCGCAGCTCTCTGAAGACGATAACGTCCTCGTGGCCGGTATCGAGGCTTCGCCGTATGCCATTGGCTACTTCGGTTACGCCTATTACCAGGAGAACCGCAGCCGGCTGCGTATCCTCAAGGTCGATGGAGTCGAAGCCACCGAAGAGAACGTTGAGAACGGCACCTACTCGGTGGCACGTCCGCTCTTCATCTACTCTGCCGCAAAGATTATGGCAGAGAAGCCGCAGGTGGCTGCCTTCATCAATTTCTACCTGACCAACGTCAATGACGAGATCCGTGATGTCGGCTACTTCCCTGCGAGCGTCGAGGCGCTAAACGAGGCCAAGCAAAACTGGCTCGATGCGCAGTCTCAGTAGCAGTCTCTGACCAGGTAAGCACGGACATGCCAGATCGGATCTGGCATGTCCGAACACAACTCGGGCCACTTCTGATAGCCAGTTTGAAGAGCAGGGTCAACGCGGGGAGATTCTTGTCGTCGCTAGTAACGCAGGAGTATCTGGAAAGACAAGACCCTCCCCGCAGGCTGGAGACAGAGAACCCTGGCCCCCTCGCGGTTGCCGCACACCGACAAGATGATAACAGGTACAGGTCTTCCTGGGAGGGCCGCAGCTCTCCCCAGACCCTCTCCCGGGCAGGGAGAATGTGAAACCCGGTTTCCCCACTACTCCTTACCAGGTATACCCGGGCGGGTCGTGCCCGCTCGCATCCTTCCCGTCGGTAGCGTGGGGACACCCGGTTTCCCCACGCTACCGACCGTTGCCTGGGTCGCCTGGCACCCCGGTGGGGGTGGGCGGAGGTGATGTGGAAACCGGGTTTCCACACCACCTCTGCCAGGACTGCCCGGGCGGGCCTCGCTCGCCCACGTCTTCCCCGTCGGGAGGGAGGTCGGGAAACCCGGCTTCCCCTTACCTCAACCGCTGCTGGTGTCGCCTGGCGCTCCGATGGGGCGGGGCGTGGTTCGACAGGCTCATCGCAGGTGGGTAAACCCGATTTCCTCCTATTGTCACGTTAGGCGCCATTCGCGGGGCGCACAACGCCGCAATGAACATGAACATGGTGTTCCTGGGATGGCTGCACCCTCCCGGCCTCCCCCCACCAGGGGAGGAACCCGTGCTCCTCCCCCCGGCGGGGGGAGGCCGGGAGGGGGGCGGAACGCTCGAAACCCTCTCCACCGGGAGGGGCGTGGGGAAACCCGATTTCCCCATATGTTCACATCAGAAATCGGACTAAAAAAGGGGCAATGGTTCATGGCGGATCAGGCACAGGCTAGCACACAGCGCGCGATAGCCGCTCAGCGCGCCGAGCGTGTGGTGGATCTACGGAAACGCCCACGGATCGGTGAATCGATCATTCAGACAATACTCTTCGCTTGTGGTTTCATTTCGATTTTCACCACCATAGGGATCGTGTTCGTGCTGTTCCAGGAGTCACTCGCCTTCTTCGCCGATCCCGCGGTTACCCTGGTTGAGTTCTTTACGAACACGGTCTGGCAACCGCGCATCGAGCAATTTGGCATTCTCCCGTTGGTGAACGCCACTCTCATGGTCGCCTTCATTGCGATGTGTGTGGCCCTTCCCCTCGGGTTGGGTACAGCGATCTATCTGAGCGAGTACGCTTCGGAGCGCGCGCGCTCCATCCTGAAACCGGTCGTGGAATTGCTCGCCGGCATCCCCACCGTCGTGTACGGCTACTTTGCCCTGACCTTTATTACCCCTATTCTGCGGGGCATCTTCGGGCCGGATGTGGTTTCGGTGTACAACGTCATGGCGGCCGGCCTGGTGGTAGGCGTGTTGATCACCCCCATCGTCGCCACGCTCAGCGAGGATGCGCTGAGCGCCGTGCCCGGCCGTCTGCGCCAGGCCAGTTTTGGTCTGGGCGCCACCCGCTGGGAAACCGCCATCCGCATTGTGGTGCCCGCGGCCCTCTCGGGCATCCTGGCCGCCTCGATTGTCGCTATGTCACGCGCCGTTGGCGAGACTATGGTCGTGGCCCTGGCCGCCGGCGCCAGCCCCAATCTGACCTGGAACCCCTTCGCGCCCGCCGAGACCATGACCGGTCACATCGCACGCATTTCCGGCGGTGATCTGAGCTACGGCAGCATTGACTACAAGTCGATCTTCGCGATTGGCCTGGTGCTCTTCTTCATCACCCTCGGCCTCAATATCGCCAGCCGCCGGATCGTCCGCCGCTTTCGGGAGGTATACGACTGATGAGCGCAGAGACCAACGCATCGGGCGAGCGTTCCACCGGTATGCTCCCCCAGGGCGAGGCGGTGCGCCAGAATGTCGCGCAGCGCCAGCGCCGTGGCCGGGTGTGGGAAGTGGTGCTGTTTGCCAGCACCGTGGTGGGCATCGTGATCCTGGTGATGCTCGCCTTCAACATTGTCAACGATGCCTTTGGCGGTATCGCCGTGCAGTCGGTTATTGAAGAGGAAGAACTGACCGGCGGTCGCCAGTTGGAGGACCTCTCCCAGCCGGAACTGATTGCCATCCTGGAGGCGAACCTGCGCTCGCGCGTGCTGCGTAACCTTGAACGCGAGCGCCCCCTCGCCGAGCGGAACGAAGACGAATTGATTGAGGTTATCAATCAGGAAATCATCAAGCCCGAGGTGGTAGCCATCTATACCCTCTCGGAGTTCCTCTTTAACCGCGCGGCCATCGAGACCGAACTGGCCGAGGCGTTCCCACGCGCCGAGTTGCAGTTCAAGAGCTGGCTCAACTGGAACTTCATTGTCAGCCCGATGTCCAGTGATCCGACCCGGGCCGGCATCCGAACCGCTATTCTCGGCACGCTCTTTCTGCTCTTCCTCACCATTCTCATCGCCTTCCCGCTGGGCATTGGCGCCGCGATCTACCTCGAGGAGTACAATTCCGACAAGCCCTTCGATGAACGTTCGCCGGTCGGCCGCTGGCTCAACCGCGCCATTCAACGCACCGCCGGTTTGATCGAAACGAACATCTATAACCTGTCGGGCGTGCCCTCGATTATTTACGGCATCCTCGGCCTGGCGATCTTCGTGCGCGCGCTCGAGCCAATCACCAGTGGCGCGGTCTTCGGCACCGCCGACGGAGTGACCGCCAATGGCCGCACCATCTTCTCCGCCGCGCTCACGATGTCACTCCTGGTGCTGCCGGTGGTGATCATCGCCTCGCAAGAGGCCATTCGCGCCGTCCCCAGTTCGCTGCGCCAGGCCAGTTACGGCCTGGGCGCCACCAGGTGGCAGACGGTCTGGAAGATCGTTTTGCCCAACGCCCTGCCCGGTATTCTCACCGGCACCATTCTTGCGATCTCTCGCGCCATCGGCGAAACCGCCCCGCTCATCGTCATCGGCGCCTCTACCTTTATCGTGACCGATCCAGACGGGCTGTTTTCGAAGTTTACCGTGCTGCCACTCCAGATCTACAACTGGACCTCGCGGCCCCAGGAGGAGTTCCGGGCCATTGCCGCGGCGGCAATTATTGTCCTGCTCATCCTGCTGCTTTCACTGAACGCGGCAGCAATTATGCTGCGTAATTATCTCCGTTCCAAGAGGATCTCCACATGACAAGTGCCACATACGATACGAAATACGCGATCGAAACGCGCGATATGCACATCTACTACGGCGCCTTTCGCGCCGTAAAGGGTGTCTCCTTCGGGATCGAGCGGAACAAGATCACTGCTCTCATTGGCCCCTCGGGCTGCGGTAAGTCCACGGTGCTGCGCTCGTTCAACCGGATGAACGATCTCATTCCCGGCGCCCGAACCGAAGGCGAGGTGCTCTACCACGGCCAGAACCTCTACGGCCCTGACGTGGATGCGGTGCAGGTACGGCGCGAGATCGGTATGGTTTTCCAGAAGCCCAACCCCTTCCCTAAGAGCATCTACGACAACATCGCCTACGGGCCGCGCATCAACGGCTGGAAGGGCACCAAAGCCGAGATGGACGAGCTCGTCGAACGCGCGCTTCGCGGCGCGGCGCTCTGGGACGAGGTCAAGGACGATCTGAAGAAGAGCGGCCTGGCCCTCTCAGGCGGTCAGCAGCAACGTCTGTGCATTGCGCGCGCCCTCGCGGTCGAGCCTGAGGTGATCTTGATGGACGAACCCTGTTCGGCCCTCGATCCCATTTCCACCCTCAAGATCGAAGAGCTGATGTTCGAGTTGCGCCAGAACTACACCATCGTGATCGTGACGCACAATATGCAGCAGGCTGCTCGCGCTTCTGACTATACCGCGTTCTTTCTCATGGACAAGGACGATCGCGCCGGTCAGTTGATCGAGTACGATACGACCAGCAATATTTTTCAGAATCCGAAGGATAAGCGTACTGAGGAGTATATCTCCGGGCGCTTTGGGTGATACCATTTTCATCGACCATGCGGCTGCGCCGCCCAATAGCCGGATGAAAATGGGGTGTTTCCCGGGAGGGCTACGCCCTCCCAAACCCTCCCCACAGGCAGGGGGATGGGGAAACCCGGTTTCCCCGCTTGGTTCACATCAGCAGGCCGCGAGCATGCGCTACCGATGCTCTACATCCTCCCCCGGCACGAGGCGCCTTCTGCCCCCCAGGGTCTCTCACAGGTGTGCCCGACCCGCGGGGTCCGGGTCATGCTGGCCCAGGGCCACCTCTAGCACGGCTGCCGTTACCGCGTGATGCCGGTACGGGGGCGGCGTTCGCCGGGGGAAGGTACGGTTGCTGAGCAGCACCAGGGCCAGGCCCTGCGCGGGCACGCCCACCATTGCCGGCCCGGTGAAACCGGTGTGTCCGAAGCTCCCGGCTGGCGCCGCGCCCATGAAGTTCGCCCGGTCGAGCATCCAGCCGAGGCCGGTGCGAGCAGGCGCGCCGCTCAGCGCCGGCAACGACCCGGTATAGTCGCGTAGCGCTGCTGCCACCGTGGCCTCGCGCAACACCTGGCGCCCCTCCCAGGCCCCGCCCTGGAGCCACAGACGCAACAGCCGCTCCAGATCGCGTGCCGTGCTGAACAACCCGGCATGGCCCGCCACGCCCCCCAGGGCATACGCGCTTTCGTCGTGCACCACCCCGTGGACCAACCCGCGCCACTCAGGCTCGATCTCCGTCGGTGGAATACGCGCGCGTAGTGCCGGGGACGGGCAATAGCCGGTTTCGGCCATTCCCAGCGGCTCCAGGATCAGTGCGCGGATCGCCGCATCGAGGGGCAGACCGGCCAGCACGCTCACCACTTCGCCCAGCAGGAAGCTGTTGATGTTGGTGTAGGCCACCGTGCTGCCCGGCGGATGCAGCGGCGTGGCCCCGTACACCGTGGCCCGAATGCCCGCCGCGCCCTGGGCGCGCAGGACCGAGAGCCGCACGTCCAGACCCGAGGTGTGCGTCAGCAGATGGCGCACCCGCACGTGTTCCGCGCGCAGGCGCGGCAGATAGCGGCGCACCGGGGACTCCAGATCGAGCGACCCGGCGTCGTGCAGCGCCAGCGCGGCGCTGGCGGTGAAAACCTTGGTGAGCGAGGCGATATCGAAGATGTCCGTCGGGTTCAGGGGCCGTGAACCCGGGGCGGCGTACATGGTGGTACCGTAGGCGGCGTAGTGCAGCGGCACACCCTCGCGGGCCACCAGCACCACGGCCCCCGGAAAGACCTGCCCGGCAATGGCCCGATCGATCAGAGTGTCAATCACGGCCCTCACGCGCGCACGAACACCCCGCGCCGCACGGCGATCTCCAGAACCCAGAGGCCCAGCGCCAGGCCAAGCAACCAGGGCCACAATCCCTCGGGTGCTTCGAGCGCCCCCGTCTCCGGCAGGCCCGCCTGTTCCAGGTCGGCCAGCACCCTGCCTCCGGTGGCCGTGGCAAGCGCCTCCAGCAACGCTCGCCCTTCTGCGGGATCGCCGTGCTGGCGATACTCCGGCGCGACGGGCTGCACAAAGCCCACCTCACGTTGTTGCAAGCGACCCTCGTGCAGCAGCACCACCGAGATGAGATAGGCCCCCGGCGTGGTCAGCACCAGATCCTGCGCGTAGCGACCCGGGGCCATCTGCGGGACGTCGAAGGCGCGCTGCTCGCCCCCGGGCAACGTGACTCGCGCGTTGACCGTCGCCAGGTCCAGCGGAGCGCCCCCTGGCTGCAACGCGTCCACCACCAGGCGCGCGCCGCCGCCGGGGCGCGTCTCGACGCGCACCTGGAGCGGGCCGCTATCGGGTTCGGGCAGCGTATAGCGCACAGTCTGCGCCCAGAAGCGTTCGAACCCCTCCCAGCGCGTCCACGCTGCGGCCCATGGCTCGCCGGCCGTCGGCGTCCAGGCCACTGCTCGGCCCAAGCCGTACTGCCAGGCGGCCAGCAGCGGGTCGTCATCGGGCGCGCGCAGCACCACGTCGGCTGCCGGACGGGCGGTGGTGGCCACGTAGCCGGCAAGGTCAGGCAGTTCAGCCGGGGCAAAGTCGCGCACAATCGGGTGGGGCCGGTCGAGAGCGGGCTGCACCGGCCCCTCGACCACGGGGGCCGAGCGGGCGATCTCGCTTTCCAGCAGGGTGAGGCGGGGAATATCTTCTGGACGGGCGGCGAAGTAGTAGCGCCCGGCGCCCCAACGGGCCAGTTGGTCGAGCAAGGCAGTATCGGCGTCTTCGCCGATGGCGATGGTCGAGAGGGTGATCTGCTGATCGCGCGCTGTCTGCACCAGGCGCTCGTAGTTGGCCATGTTATTGGTAAAGCTGCGCCCATCAGTAAGCAGAACCGCGTGGCGCACACTGGTGGGCTGTCGGGCCAGGGCGGGCAAGCCTTCGGCCAGCGCCATCTCGATGTCGGTACCGCCGCCGCTGGGCAGTTCCAGAATGGCCTGCTGGATGGCCGCCAGGCTGGCGCCCTCCCCCACTTGCTGAAAAGGCACCACCCAGAGTTGCCCGGTATCAAAGGCCAGCACTCCGATGCGATCCTCGGGCTTGAGACTCTCGGTCGCCAGGATGGCGGCTTCTTTGGCCATATCGAACTTGCTTACTCCCACCGCAGCGGTCATACTCGCCGAGCGATCGACGATCAGCAACAGGGCAATCTCGGTGCGCTGGGGGCGCGGCGGCGGTTCCATCGTTACCGGCAGCGTTTCCTCCAGCGGCGTGTCTTTGTAGGCCCCCAGGGTGAAGGAGTTGCGTCCACCAATCGCGACCAGGCCGCGGCCCTCGCTACGCACCAGCTCCCGCACACTGGCCATCTGGTCGAGGCTCAGGGCCGCGGCCGGCACATCAACCAGCACCACGCCGTCGTACACCGCGAGGTCAACCAGGCGCGAGGGCAGCTCCGCAGGCCGCACCCGGCGCGTCTCCACCCCCTGGCGTCGCAGCGCATCGCCCAGCAGAGCGGCCTCGTCGTCACCGGCGGCCACCAGTAGCACCTGCGGCGGCGGGTTCACCTCGGCAACGGCCGCCGCGCGGTTGTTGGCGCTGAAGGTGTCGCCGGCAGGTGCCTCAAGCTCGGCGCGCAACCGGACAATCCCCACGGCGCCGGCGGTGTGGGAGAAAGAAAAGACCTCCTCGCCGGGGGTCAGCAGCACCTGCTCATCGCCTAGCAGGACCTCACCCTCCCACAGTCGCAGGCGCCCGCTTACCGGCCCGCCGGGGCCAGGCGCGCCGGTGGAACGCACGCTGATTTCGATCGGGTACGCTTCACCCAGGCGCAGGGTGCGCGGCACCTTCAGGCCGGTGATCGCCACCTCCGGCGTCTCGGCGGGAGCAACCGGAGCCACGTCCACGCTTATCCCGGCCTGCGCGGCCAGGCGAGCCTCGGCCAGCGTGTCGGGGGAGGTGGCGAGACCATCGGAGACCAGGATGACCTGACCGCCACCGGGTAACAGCGCCCGCGCCGCGCGCAACCCTGCCGCAAGGTCGCTACCGCCCGGATCGACAGCCGCGTCCTCCTGCTCCCCGGCGCTGGCAACGTTCGCGCCGACGTACAGCACCTTCGCGTCGGCGCTACGCGCAAGCTCCGTGGCCTGCGCGCGCAGCGCCGCGCGCGTCGTCTCGGCAAGGCTGTCCGACTGATCCACGAGCACAACCAGCGCGCCCTCGGGAGGCAGAGTCGTTGCGATGAGGGGATCGGCCAGGGCCAGGATCAACAGCGTTACGGTCAACAGGCGCAACACCAGCGCCGCCACCGGTACACGCACGCCGTGCCAGCGCCAGAACAACACAAAGGCGGGCAGGGTCAGCAGAAGCCAGAGTAACTGTGGGTTACGGAACATCATCATGGGTAGCCGCAAGCAGTTCAGGCCGGCGCCTGATGACTGACGTGAACATATGGGGAAACCCGGTTTCCCCATCCCCCCGCCCACGGGGTGGCAAGCCCTCTTCACCGGGAGGGTTTGGGAGGGCTTCACCCTCCCAGCCTCTCGCGCAGGGAGATGGGGAAACCGGGTTTCCCCATCTCCCTGCCCATCGGGGCGCCAGACGACCCCAGCCGCGGCCGGGGTGTTCGGCACGAGACGGCAACCTGAAGCACAGCCCTGCTGAACGTCTATCCCTCGGCAAAACCACGCAAGCGCCGGGCATGCACATAGACCCACTCGCCAAGGATCACCACCAGCGCGAGCGCCACCAACCAGGGCCAGAGCGGTTGGGCTGCTTCCTCGCGCTCGCGGCGCGGAGGCGGCGCCGCCACCGTCTCGGGCACGGGGCGGGGCCGCAGATCGGACTCAAAGGCCGCCCCGGTATTCACCCCGACCTGCCCGCGGTACAGCCGTTCGGCACCCGCCAGTTCCACAACAGTGTAGCGCCCGGGCTGGTCAAAGGTGACCGGCACCTGACCGCCCGGAGCGACGGCCAGGGTCATTGCGGTACCATCCGGCGCCATCACCTCCACCGTCGTCGCCCGGGGGTCGGTGCGCAGGCTCAGCGTTGCCCCGGCCAGGGCCGAGGCCGGCGCAGCCGGCGGGGTCAGATCGCGCACGGTACGCGCCACCAGCAGCGGGAAGGCCAGCCGCGTCGTCAGGTTGCCCCGAGCCAGATCGAAGGCCCAGACCATGATCGCGCTGCCGGGGGCCTGCCAGCGAACGATCAGCGGCTGGCCAGCCCGGCTGAGCAGGGTGGTGGCCCCGGCGGGAGGAATTACCGGCGTCGCCGGTCCCCACTCCACCGCCCCGAGGCCGATCCCTTCGAACAGAGCGGCTCCTGCCGGCGTGAAGCTCACCTCACCGGAAGGCGGAGCGGCCACACCCGCGCTCAGCAAGGTCGAGTCGCGTGGTGGATGGATGGCCAGCACTCCACCGGAGGGCCAGGCCGCTGGCAGGAACCCGTCAAAGACAGTCAGATCGGCAGCAGCGCCCTGATACTCCGACGGAGCCACAACTGTCAGTTCCAGCCCGGGCACGGCGCGCAGGGCGCGCTCCAGGGCCGCCGGCTGCTCCGAAACCAGTAACGCGCGCACGGGGCGATACGCAGCCAGGCCAAGCTCCGCGCGATCATCGGCGGGCAGGGCATCGTCGCCATCAAGCTCTGCGCGCAGGAACTCGATGCCCCGCGGCACCGACCAGGTCAACTCAACCTCGCCGTCGGGCTGCATCGTCACCGGACGGGTATCGAGCAGGGCGTCATCGCCGTACAGACGCACCACCGTGCGCAGCGCGCCGCTGCCGTAGTTTACCACTCGAGCATAGACCTGGACCGGGCCGGCGCCGGGGCGGGGTCGCGCGGCGAAGGCGACGATGGCGCGATTGTCCAGCTCGCCGCCCAGCGTCTCCCAGCGGATGGGAACGGCTGGCCGGCGTCCGCCGAGTTCGGCGGCAAGCGTCGGCAGGGCCGCATCGGTGAACACCACGATCTGCGCGCCCGGGCGGCCCTGCAGAGCGGCCTCGGCCAGGGTCAACGCGCCGGCAATATCGCTCCCCACTCCGGCGGGTTGCAGCCTGGCAAGGGCGGAGGCCAGCCGGGCGCTGCCGGCGCGATCGCTATCAATCACCCGCGCCTGCGGACCGGCGGCGATCAGCGTGACGCTGCCCCCGGCGCCGGATCTGCCCAGCAGCGCCTGCGCCCGGGAGCGCGCGGCCTCCAGGCGGCTGCCGCCACCGGGGGCCGGGGCGGCCATACTGATCGAGGTGTCAAGCACCAGCGCCAGGTGACGCTGGCCCCCGAAGCTGATCAGATCCCACTGCGGGCGCGCCAGGGCCAGCCCCAGCAGGGCCGCGGCGAGGAGGTGCAACAGCAGCAGGAGCGTGATGGAGAGGCGACGGCGCTGGCGGGCGGCGCGGCTCTGGGGCACCAGTTGCCAGAGCAACAGCGAGGGCACGATCACTCGCCGGCGCCGCTCGCGCAGCATATGCAGGAAGACGATGAGTGGCAATGCCAGCAGTGCCAGTAACCCGAGGGGGGCAAGCAAACTCATGGATGCTCCTGGGCCCCGCTTACGACAGCAGCCGACGCGCGTGCAGGTAGGGGATGACCTGCCGTTCGAGGGGCCAGTGGCTCAGTACTGGCGCATAGCGC
>JBDNDG010000160.1:0-9870 GCA_046719255.1 Chloroflexaceae bacterium
GTTCGGCGAAAAGTACGGCCTGCTCATCAAAGAACGCCGTTATCTCCGGCGTGCGGTGTTCATCGTCGGCAGAGACCGAGGACCTGGGCGATCCGCTGGGGATCGGCCGTCAACTCGGGGACCGCTTCAGCCTCGACCCGCACGTCAATCTGGCGTTCCTCGGCCTGGTGGGCGAAGGAGGAACGGGCGTTGTCCAGCAGCCGCGCGGGGTTGACCGGCTCGAGATGCAGGGCCAGTTGCCCGGCGTCGGCCAGGGCCAGCAGGCGCAGATCCTCGACCAGGCGTTCGAGCAGTTCCACTTTATCGAGCAGCCCTGCGATCTGTTCGGCCTCGGGCCGATACACCCCGTCCTGGATGCCCTCCAGGCGCCCCTTGATAATCGAGAGAGGGGTGCGCAACTCGTGAGCCACATCGGCGGTGAGCTGGCGGCGCTGACGGTCGGCATCCTCGAGGGTATCGGCCATCTGGTTAAAGCTGCGGGCCAGATCGGCCACCTCGCGCACCAGGCCGGGTTGCACGCGCACCTGGAGGTTGCCGGCGGCCATCGAACGGGCCGCCGCGTCGAGCTGGCGCAGGGGCGTGCTGATACGGCTCGAGAAGAAGGCTGCCAGAGCGATCAGGATGGTCGCCAGGGCCAGGCCGGCCCCCAGGATGCCGCGGGCCAGCGTTCCGGCGCCCTGCTGGTCGCCTGGCGCGCCACTGTAGACCAGCACGAGCGCGCCGACCTGTTCACCTCTGAGGACGATCGGCACCGAACGCACGGTCAGGCCATCACCCCGGCCGGGCGGCAGGGGAACCTCGCCCGGTAGGGCAACGCCGGTGAAAGGCGGTTGCCCTGGAGGCGACTCGTTCGGGGCCGATGGGCGCGTGGTCACGACGCGCCCCTGGGCATCGAGCAGGGCCACGCTCTGCAAGTTGGCCGTGCGCAGCTCGCGCTCGATCGCGCGCAGCCTGAGGTCAACGCCGGTCCAGGAGCCGTTGCGCTGGTAGAGGCGGGCCAGCCGGCGCGCTTCGGCGCGGGCAAGCACTTCGGGTCGCGGACCCTGCTCAACCTGGCCGCGCCGATCGTCTTGTCCGGCCAGCCAGAAGAGCAGCAGCATCCCACCCACCCCGAGCACGATCACCAGGGTGAAGGCGGTCAACATCAGGCTGAAGATGCGTGGGCGCATAATGCTACAGACGGTTGAGAGGGCGACGCCCTCCCGGGCATGTATCGGAACGCGGAGGAACGTCGGGTTCCCCCTGTCCGTGGCCGCGCGAGGGTTTTCAGGATGGCGCGGCCCTCCCCACGGTCCTCTACTCGGCAAACTTATAGCCTACCCCGTAGACTGTCAAAACGTAACGCGGGGCGGCGGGGTCGGGCTCGATTTTGCGGCGCAGGTTCTTAATATGTGCATCAATGGTACGGTCGTAGCCAGTGTAGTGCACATCGTAGACCCGCTCGAGCAACTGGGCACGGGTGAAGGGCCTGCCCGGCTCGCGAGCGAGGACCGCCAGCAGATCAAACTCGGTGGCGGTCAACTCGATTGGCTCGCCACTGCGGCGAACACTGCGCCGCTCGAGGTCAATGCTCAACTCGCCGCAGTGGATGATGCCAGCCGGGGCACTCTCGCCCTCGCTGCGGCGCAGCACGGCGCGCACGCGGGCCACCAGCTCGCGGGGGCTGAAGGGCTTGGTGATGTAGTCGTCGGCGCCCAGCTCCAGGCCGATCAGCCGGTCGGCCTCCTCGACCCGCGCGGTGAGCATAATGATCGGCAGCTTGCGCGTGGCCGGGTCCTGCCGCAGGATGCGGGCCACATCCAGGCCGTCCATCCCCGGCAGCATCAGGTCGAGCACCATAAGCGCCGGGCGTTCGAGGCGCGCCAGGCGCAGCGCGGTCGGCCCGTCACCGGCGGTGATGACGCGAAATCCGGCCCGATCCAGATAATCGCGGGCGATCTGTACGATGCCAGGCTCGTCATCAACTACAAGTATGGTGCGGGTCATACGTGGCGCCTGAGGGTAGGGGCAGGCGGATGGATGGACCACCTGAGCCGAGGAAGGCCCGCGGGCGGGTGTGGGAGGGCCGCACTTCCCACCCGCCCGGGTTCCTGTGGTATGGGGCGTAGCCAGGCGCCGCCTACTCCACGCGGGGATCGTGCCCGGCTGGCGTGGTGGGCCCGGCCGGCGCGGGCGGCCCGGCCGGCGGCTGGTTGCTCCGGCTTTGCTGGAACAGTCGCAGCAGCAGCCAGGCCAGCAGGCCGAGGGCGGCCAGTTGCGTTAGTGCTTGCAGGAGCTTGAAGCCAGAACCAAGCCAGAACCAGAAGCCGCCGTGGTGGCGGTCGAAGGGGAAGCCTTCGGCGCGGTACTCCCGCGGGTGGGCCTTACGCTCCATACGCTCGAGCCCCGGCGGTAGGCCACCGGGGACACGGCCCTCGAAGCGCCCGTCAGGGCCGGGTGCCACAACGGCGCCCGATAGCGCCTGCGCCGCCGGGGCGGGCGAGCCGGGCCAGCGGCTGCCAAACAGCGTGCCCAGGCTGATAACCAGAGCCAGGCCACCGAGCGCGAGGGCGGCAAGGCTAATCCAGTTGCGTGAACGTTCCATTATCGAGAAACTCCGTCAATCCTCGGGCAACTATAGTGACCAGAATACGGAAGGGTTGTGAAAGGCATATGAAGAGGTCTTGGAGGAATTCCGCAATCCGTTTGGCGCTACACTGGCGGCCAGGGCACATTGGGGCCGGGACCGGGCGGCGGAAAGACACCCGTAGCAAGCAGGTGGTCGAGGCGGCGACGCAGGGCGCGAACCTCGACCTTATCGAGTAGATCGCCCAGGGTCTCCGCAACCGCATCGCCGGCATCGAGCCGGGCGCGGAAGGCTTGCAGGGCGGTGACCACCTCGGGGGGCAAGGCCTCGCCAACGAAATCCCACAGCACCGTGCGCAACTTCGGCTCGTGGTGGAAACAGATCCCGTGGTCAATCGCCCAGAGTCGCCCATCGAGGCCCTTGAGGGCGTGGCCACTCTTGCGATCGGCATTGTTGATCAGACAATCGAAGGCGCACAGGCGCCGGATGGATGGTTCGTAGCCTCCCTCCTTGAGCATAGTAAACAGGTGCGCGTCCTCATCATTGGCGATGAACAACTGCACCATACCGATGCCATAGGGACCATCGCGGAGCACCGTTGGCGGCACCAGGCCAAAGCCAAGGGCTTCGGAGACCAGGTAGGCCGCCACCTCGCGGCGATACAGCGTGCCGCGGGTAAAATCCCAGAGCGGGCGCTCGCCGCGGCGGGGCTTGTACACCGCGAGCACCTGCAACTCCCCATACGTAACGGTGGCGAGCAGCGTATAGTTACTGCTGTAGGGCAGAGCGGTCTCAATCGTCATATCGCCCTGCGCCAGCGCTTCCAACACCCGGGATACCTCGATTGTCTGGGGTTGCTGCTCGTTCATAGTTGCTGCGCTCTTCAAGCGGTACGCATACCTCGACGTTCTCGGCCATCCATGCATGCGGCTGCGCCGCACAACGCCAGAATGAACATACCTGGGTCCTGGGAGGGCGAAGCCCTCCCGAACCCTCTCCTCGGGGCGGGGCGTGAGGTACGTCCAACTGTCGGCGTGTGAGCCTCGTATCACTCAGGGTGTGCCGCTGACCGGACCGTGGCCGTTGCGCTGGGGGCAGAAATGGCCCGACGGGTCAATTGGGCGGCCACAATTACCGCAGATAGCCCGCCCGGCGGCCACCACCTGCGCGGCGTGGCTGCTCAGGGCCCGCATCTGGGGCCGGGTCGCCGAGAGGCGCGCGGTTGGCTGTTCGTCCTCATCGTCGCTGATACCCTGGATCAGCAAAACGATCAGATCGCGTTCGGTATCGTAGCCCAGCCCCATCTGGCCGACGCGGAACTCCGGCTCCAGCGGCTCTTCCAGGCTCATATCGGTCACCAGCAAATCGTCGGAGGTGGCCAGGCGCGGATTTTTTTCGGCGAGACTATCGAGCAGCCGCCCGATTGCTTCGGCAAGGGCGCGCACCTGCTCCTTCTCGGCGAGCAGGGTAATCAGCCGCGAGCCCCGACGCGCCTGCATGTAGAAGACCCGCTGGCCCTTCGGACCAACGGCGCCAACGGTAATGCGCTGCACTGCATCCAGATCGTAGGTAAACTCAGACATGCTCCTGCTCTAGGTGCTCCACCTCCGGCAGGGGGCCTTCACCGTTGCCAGCGGCGGGGCTCTCAGGGGAAGGCGTCGGGGTAGCGACCGCGGCGCCTTCCGCGGGCTGCTCGGTTGCGGCAGCGGACGGGGGCTTCGGGCGCAGATGGGCGAGGGAGCCAGTTTCATTGAACGCCAGCAGCCGCGGTCCCATCCGCTCGAATGCGATTGCGGTCAGAGAAGCCGGGTTGATGACCAGCCGTTGAAACAGATCGATGTGCATCCCTACATAGTAGGCAATAGCCAGCTTGATAATATCGGCGTGCGACACGACGGCGATAATCTGTTCGGGATGCAGCGCCCGCAGGCGGTCGAGGGCCTGCACCATGCGCATCTGGGCTTCGCCGAGGGTCTCGCCGTTAGGAAAGCGTGTACCGCTGGGGTAGTGCTGCACGCCGGGCCAGAGCTCGTGTTTATAAAGCTCCTTCAACTCGGCGCCCTGCCACTCGCCGTAGCGCACCTCACCGATCTGTTCGATCAGGCGTAACTGCAACCCGCGGGGCCGGGCAATGGCTTCAGCCGTCTCGACACAACGCTCCAGCGGGCTGGAATAGATGGCCGCAATCGGCAAATCGCCCAGCCGCTCGCTCAGCGCAGCCGCCTGCGCGCGCCCTTCCTCATTCAGATGCACGCCCGGCGTCCAGCCGGCCAGCCGACCATGCACCCAATCGTTGGTTCCGTGGCGAATCAGCAGCAACAGGGTCACGCGGCGCTCCTCAGTGGTGCATCCGGTCGTAGCGGGTTACGTCCTTCACCAGTATCATACCACAGCCCTTCCGTTCTTGACGGGCGAATAGGGGGGAAACCGCGGCGCCGATGTAACGCCGGCGCGTTCGGCGCTCACCTCCCCGGCCCTTGCCCTCTGAGCGGGTCACCGGACGGAGGTGTGACGAAGATGGGCACTTCGTAGCCAGATCGCTACTTTTTGCTTAAAAGCAACGATTGACAATTTTTCTTGCCTTCTATATAATTTAGGGCAGTATAAGGTATTTACATCCTATACCTTTCCCGCTGTGCAACTCCCGCCGTGAAGGTTGCGCGAGAGGCACACAGCGCCAGGACGGCATGGCATGCCTGGCGCCCGGTCAGTGGTCCCGTTGTAGTAGCTGGAGGTTCATCCATGCGCGAAGAAGACAATCTGGTCCCCCCGAAATGGCGGTCGCTGTTCAACAACCAGGACTGGCTGATGCACGACATCGTGGTGAAGTCGTTCTGGGCCTTTGGCGTGATCGCTGCGATCGCGCACCTGCTGGTCTGGCTCTGGCGTCCGTGGTTAAGCGCCGGTCTCTAAGGCCAGGCGGAGCGGCGGGTGTTGTTGTTAGCGGTTAGGCTTCCAAGGTAAGGAGCAACCTATGCCTCCACGCAGTCCAGTGCGCACTAACATCGTGCTTTTTACGATCCTGGGTTTCGTTGTCGCGCTGCTGATTCACTTCATCGTGCTCAGCTCGGTTCGCTACAACTGGCTCGACAATCTGACACCAGCAGGAACGCCCGCAGGCGTCTTGATTCTGCACTACCTGGGCGCCCTGCTCGGCTGAGACCTCTAGCGCCCGGCGCCAGATGGCAGCTGGAGCACCAGGAGGATGGCAACAACCGCCAGCAGGGGGTGCTGGCGGTTGTTGCCATCCTACGGCCAGGATTATTCCGGTTTTTGCACATAGAACATTATTTGACCTTCGAAAGCATCGGGTGTATACTGACTGGTGCAAGGTCAGGGTCAACCACTCTCGCTTTCCTTGGCGTTTTATCCGCGTCCCGCACTCCCCCGAGGCAGGCTGTGCAGCGCGACCGCCCTCCTGACGCCCTGACGTATATGTCGGAGCCGGCTGCCCCTGGTGCGGTGGCGCCGGGCTGCTGACCTGGAGCTCGAGGAGACCTCTATGCAAGCGCCAACCCGGCCCAGTGATCGACAGGCTGCGATCTTCATCTCCGAGGCCGTTGGCATCGTCGTCGCAGTGGTGACGACGGCAGTGTTCTGGTGGGTGTATAGCCTGGTGCTCGCCCCCGAGCGCGCAGCCGCGGCCCTGGTCGCCGCGACCCCCTGGAGCCCGAGCGATGGTATCAAGGTAATTACCAGCGCGCAACCGAATACGCCCACCGATGGTCGCCAGCCATGGCTCGGCGAACAGGCCTGGACCGAAGGGGTTCAGGCCGGTCAGGCATGGGTTCAGGCCAATCCGAACACGGTCAACGTGCAGGTGCTCGTTGGTATGACCTCGGCGCAGATCTGGACGTATATGCAGCAGTATGTGTCTGGCGCCCTTGGGGTCGGATGCCAGTACTGTCATAACATCCAGAACTTCGCCAGCGATGAGTATCCGCAGAAGATCGCCGCGCGCAACATGCTCTACCTGGTGAGCGATGTCAACGCCCAGTACATTGTGAACCTGCCCAACTGGCGCGGGAATTATGTGCAGTGTGCTACCTGCCATAACAACGCGCCCAACAACCTGGAGAGCTTTGGCGTCCAGTTTATCAAGAGCGTCCCCGATATTCTGGTGACGGTCGATCCGCTCGATGAAAATGGCGTGGCGATTACCGATCCGGCGCTCAAGCCCGAGGCTCTGCAACAGCCGATCAGTCTCCAGGATTCGGTGCTCTACTACATCTACAACTACTTTGTCTGGAGTCCGTTCGACCCGAATGTTCCCGAGAGTGGCCGCGGCGCCCTGGCGCTGACCTACGACGGCGGGCGTACCCAGGAACAGGTGACCATCAACCAGAACGTGATGAATTACCAGGCCTGGTCGCTGGGCGTCGGCTGTACCTACTGCCACAACTCGCGCAACTTCGTGGGGTATGAGCTGGAGACGGCCAGCAATATCGCCAATCCGCAGTACGGCTACAACAAGCTCAAGGCCCAGCGTATGCTGCAACTCACCACCTGGCTGAAGGAGAATTGGACGACCTACGGGGCGATCCCCAAAGATGCCATCCCCTCCGAGCTGCAAGGTGGCGCCAGCCGCTTCTCCTACCAGCAGATCGATGGGCAGTACTACAACGTGCCGGGTTGCTACACCTGTCACCAGCGGGCAGCTATTCCGAAGGCGGCGATTAATCAATCGGCTATCCCGGCGGGTGATGCCGGAGTGGTCGTGCTGCCGCCCATCCTGCGCGGAACACCGTAGCTGGCGGTGCGGGGCGTCGCCAGCCGACGCCCCGCGCCCTCGACCCCTGCTAGAATCGAGCCGTCAATGAGTGACACCCACAAAGGCTCTGGTCTCGCTCCCGCCCCGACACCGGCCACGTCGTCGCTCGCGCCTCCCGTCTCCGGCCTGCGCGGTACGCTCACCCGCTCCATCACGCTGATGAAGCCGGTGACCTGGTTCGCGCCGGCCTGGGCCTTCCTCTGCGGCGCGGTCGCCAGTGGCGCCCTCTCGTGGCAGGTTGAACCCCTCAGCCGCCTGGCCCTCGGTATCCTGATGGCCGGCCCCATCCTCTGCGGCCTGTCCCAGGTGGTCAATGATTACTGTGACCGCGATGTTGACGCCATCAATGAACCCCAGCGCCTCATTCCCTCCGGTCGGGTCAGCCTGCGCCACGTCCATATTCTGGCCGTCATCCTTACCTGGCTCGGCACCTGCATGGCCTTTGTGCTCGGTGGTCAGGTCGCGCTCTTCGTCGGGCTGGGCCTGATTGCCGCCCTGGCCTATAGCCTCAAGCCCGTGCGCGCCAAGCGCAATGGCTGGATTGGCAATGCGCTGGTGGCGATCTCCTACGAGGGCCTGGCCTGGATGGCCGGTCACGTCGCTTTTGCGCCGCTCACCGCCCAGAGCGTCACGATTGCCCTGCTCTACTCCTTCGGCGCCCACGGCATTATGACCGTCAATGATTTCAAGAGTATGAAGGGCGACGCCGTGATGGGTATTCGCTCCATTCCGGTGCAGTACGGCAAGGTAGCCGCCGCACGCATGGTGGTGACGATTATGGGCCTGGCCCAGATTGGCGTGATTGTGCTGCTCTTCGCCTGGGGCCACCCGATTGCCGCGGGCGTGGTCTTCCTGCTCCTCGCCGCTCAGAGCATTCCCAATATGCGCTTCATCCGCGACCCCGAGCATAACGAGGTGTTCTTCAACGCTACGGCGATTATGCTCTATGTCTGGGGTATGCTGGCCGCGGCGATCGGGCTGGCTTCCTGAGGGTTGCTGCGCGCTACGGCCTGCGGCGAACGGGCGCTCCGCTTTCGGCAGGCGCCCCTTTCTTGGAGCGAAAACTGGGGGAATTATGACGCAACGTGTCGTGATCGTCGGCGCTTCGGTGGGTGGCGCTACCGCGGCTATCACGCTCCGCGGCCTGGGGATCGAGACGGTGCTGATCGAGCGTGAGTTGACCCGGGCCAAGCCCTGTGGCGGCGCGGTGCCTCCCGCTGCGTTTCGGGAGTTTGACCTGCCCACGACGCTCATCGACCGCAAGGTGACGCACTGCCTGGTGGTCTCACCCTCCGGCCAGGAGACCCATATTGATGTCGCAGGTAGCGTGCCCAGTGCCGATGACTATGTGGCCATGGTGCGCCGGGAAGTCTTCGATGCCTTCCTGCGCGCCCGCGCCCGGCAACGCGGCGCCGAGTTGATCCATGCCCAGCTTACTGGCCTGCGCGTCGAACGCCACGGAGTGACCGTGACCTACCGGCGCGTGGCCGATGGCGGCGAGCAGAGCCTCACGGCCGATGCGGTGATCGGCGCCGATGGGGCCTACTCGCCCACCGCGAAGTTTCTCGGCCTGCCCAATTTGCCCCGCGCCATTGCTTTGCAGGAACGCATTGCCCTGCCCGATCGTCAGATGGCCCGCTGGGAGCAAACCGCGGACCTGTACCTTGGCCACGATGTCAGCCCGGATCTGTATGCCTGGGCCTTTCCCAAGCGCGACCATATCGCCGTTGGCGTGGGCGCGGGGCCGGGGCATACCGCGCAGGCTCGCACTCTGCTCGCCAATCTCAAGGCGCGCCTCGGCCCCGCCCTCGAAGGCGGCCGCGTGTTGCTACGCGAGGCCCACGCTCTGCCCATGGAACCCCGCAAGCATATGGCCTTCGACCGGGCTATGCTGATCGGCGACGCCGCCGGCCTCGTGGTGCATACCTCGGGTGAGGGGATCTACTGGGCCATGAAGAGTGGCCAGATCGCCGCGCAGGTGCTCGCCCAGCACCTCGATGCGCCCAGCGCCGCCCATCTGCGGGCCTACGAGAAGCTCTGGTGGGACGAGTACGGATCGATGTACGCCTTCTTGCGCTGGCTGCAAAAGTGGGGCTATGGCAACGAGCGGCAGATGGAGGTCTTTACCGAAATGTGTCGCAACCGCGATGTGCAACGCCTCACCTTTGATAGCTATATGCACAAGCAGATGGCCCCCGCGCCGTGGCTGGTCCAGCTCCGTATGACCTGGGACATCATCCGCGCCGAGGCCCGCAATTACCTCCGCCCGCGCACGCCCCTGCGTGAGCTGAATGCCTGCGTTGCGGTGGGAGACTAGCGCTCCAACGAGCCTTCGCTCGCCCGGGGTTGGCGGACAGTATAGCCCCACCGCGCTTCCCCACCGGCAGCGGTCTCGGTGTGGCCCTGGCGCGATTGTGGATCGGATACGACGCATCCTGGCGCGGCCCGTGTTGCGCCAGGTCACGAACGGTTGCCTCGAACCGCGCTGGCGATACCTGAAAGGTAGGGGGATGCGGAAACAGGATGTCCGCAT